>NZ_CP020373.1:4095000-4435000 GCF_003957745.1 Shewanella khirikhana | reverse complement strand
ATTTGCTTGTCTTATCTGATTTTTAAAGAACATCCGGTCGCGCTTGGCTCACCGGGTCAGGGCTGCGTATTCTACGCTTTCCTGTTTTCGCGTCAAGTGATTTACTTCAAGGTTTTTCTGTTTGGCGATTTTGTCACCACACTCACCTTTTCGTTTACTTTCCGCGTTGTTACCTCAGCCCTGCCTGAGCAGTTTTGCCGTGACAACGGATGCGCATTATAGGGAGCCTGACTCGAAGTGCAAGCCCTTTTTAAAAGAAAAAGATCGCATGCCGATCTTTTAGGCAAAATGCGATCTTTCTTGGATCCAGACACTGAATTGGCTGGTTATTTAGCGGCGTTGACCGCAGGTGCGGCGGCTGGCGCCTCGATAATGCCTTTTAACAATGCTTCGGCTTTGGGGTCGTCCCAGTCAACGTAGCTTCTGACAAAGGCCACCAGCTGCCCTTCTCTGTTAAGGATAAAGGTGGCTGGAATGGTATCGAGGGGGAACACCTGCCTTAAGTTTTGCGGCGCATCGAAGAAAGAACCAAAGTCTTCCATCCCCTGTGCCTTTAAGAAGGCATCGACTTCAGCCTTGCCACCAGCATCAATAGAGATTGGCAGGAAGGCGAATGTCTTTGGGTCCAACTTGGCTTTAAGACGCTCCAGTGCCGGGATCTCCCTGACACAGGGCGGACACCAGGTGGCCCACATGTTAACCATCACGACCTTGCCCTGATACTGACTGAAGTCGACGGCTTTGCCACTTGCGTCTTCAAAGGGAACTGCTTCGATCGGAAACGGGTGGGGTAACTGGCGGATAAGATCGACGCTGGATGCCGGTTGCGCTGCTTGCTGTTGCATCCCCGGATAAGCGATGGCGGCCCCGGGGGCCGCCAACATCAGTGCGCAGACAATGCGCTTCATGATTTCTTACCCTTGTCGTCTGCTTCGACATCAGGCTTGTCGCCTTTGAGCAAGGCATCGAGTTCTGCTTGCTGCTCTGGCGTCAGGTCGGCCGCTTCCACCGGCTGATTACGCTGTTTACGAATAAACAGGATACCGGCGGTCAAACCGATCAGCAGCAGGATGACTGGCCCCAACCACAGAATGTAGGTACGACCTTCCATTCTTGGCTTATACAGCACGAAGTCACCGTAGCGGGTGGTCATGAACTCAATGATCTGATCGTCCGACTTACCCTCATCCACCATCTTGTACACTTCCAAACGCAGGTCGCGGGCAACCGGCGAGTTGGAGTCAATCAGGTTCTGATTCTGACACTGAGGACAGCGCAGCTCATGGGCCAGTGACAGCGCACGCTTCTGGTTATCTGCCGACTTGAACTCATAAGTGTCTACCGGCGTGGCCAGAACCAATGAGCTGAAGCACAGCAGCACCATGGCCAGTAATGCGTTCAACTGTTTCATGATGCGGCTCCTGTTGCGGCAGGGCTGTTGGCTGCCGCCTCTGTGGCGGCCTCCTGTTGCAGCTGCTTCACCATCGGATACAGGGTTTCAGTCCATACGCGCTGATCCACAGGACCTGCGTAGCGGAAACGAATAATCCCTTTATGGTCTACCAGGAAGGTTTCAGGCGCACCGTATACCCCAAGGTCCAGACCCAGACGGCCATCTTTATCAAAGATGTTCAGCGCATAAGGGTCGCCTTCGCGGCGCAGCTCACGAATAGCTTCGGCGCGCTCGTCGCGATAGTTGATGCCGTAGATTGGCACCAGCTTCTGGCGTGCCAACGACATCAGGAACGGATGCTCATACTTACAGGATGGGCACCAGGTCGCCCATACGTTCAGCAGTGCCACCTGACCTTTAAGGTTTTCCTGGGTGAGCATTTCACCCGGGGTTTCCAGTTTTTCCAGTTGGAAGGCAGGCACAGGCTTGCCCTCCAGTGCTGAATCCAGTTTCTGAGGATTGAGGAACAGGCCCTTGTAGAGGAACACGCCCATCCCCAGAAACAATACCAATGGAATGAATAAGACCAGCTTCTTCATTTTTTCTCCAAATCTCAGGCAGTTGCCAATTTGCCTTTGGCGTCTTGCTGCGCTTTGTCCTTGGCAGCAACCTTAACACGATAGCGTTTGTCTGAGGCAGCAAAGAAACCGCCCACCATCATGAAGATACCGCCGAACCACAACCAACGCACAAATGGCTTGTAGTTGAGACGCACCGCGTACTCGGTCGCGCTGATAGGGTCACCCATGGTGACGTACAGGTCACGGAACAGACCCCAGTCGATACCGGCTTCGGTCATGTCCATGGTGCGCACGTTGTACTGGCGACGATCCGGCTTGAGCAGGGTGACGAAGCTGTCACCTTTGTACACTTCAATCTGTCCTTGCTGAGCGGTGTAGTTTGGACCCACCACGTTTTTGGTCTCAAGGAACTTGAAGGTGTAACCGGCCAGCTCGTGGCTGACGCCGGGACCCATGCGCACGCTCTTCTCGATGGAGTAGTTGGACACCATGGTGCCACCTACTACCGACACAGCAATACCCAGGTGAGCGATGATCATCCCCAGTTGGCTGCGACCAAGACGCGCCAGGCTCAGGCCTTCGTTGGTCTTGATGGCGTTGTATCCGGCACGCAGGCTGGCGAGGGTGATCCACGTCGCGGTACCGATACCCAGGGCAACCCAGATATTGAACTCACCACCGGCGATGAAAGGCGCGGCAATACCTACCACTGCAGACACAATCGCAGGGATCATCAGCTGACGCTTCAGTTCACCGGCTTTGGCCTTCTTCCAGCGGATGATGGGGCCAATACCCATGAACACAAACATCACCAGCACGATAGGCACAAACACTGCGTTGAAGTATGGAGGGCCTACCGAAATCTTACCCATGCCCAGCGCATCAATCAGCAGTGGGTACAGGGTACCCAGCAGCACAGTGCCGCAAGCCACGGTCAACAGCAGGTTACACACCAGCAGCATGGTTTCTTTCGACCAAAGCTCAAACTTGGCCGGACTGGTCATCTCACTGGCGCGGAAGGCGAACAGAGTGAGCGAGCCACCAATGGCAAGACCGAGCAGCAACAGAATGAACATACCGCGGCTAGGATCGGCGGCAAATGAGTGCACCGATGTCAGTACCCCGGAACGTACGATAAAGGTACCCAGCAAACTCAGAGAGAAGGCGAAGATTGACAGCAGTACGGTCCAGTTACGGAAGGTGCCGCGTTTCTCAGTCACAATCAGCGAGTGCACCAGTGCAGTACCAATCAGCCATGGCATAAAGGATGCGTTCTCAACCGGATCCCAGAACCACCAGCCACCCCAGCCGAGCTCGTAGTAAGCCCACCAGGAACCTAGCGCGATACCGCCGGTCAGGAAAATCCAGGCTGCCAGAGTCCACGGACGGCTCCAGCGAGCCCAGGCAGAGTCAAGACGGCCACTGAGCAGCGCTGCAATCGCAAACGCAAAGCTCACCGAGAAGCCCACGTAACCCAGATACAGCATTGGCGGGTGGAAGATAAGACCCACGTCCTGCAGCATAGGATTCAGGTCACGCCCTTCCATTGGCGCCGGGAACAGGCGCTCGAATGGGCTGGAAGTCAGCAGCATGAACAGGGTGAAGCCCACGGTAATCATACCGAGCACCGCCAGTACCCGGGCGGTAAAGACTTCTTCCAGTCCCTTACTGAACTTGGCAACCGCCGCGGCCCAGACCGACAGGGAGAACACCCAGAACAGCAGAGAACCTTCGTGACCACCCCAAACGGCGGCGATCTTGAAGAAGCTGGGAAGTTGCGAATTGGAATGGTGCGCCACGTAGGCTACGGAGAAGTCATCGACCGCGAAGCTGTAGCCAAGGGTGATAACCGACAAACTGATAAAAAGGAACATGCCGTATGCTAACGGCCAGGCATAGCGCACAAGGTATTGATCCTTGCGTGCTACCCCGACAAGTGGCACGGTGCTGAGCAGGATGGCGAATGCCAGCCCTGTGATCAGCGCAAAGTGTCCAAGTTCCGGGATCATGGGTACTCCTCAGTCTTATATAGTCATGTCGACAGCCTGACTTCTACTATCGACGCACAACATGAATCACACATTAGTTTTTACGAATTTGCGCCATTTTAGTATTTGCTATAGTTCCTGTCTGCCACTTTCGCGCAAATATGGGTCGCCAGTCTCATTCTTGGTTTCACAGGCAAAACCGAGCTAACTCTACCCCTTGGCTGACATTCTGACGCCTTTTATCTGAATTGGTTGCAGTTAAATCAGCTTTCTGTGAACCAGTGCCCAACTCTGGCGTTTCCCGTCGGCGCTTAAGCTTATATTACTGTTCAATGAATATGCTTTTCGTATAATCTGACCCGCAAACCCGGCGGTATCGCCAGTCAAGGCAACCAAGGTGAAAAATAGATAATGACGACTTTCTGGATTCTGATTGCATTTGTTGTGCTGATCGGCCTTATGCTGATCTGGGTACCCCACTTCCGTCAGCAGCGCCTGCTCAAGACCGAAGAGGCAGGTGTACGTAAGCAAACCAACCTCGAGCTGTTCAACGAACGTCTCGCCATTCTCGAAAAAGAACTTGCCGAAGGCCTGCTGGATGACCAGGAATTTGAAGGCCTGAAGAAAGAGCTGGAAATCAGCCTGCTGCAGGACATTAAACAAGGCGCCGATGAATCGCTGGTTAATACAGTAAAACCCAAGGGCCTGCTGTGGCCAGTGCTGATGTCTGTCACGCTGCTGGGTATTTCCGGCTACCTGTATCAGGACCTGGGCCAGTACCAAAACGTATCTAACCCACCGCGCGCCGCCAATCCCCATGAAGGCATGACTGCCGAGCAAATCATGTCGCAGCGGGTACAAATGATGGAAATGGCCGTACAGGCCGAGCCGGACAACAGCCAGGCCTGGTTTAACCTGGGTCACGCCTATATCTCCGCCAATCGCTTTGATGAAGCGGTAAATGCCTTCGATAAAGTGATGGAGCTGGTTGGCACCCACGCCGAGCTGATTGGTCCCAAGGCCACAGCGCTGTACTACAAAAACAACCAGCAGATGTCGCCTGAGATCCAGGCGCTGATCGACCAGTCGCTGGCGCTGGATCCCAAAGATCCATCTACCCTGCTGCTGGTTGGTATGGATGCCTTCTTCACCGCCGAATACCAAAAGGCCATCGACGCCTGGCAGACCATTCTGGCCACCGATCGCAACGATATCGACCGCACTGCGCTGATCAACGCCATCGAAACTGCCAAAATGAAGATGATGTCTGAAACCGGCATGATGCCAACCGACAGCGTACATCAGGGCGTAGCAACAGCGGCTCCCACTGTAACTGTGCAGGTATCGGTATCGCCTGAGCTGGCAGCCAAGGTAAATGAAACCGATATGCTGTTCATCTTTGCCCGCGCCACCGAAGGCCCTAAAGTGCCACTGGCCGCAACCAAGCTGAGCGCCAAAACCCTGCCGGTTACCATCACTCTGGATGACAGCACCAACATGGGTGGCGATGTGAAGCTCAGCAGCGCCAAGCAGGTGGAAGTGATCGCAGTATTGTCCAAGCACGGTAGCGTGAAGCCACAAACTGGTGACATCAAGGGCACCCTGGCCTCCGTCGATGTGGGCGGCGAGTCTGTAAACCTGGTACTGGATACCCTGGTGCAGTAAAGCATCCATCTCGTTTAATGAAGCCGGCTAACCACGCCGGCTTTTTTATTGGCGCAGCCCTCTATTGGCACAGCTATTGGTTGGCGCAGCGGCTTAGTGGAGTAGCTCGTTATTGGAGTTGCTATTTGCTGGAGAAGCTATCTGTTAGAGAAGCGGTGCGGCCAAATCACAGGCAATAAAAAACCGGCCAGAGGGCCGGTTCTTCTAACTACATTCCAATTACTTGGACATGAACTCAATAGCGTTCTTGTAGTCTTCATCAGTACAGTCGGTACACATACCGCCTGGAGGCATAGCGTTCAGACCGCCTTTAACACTGGCAACCAGAGCGTCAACACCTTTGGCCAGACGTGGTTCCCACTGGGCAGCGTCGTGAGCCTTAGGCGCACCGGCTACGCCCATGCTGTGGCAAACCTGGCAAGCCTTGTTATAAATAGCTTCACCTTCTTGAGCAGATACGCTGGCAGCCATAGTCAGAGCAGCTACTGCAGTCATTGCTAACAGTTTTTTCATGTTCAATGTTCCTAATGCAAATACTTACATGCTCAACGCTGCCCTCGAAGGCAGACTAGTTTTAGCGAGCTAAGGGTACTACAAACTTCAAAAGATCTCACCTTTTTGTGAGATCTCTCCCAGCTTGTTTCGGGAGATGAGATTTAGGCCACAATTTCGGCAATATATTAGCAAATCTTAAAAAAGTTCCGGCATCATTGCACATATTGGAAGTGCATCAAATTGCTGATACTTAGTCACCTTACGAAGTAAACCCTGCCCTTTAAGTATGTTAGTATCGGCACAGTTCCACCGCTGGATTAGAGGTCTTGGTGACACAATTGACAACAACAACCAAAACACTGGTATCCGCAGATAAGCTGACCTGTATCCGTGAAGAAAGAATTCTCTTCGATGAGCTGAGTTTCAGCGTCAACGAAGGCGATATCATTCAGATCGAAGGCCCGAATGGGGCCGGTAAAACCAGCCTGCTCCGGATCCTTGCCGGACTCTCTCGCCCCTATGCCGGGCGCGTATTTTACCAAACCGAAGACATCACTCGCTGCCGCGACGAGTTTAACGAAGATCTCTTATATCTCGGGCACTTGGCGGGCGTTAAGAGCGAGCTCACCGCCGAAGAAAACCTTAACTTCAATTTAAGGTTAAGTGGCTATGATGACTTCAACAGCGGCGAAATCCTCGCCAAAGTCAACCTGAAAGGATTCGAAGAAGCACTGGCAGGCCACCTGTCCGCCGGACAGCACAGACGCACCGCACTGGCACGGCTGTGGCACACCAGCTGCAAAGTCTGGATCCTGGATGAACCCTTCACCGCCATCGATAAACGCGGCGTGGCTGAACTGGAACAACTGTTCCTGCGCCATGCTGACAACGGCGGCTGCGTCATCCTGACCACTCACCAGGATATGGGGCTCATCACGGACGAGCGGCTGCGCAAGCTCAAGCTCGAATACCGCTTTATATAAGGTTGGCTCCCATGAAACGAGGCATTAGCTACAGACAAGCGTTCTTCACTGTGCTCAAGCGCGATCTTAAGATCGCGGTACGTCACCGGGGAGACATTTTTAACCCGCTGCTGTTTTTTGTGATGGTAGTGACCCTGTTCCCACTGGGTATTGGCCCCGAGCCACAGGTGTTGACCCGCATTGCCCCCGGCATTATCTGGGTTGCGGCGCTGCTGGCATCCATGCTGTCGCTTGAGCGGCTGTTCAAGGCCGACTATGTCGACGGCTCGCTGGAACAAATGCTGCTGAGCCCGCAGCCACTGTATCTGACAGTGCTGGCCAAAGTGCTGGCCCACTGGCTGTTAACCGGGGTGCCACTGATTCTGGTATCACCGCTGCTGGCCGTGCTGCTGCACCTTGAGGACAACAGCTATGGTGCGCTGATGTCGACTCTGGCACTGGGTACACCAGTACTGAGTTTGCTTGGCGCCATCGGTGTTGCACTGACGGTTGGCCTGCGCAAAGGCGGGGTGCTGCTCAGTCTGCTTATCCTGCCGCTGTACATTCCGGTACTGATTTTTGCGACCAGTGCCATTGATGCCGCAGGAATGAATTTACCCTATGACGGCCAGCTCGCTATAATAGGGGCCATGCTGGTTGGGTCTTTAACACTGGCGCCCTTTGCAATTGGCGCATCACTGAGAGTGAGTACTAACTAATATGTGGAAGTGGTTACATCCTTACGCCGATCCCGAGCGTGCTTACAAGTTATCAGACAAACTCTTGCCCTGGTTTGCCTTTCTGGCTATCGCCTTTATTGCCACCGGTACCGTCTGGGGGTTGGCGTTTGCGCCGACTGACTACCAGCAGGGCGACAGCTACCGCATCATCTTTATCCACGTGCCGGCCGCTTCGATGTCGATGGCTGCTTACATGGGGATGGCCACCGCCGCCTTTATTGGCCTGGTATGGCAAATCAAGGCGGCCGACTGGACCGCAGCTGCCATCGCCCCAATCGGTGCGGTAGTCACCTTTATCGCCCTCTTCACCGGCGCCACTTGGGGTAAGCCTATGTGGGGTACCTGGTGGGTATGGGATGCGCGCCTGACCTCTGAGCTGGTGCTGCTGTTCCTGTACCTGGGTGTGATTGCCCTGTACGCCTCCTTTGAAGACAAGGTGCTGGCCGCCCGTGCCGCCGGCATTCTGGCGATTGTGGGTGTTATTAACATCCCGATTATCAAATACTCTGTGGAATGGTGGAGCTCACTGCACCAGCCATCCACCATCAGGATCACTGAGAAGTCCACCATGTCGACTGACATGCTGTACCCACTGCTCATCAATATCGTTGGATTTGGTTTGATGATCGGTGCTCTGACCCTGGTTCGATTCAAGGCCGAGATCCTGGCACGCAACGCCATGCGCCCATGGGTACGTCAAATGGCCCTGGCTCAAGGAGCTAAATAATGCAATTTGAAAGCTTTGCAGACTTTATCAACATGGGAGGTTATGCCTTCTATGTCTGGCTGGCTTACGGTGTTACCTTCACCAGCCTTATCACCCTTATCGTTCTTAGCACGCGCCAAAAAGGCAAGGTGCTCACGGAAATCGCTAAGAAAATCGCTCGGGAAGAGCGCCTGAAAGAAAGCCGGAGCAACAAAGAATGAACCCAAGACGTAAAAAGAGACTCGCCCTTGCAGTGGGCCTGATTGGTGGTGTGGCCGCGGTGGCTTCTTTGCTGCTGTACGCGCTGAACACCAACCTGAACCTGTTCTACACCCCTACCGAAATCATTCACGGTAAAGCCGATACCGGCATCAAGCCAGAAGCCGGCCAGCGCATCCGGGTGGGCGGCATGGTGACTGTTGGCTCCATGGTACGGGATCCCAACAGTCTGCACGTTGAGTTTGCCGTGCACGATGCCGGCGGCGGTGAAGTCATTGTGACTTATGATGATCTGTTGCCGGATCTCTTCCGTGAAGGCCAGGGCATTGTGGCTCAGGGCGTGCTGACCGAAGACGGCAAGCTGGAAGCCAGTGAAGTGCTCGCCAAGCACGACGAGAACTACATGCCGCCGGAAGTGGCTGAAGCCATGGGTAAAACCCATGAGAAGCTGCAGTACAGCGAAGATCAGAAAGGCGGTTCACGCTAATCTTCTCGAAAGCCTCCAATCGGAGGCTTTCTTTTTAACGGCAGGACTATACTTGGAGAAGTCATTCACGGAGATGACGCCATGTCCCGCTTGCTCATATTGCTCTGCTGCTTCCTGCTCTCGCCGGCGTTCGCCGCTCGGGTTGCCATTATCGAAAGCTACCATGCCGACTATGCCTGGGATCATGAGTACGTCCAGGGGATTGAAGATGTACTGACAGGCCATCAGCTCGAACGCTTTCAACTCGACACCAAACGTATTCAGCGTGAAGACTATGAAATGGCCGCAGACAGGGTCTGGAATGGCCTAACGGCCTATGACCCCGAACTGATATTGATTGGTGACGATAACGCCTTCAGATTGCTGTCAGCGCGTTTAAGCACATTGAATATTCCCGTGGTTTTCCTTGGGCTTAACGGTACACCCCGGGACTATGGTCTGGATCAGTTCAGCGCCATCACCGGGGTATTTGAACGGCCGCTGCTGAAACGCTCGGTGCTGTTTCTCAGTGCCTTGCTTAAAAAAGACGCCCCGCGAATTCTGGTGGTGTTTGATGCCTCAACCACTTCAACCGTATCCCACGATCATCTGAGTCAACTGGAGCCCTATGTGAAGGTTGGCAAAATTCATATCGATATCCGTCTGGATAACCGCAGCGAAGTGTGGCGGGAACGGGTAAGCCAGGCCAAAGCACAAGGCTACGATGCCATTATCGTTGGCCTCTACCATACTCTCTCAGAAGCTGATGGCAGCTATACCCAGCCCGACGAGATGCTCGGCTGGATCCACGACCACACCTCTGTGCCTTCCTTCGGTTTTTGGGATTTCTCGATTGGCCCCAGGGGCAACGTTGGCGGCTTTGTACTGGATGGCTATGCGCACGGCAAAACTGCAGCAGAGATGGCTGAACGTATTTTAAATGGTACTCCGGCGTCGAGTATCTATCCGGTGATAGACGACAGTGGCCGGTTTATTTTCAGTCGCAGTGGTATGAAAAAGTGGCAACTGACGGTGCCGGAAAGGCTGGATGGCAAAATCGACTGGATTGAATAAATCGCGGGCATAAAAAAACCGGACCCTAAGGTCCGGTTTTCTTCGCTTTCACTGATTACTCAGCGGCAGCTTCAACTTCAACAGCTACGGCAGCTTCTGGGCGACCTACCAGCTCGATGTAAGCCATAGGGGCTTTGTCACCGGCACGCAGACCACACTTCAGAATACGGGTGTAACCACCAGGACGCTCCTGGTAACGTGGACCCAGCTCGTTGAACAGTTTACCTACGACTTCTTGGTCGCGGGTGCGAGCAAACGCCAGACGACGGTTTGCTACGCTATCACTCTTAGCGAGTGTAATCAGGGGTTCAACTACGCGACGCAGTTCTTTCGCCTTCACAACGGTAGTCTTGATGATCTCGTGACGTACCAGTGAAGAAGCCATGTTGCGGAACATAGCCTGACGGTGGCTGCTGTTGCGGTTAAGTTGACGACCACTCTTACGATGGCGCATGACCTAATCCTTATAAACTATCTCTGTACCAATCCGGTCTTACAGGTCGTCTGCCAAGCTGGCTGGAGGCCAGTTTTCCAGACGCATACCCAACGACAGTCCGCGAGACGCCAATACGTCCTTGATCTCGGTAAGAGATTTCTTACCCAGGTTAGGAGTCTTGAGCAGCTCAACTTCAGTGCGTTGAACCAGATCACCGATGTAATGAATCGCTTCGGCCTTCAAGCAGTTGGCCGAACGTACAGTAAGCTCTAAATCGTCGACAGGACGCAGCAGAATAGGATCGAACTCTGGCTTCTCTTCTTTCTGCTCTGGAACAGACACATCACGCAGTTCTACAAACGCATCCAGCTGTTCAGCCAGAATGGTTGCAGAGCGACGGATGGCTTCTTCTGGATCGATAGTACCGTTAGTGGTCATATCGATTACCAGCTTATCCAGGTCAGTACGCTGCTCAACACGGGCCGCTTCTACGTTGTAGGCAATACGGGCAACCGGTGAGAAAGAAGCGTCAACCAGCAGACGGCCGATTGGGCGATCATCGTCTTCGTTCTGGGCACGGGCAGAAGCCGGCACATAACCACGACCACGCTCAACGCGGATACGCATGCTGATGTCATGATTACCGGTCAGGTGACAGATAACATGATCAGGGTTAGCGATGGTTACATCACCGTCGTGGGTGATGTCTGCTGCAGTAACAGGGCCTGCGCCGGACTTGCTCAGCGTGAGCATAGCCTCGTCTTTTCCTTCGATGATCACGGCCAAACCTTTCAGGTTCAACAGGATCTCGAGGATGTCTTCCTGAACGCCTTCCTTGCTGCTGTATTCGTGCAGTACACCGTCGATTTCAACTTCGGTGACCGCGCAGCCAGGCATGGACGACAGAAGGATACGACGCAACGCGTTACCCAAAGTGTGACCGAAACCACGCTCAAGCGGTTCCAGAACGACCTTGGCACGAGTTGGGCTAACCTGCTCGATGTCCACGAGACGCGGTTTAAGAAATTCTGTAACAGAACCCTGCATTGTGTCCTCTCTTGTTTGTTAGCCTTACTTAGAGTAAAGCTCGACGATCAGCTGTTCGTTAATATCCGCAGACAAATCGCTACGCTCTGGCAGACGCTTGAAAGCACCTTCCATCTTAGCGGCGTCTACTTCAACCCAAGTAGGCTTCTCACGCTGGGCAGCCACTTCCAAAGCCGCTTTGATACGGGCTTGAGTGCGTGACTTCTCACGGATGCTTACTACATCATTCGCAGACACTTTGAATGAAGGGATGTTAACAACACGACCGTTTACCATAACAGACTTATGGCTAACCAGCTGACGTGCTTCGGCACGAGTTGAACCAAAGCCCATACGATAAACTACGTTATCCAGGCGGGTTTCCAAAAGTTGCAACAGGTTTTCACCGGTGTTGCCTTTCAGACGTGCAGCTTCCTTATAGTAGTTACGGAACTGCTTTTCCAGTACACCGTAAATACGACGAACTTTCTGCTTCTCGCGCAGCTGAGTACCGTATTCAGACAGACGTGGCTTACGCGCACCGTGCTGGCCTGGAGCGGTTTCCAGCTTACACTTCGAATCAATTGCTCTCACACCGCTTTTCAGGAAGAGGTCAGTACCTTCCCGGCGGCTGAGCTTGAGCTTGGGACCCAAGTATCTTGCCATGTTCTTTCTCCAACTATCCTAACTAACGGCGTTACACGCGGCGTTTCTTAGGAGGGCGACAACCGTTGTGAGGGATCGGTGTCACGTCAGTGATGTTGGTGATTTTGTAACCAACAGCGTTCAGCGCACGAATGGCTGATTCACGACCTGGACCAGGACCCTTCACGAAAACTTCAAGGTTTTTCAGACCGTAGTCCTGAGCGGCAACGCCTGCACGCTCAGCTGCTACCTGAGCAGCAAACGGAGTAGACTTACGTGAACCACGGAAGCCTGAACCACCTGCAGTAGCCCAAGACAGAGCATTACCTTGACGATCGGTGATAGTCACGATTGTATTGTTGAAAGATGCATGGATGTGAGCCATGCCATCGGCAACCTGCTTACGTACGCGCTTGCGCGGAGAACGTGATGGAACTTTAGCCATTTCTCACCTTCCCGTTACTTCTTGATGGGTTTACGTGGACCTTTGCGAGTACGCGCATTGGTCTTGGTACGTTGCCCACGCAGGGGCAGGCTGCGACGATGACGGAGGCCACGATAACAACCAAGGTCCATCAGACGCTTGATGTTCATGGAAACCTCACGACGCAAGTCACCTTCTACTGTGTATTTGGCAACTTCTTCGCGCAGGGTATCGATTTGAGCTTCGCTCAATTCCTTGATCTTGGCATCTTCAGCAATGGCGGTAGCGGCGCAAATGGCTTTTGCGCGAGTACGACCAACACCGTAGATTGCAGTCAAAGCGATGACTGCGTGCTTATGATCAGGAATGTTAATGCCAGCTATACGGGCCACTATGCACTCCTTAAGTTAAAGGCCACCTGTGAAAAGCCCGAAAGGATACTCGACAGGTGACAGTTTTGCAAACATTTTTTGGCCAGCCCTGTTACCAGGGACTGGCCAGATTTTTTAGCCTTGACGCTGTTTGTGTTTTGGTTCAACACAGATAACGCGTACAACGCCGCTACGCTTGATGATCTTGCAGTTACGGCAGATCTTCTTCACGGAAGCTCGAACTTTCATTTCACAACTCCGTAAACTAACTTATCGGCCAAAGCGATCGAGATTCGCTTTGTTGATAAGGTTAGCTTTCTTCATTACAGACTCATATTGATGAGACATCATATGGGTCTGAACCTGAGCCATGAAGTCCATGATCACTACCACCATAATCAACAGGGAAGTACCGCCAAAATAGAACTGTACTTTCCAGGCGATGAGCATGAACTCCGGAATCAAACAGATAAAGGTAATGTATAACGCGCCTGCCAGAGTCAGTCGGGTCATCACTTTATCAATGTAACGCGAGGTCTGTTCGCCAGGACGGATCCCGGGAATGAACGCACCACTCTTCTTCAGGTTGTCTGCTGTCTCGCGTGGGTTAAACACCAGCGCGGTATAGAAGAAGCAGAAGAAGATGATCGCTGCTGCATAAAGCAGTGAGTACAGCGGTTGCCCAGGGCTTACGGCCAGCGAAATATCGCTCAGCCAAGACAGGGCTTCATTCTGACCGAACCACTGAGCCAGGGTTCCAGGGAACAGAATGATGCTGGACGCAAAGATTGGGGGAATAACACCCGCCATGTTCACTTTCAGTGGCAAGTGAGTGGATTGCGCGGCAAACACCTTACGGCCTTGTTGACGCTTGGCGTAGTTAACAACGATACGACGTTGACCACGCTCCACAAACACCACGAAATAAGTGACGGCGAATACAATCACGCCAATCAACAACAATACCAATACGTTCAAATCACCTTGACGCGCCTGCTCGGCCGTTTGGCCGATAGCTGATGGCAGGCCGGCCACGATACCTGCGAAAATCAGGATCGAAATACCGTTACCAATGCCACGCTCGGTAATCTGTTCGCCCAGCCACATCAGGAACATAGTCCCGGTAACCAAGCTCACCACCGCAACGAAATAGAACCCAAAACCTGGGTTCACTACCAGACCTGGAACTAGGTTAGGCAGACCGGTTGCGATACCGACCGACTGGAATGTACCCAACACCAGGGTACCCCAACGGGTGTATTGACTGATCTTGCGACGACCAGACTCACCTTCCTTTTTCAGTTCGGCGAGTGCGGGGTGCACTACAGTCAACAGCTGCATGATGATCGACGCCGAAATGTACGGCATGATCCCCAATGCGAATATTGAGGCACGCTCAAGGGCACCACCCGAGAACATGTTAAACATGCCCAAGATGGTTCCCTTCTGTTGAGCAAACAGCTCTGCTAATACAGCTGCGTCAATACCAGGAATTGGTACAAAAGAACCGGCACGAAACACGATAATTGCACCAATCACGAACAGGAGACGGGCTTTCAATTCTGACAGACCGCCTTTCGCGCTTTTTAAATCAAGTCCTGGTTTTGCCATCGACGTATTATTCCTCGATCTTTCCGCCAGCAGCTTCAATAGCTGCGCGTGCACCTTTGGTAACCTTCAGACCTTTTACGGTCACTGGGCGCTCAATGGTACCTGAAAGAACGATTTTCGCAAACTGGATGTTGCGAGTTACTACGTTCGCATCTTTCAGTGCGTTCAGGTCGATAACATCACCGTTAACTTTAGCCAGTTCGCCGAGACGAACTTCAGCAGTTACCATAGAAACACGAGAGGTAAAGCCGAACTTAGGCAGACGGATCTTAAGTGGCATTTGACCACCCTCGAAGCCTGGGCGTACACCGCCACCGCTACGAGATTTTTGACCCTTGTGACCGCGACCAGCGGTCTTGCCCAAGCCAGAACCAATACCACGGCCTACACGCTTAGGAGCAGACTTCGCGCCTACGGCAGGAGAAAGTGTGTTCAGACGCATTATCAGTCCTCCACCTTAACCATGTAGTAGACCTTATTGATCATACCGCGAACAGCTGGAGTATCTTCCAGTTCAACGGTGTGACCAATGCGACGCAGACCCAGGCCAGTCAGAGTGGCCTTGTGCTTTGGCAGACGGCCAATGGCACTTTTGGTCTGAGTTACTTTGATAGTTTTAGCCATGATGCATTACCCCCGAATTTCTTCGACGCTCAGACCACGCTTGGCAGCAACCTGCGCTGGTGACTTCATGTGCGTCAGAGCATCAACAGTCGCGCGAACGATGTTGATCGGGTTAGTGGAACCGTAGGCCTTAGACAGTACGTTGTGAACGCCTGCTACTTCCAGTACGGCGCGCATCGCACCACCGGCAATAATACCGGTACCCTGAGACGCTGGCTGCATGTAAACACGCGAACCGGTGTGACGTCCCTTAACTGGGTGGTGCAGAGTGCCTTCGTTCAGTTCTACAGTCACCATGTTACGGCGAGCCTTTTCCATTGCCTTTTGAATGGCAGCTGGAACTTCACGGGCTTTACCGTAGCCGTAGCCAACACGACCGTTACCGTCACCCACTACAGTCAATGCAGTGAAGCTGAAGATACGACCGCCCTTAACTACTTTAGAAACACGGTTTACTGCAATCAGTTTCTCTTGCAGATCGTCTTTCTGCTGCTGAGCTTCTACTTTAGCCATTGTAATAAACCCCTTAGAACTGGAGGCCAGCTTCACGAGCGGCGTCTGCCAGGGCAGCAACACGACCGTGATACTTGAAGCCAGAACGATCGAACGCAACAACAGTTACGCCCTTCTCGACGGCGCGTTCGGCGATGGCTTTACCAACGGCCTTAGCGGCATCCACGTTACCGGTAGACTTCAGGGCTTCCTTGATTGATTTCTCAACAGTAGAAGCCGCTGCAACAACCTGAGCTTCAGGATTGATCACCTGAGCGTAGATGTGACGTGGTGTACGATGTACAACCAGACGGTTCACGCCCAGCTCTTGGATCTTCTTGCGAGCGCGAGTAGCGCGACGCAAGCGAGATGATTTCTTATCCATATCGCGTTACCTTACTTCTTCTTAGCCTCTTTACGGCGTACCTGTTCGTCAGCATAGCGAACACCTTTACCTTTGTAAGGCTCAGGTGGACGATAGCCACGGATCTCAGCAGCCACTTGACCAACCAGTTCTTTGTCGATAGAACGCAGAACGATTTCGGTTTGGCTTGGGCATTCAGCAGTAACGCCAGCAGGCAGTTTGTGTACCAGCGGGTGAGAAAAACCCAGAGACAGGTCGACGTCGCTACCGGTTACTTTGGCGCGGTAACCCACACCAACCAGCTGCAACTTCTTCTCGAAACCCTGAGATACACCCACAACCATGTTGTTGATCAGGGCGCGTGCGGTACCCGCTTGAGCCCAAGCGTTAACAACGCCTTCAACAGGACCAAACTTGATAGCACCGTCTTCAACAGTCACTGCAACAGCGCTGTTGATTACGCGAGTCAGAGTACCCTTACCGCCTTTAACGGTAATTTCCTGACCGTTCAAGGTCACCTCTACGCCGGCAGGAATAGATACAGGTGCTTTTGCTACACGAGACATTCCTAGCTCCTTATGCTACGTAGCAGATAACCTCACCACCCATGCCAGCGAGGCGGGCGGCACGATCAGTCATCAGGCCTTTAGAAGTGGAAACGATTGCGATACCCAGGCCACCCATCACTTTTGGCAGTTCGTCTTTACCTTTGTAAATACGAAGACCAGGACGGCTCACGCGCTGGATAGTCTCAACAACTGGACGGCCCTGGAAGTACTTCAGAGTAACTTCCAGCTCGGCTTTATTGCCTTCAGACGCAACAGCGTAATCAGTGATATAACCTTCGTCTTTCAGCAGCTTAGCGATAGCTACTTTCAGTTTAGCGGAAGGCATCTTCACAGATACTTTGTTAGCAGCCTGGCCGTTACGGATACGGGTCAGCATATCCGCAATAGGATCTTGCATGCTCATATTAGCTTTCTCCGTGACAAGTACTTACCAGCTGGCCTTGCGCAGACCAGGAACCTCACCACGCATGGTAGCTTCACGCAGCTTGATACGGCTCAGGCCGAACTTGCGCAGGAAACCATGTGGGCGACCAGTTTGATTACAGCGGTTGCGCTGACGAGCGGCGCTGGAATCACGTGGTAAAGCTTGCAGCTTCAGAACAGCGTCCCAACGAGCTTCGTCGGTAGACTCTGGACTGTTGATGATAGCTTTCAGAGCAGCACGCTTTTCAGCATACTTAGCCACGAGAGCTGCACGCTTAGCTTCGCGTGCCTTCATTGAAGTTTTTGCCATTACGCTACCCCTTATTTCTTGAATGGGAAGTTAAAAGCGTCCAGAAGAGCACGACCTTCCTCATCGTTCTTGGCGGTTGTGGTGATCACAATGTCCATACCACGAACGCGATCGATCTTGTCATAGTCGATCTCAGGGAAGATGATTTGCTCACGCACGCCCATCGCGTAGTTACCACGGCCGTCGAACGACTTAGCGCTCAGACCACGGAAGTCACGGATACGAGGGATTGCGATATCCAGCAGACGCTCAAAGAATTCCCACATACGCTCACCGCGCAGGGTTACTTTGCAGCCAATAGGGTAGCCTTCACGGATTTTGAAACCAGCAACTGATTTGCGAGCAACAGTTACTACTGGCTTCTGACCAGCGATTGCAGTCATATCACGGACAGCATTTTCCATGATTTTCTTGTCAGCAACAGCTTCGCCAACACCCATGTTCAGGGTGATTTTCTCAATCCGAGGGACTTGCATGACACTGGTATAACCGAACTTTTTAGACAGTTCAGCGATAACAGTCTCTTTGTATTTATCATGCAGTTTCGCCATCGTTTACTCCAGTTACTTAACGAGTTCACCATTCGATTTGAAGAAACGTACTTTCTTGCCGTCTTCAAATCGGAAACCTACACGATCCGCCTTGCCAGTAGCAGGGTTAAAGATCGCCACATTTGATACTTGAATCGCAGCTTCTTTCTCTACGATGCCACCAGTGATACCCAGTTGTGGGTTCGGCTTGGTGTGCTTCTTAACGAGATTGATGCCTTCAACAACTACCTTGCCGGTAACCAGTACGCGAGTCACTTTGCCACGCTTACCTTTATCTTTACCGGTCAGAACAATCACTTCGTCTTCACGACGGATTTTTGCTGCCATTTTGAAGCTCCTTACAGTACTTCTGGTGCCAGCGACACAATCTTCATGAATTGCTCAGTACGCAGTTCACGTGTCACAGGTCCAAAGATACGAGTACCAATCGGCTGCAGGTTGTTGTTCAGCAGAACAGCTGCATTCCGATCGAAGCGAATGACAGAACCGTCTGGACGACGTACGCCTTTCTTAGTACGGACTACCACCGCGTTATACACATCACCTTTCTTCGCTTTAGCGCGAGGAATGGCTTCTTTAACAGAAACCTTGATGATGTCGCCGATACCGGCATAACGACGATGAGAGCCACCCAAGACCTTAATACACTGAACTCTGCGAGCGCCACTGTTACATGCGACGTCCAGAGTCGATTGCATTTGGATCATTTTAAGTGCTCCGCTATCGTTACTTCACGAACCCCATTATTGGGGCATTAACTAACCATTTTGGTCCAGAAACAGACAAAAATGGCGCGCAAGTATAACACCGTTAAATCTGAATGAACAGTGCTAAAAAACAAACGGCCCCAAAAAGGGGCCGTTTTTCTTTCCAGGCTAAAATTAAGCCTTAGAAACTACGTCTACCAGCGTCCAAGACTTGGTCTTAGACAGAGGACGACATTCGCGAATAGTCACTACGTCGCCTTCATTGCACTGGTTCAGTTCGTCGTGTGCATGGATCTTGGTTGTACGCTTGATGAACTTACCATAGATTGGGTGTTTCACCAGACGCTCAACAGCCACAGTAATGGACTTGTCCATCTTGTTGCTGGTCACGCGACCCTGCAAAGTACGGATTTTGTCAGACATTATGCACCCGCCTTAGAAGTAATAATGGTCTTAACACGCGCAATGTTACGGCGCACTTGCTTCAGCTGGTGAGTTTGGGCCAGCTGGCCAGTGGCGTGTTGCATACGCAGGTTAAACTGCTCACGCAGCAGACCAAGCAATTCAGCGTTCAGTTCTTCAACGCTCTTTTCTCTCAGTTCGCTCGCTTTCATTACATCACCGTCTTAATTACGAAGGTAGTCTTGATAGGCAGTTTGGCAGCGGCCAGACCGAAGGCTTCACGAGCCAACTCTTCTGGAACACCATCCATCTCATAGAGTACCTTACCAGGCTGAATCTGGCATACCCAGTATTCAACGTTACCTTTACCTTTACCCATACGCACTTCAAGAGGCTTAGCGGTAATAGGCTTGTCAGGGAAGACACGAATCCAGATCTTACCTTGACGCTTAACATGACGTGTCATAGCACGACGCGCAGACTCGATCTGACGGGCAGTCAGGCGACCACGGCCGACGGCTTTCAGACCAAAAGTACCGAAACTTACTTCAGTACCTGCAGCCAGACCACGGTTGCGGCCTTTGTGCATCTTGCGGAACTTCATACGTTTTGGTTGCAGCATTGCCGGCTCTCCTACTTGTTACGAGGCTTGCGCTTAGGTTGCTGCTGTTTCGGCTCTTCTACCTGAGGCAGCATACCGTCCAGAACTTCACCTTTGAAGACCCAAACTTTAATGCCGATCACACCGTAGGTGGTGTGGCTCTCAGAAGTAGCGTAGTCGATATCAGCACGCAGTGTGTGCAGAGGCACACGACCTTCACGGTACCATTCGGTACGCGCAATCTCAGCGCCGCCGAGACGGCCACTAACTTCAACTTTGATACCTTGTGCACCGATGCGCATGGCGTTCTGTACAGCGCGCTTCATAGCACGACGGAACATTACGCGACGCTCCAGCTGCTGAGCGATAGAATCAGCTACCAGCTTAGCGTCCAGCTCGGGCTTACGGATCTCAGCGATGTTAATTTGGGCAGGAGTGCCAGAAATCTTGGCAACTTCAGCGCGCAGTACTTCAACATCTTCACCCTTCTTACCGATCACAACGCCTGGACGGGCGGTGTGGATGGTAACGCGGATGCTTTTCGCTGGGCGTTCAATCACGATCTTGGATACAGATGCGGCTTCCAGTTTCTTTTCCAGAAACTTACGCACTTCCCAGTCGCTGTTCAGGTTATTTGCATAATCTGACTTATCGGCGTACCAGGTAGAGATCCAAGGCTTGGTGATACCCAGACGGATACCATTAGGATGTACTTTCTGTCCCATTGCTCTCTATCTCCTAGCGATCTGATACAACCACAGTGATGTGGCTGGTACGCTTCATGATACGATCAGCACGGCCTTTGGCACGTGGCATGATGCGCTTCATAGTTGGGCCTTCGTCAACGAAAACCTTGGCGATTTTCAGATCGTCAATGTCAGCGCCTTCGTTGTGCTCGGCGTTGGCGATAGCAGAATCAACGACTTTCTTAACCAGTACGGCAGCCTTTTTCGGGCTGAAAGTCAGAATCTCCAGGGCCTTTGCAACAGGCAGACCGCGGATCTGATCAGCAACCAGGCGAGCCTTCTGAGGCGACGTACGGGCAAAACGATGTTTAGCTAAAACTTCCATCTTAAGTCTCCCGTATTAGCGCTTCTTCGCTTTCTTATCAGCAGCGTGGCCGCGATAAGTGCGAGTTGGTGAAAACTCACCAAGCTTGTGACCAATCATCTCGTCAGTAACGAACACAGGTACGTGCTGACGCCCATTATGGACAGCGATGGTCAACCCAATCATTTGTGGGATGATCATAGAACGGCGTGACCAAGTCTTGATAGGCTTTTTGTCACCCGCTTCCACCGCTTTCTCTACCTTCTTCAGCAAGTGCAGGTCGATAAATGGACCTTTCTTGAGAGAACGTGGCATGGCGAATCCTCTTAATTACTTATTACGACGACGTACAATGTACTTGTCGGTGCGCTTGTTGCTACGAGTCTTATAACCCTTGGTTGGAACACCCCAAGGAGTTACTGGGTGACGGCCACCAGAAGTACGGCCTTCACCACCACCGTGTGGGTGATCTACCGGGTTCATGGCAACACCACGAACGGTTGGGCGTACACCTCTCCAACGCTTGGCACCAGCTTTACCCAGCTGACGCAGCATGTGCTCGGAGTTACCCACTTCACCCAGGGTAGCGCGACAGTCTACAGGCACTTTGCGCATTTCGCCGGAGCGCAGACGCAGAGTGGCGTATTCGCCATCACGAGCTACAACCTGAACATAAGCACCAGCAGAACGTGCGATCTGAGCACCTTTACCAGGCTTCATTTCCACCGCGTGAACAACAGAACCCACAGGGATGTTGCGCAATGGCAGAGCGTTACCCACTTTGATGTCTGCATCAACGCCAGAAACGACTTTGTCGCCAGCCTGCATGCCTTTGGCAGCCAGGATGTAACGACGCTCACCGTCGGCGTACAGCACCAGAGCGATGTTGGCGGTACGGTTTGGATCGTACTCCAGACGCTCAATCTTGCCTGGGATACCGTCTTTGTTACGCTTGAAATCGATCAGACGGTAATGTTGCTTGTGACCACCGCCAACGTGACGAACGGTGATACGACCAGTGTTGTTACGACCACCAGACTTAGACTTCTTGGCCAGCAGGCCAGCGAAAGGCTTGCCTTTGTGCAGATCGCTGTTAACGATCTTCACAACGCCACGACGACCTGGAGAAGTAGGCTTACACTTAACAATTGCCATGAGTAATCTCCTTACGCTTCAGCGCCAGCGAAGTCGATGTCAGCGCCGGCAGCCAGAGTCACATAGGCTTTTTTCCAATCGCTACGACGGCCTACACGGGCACCGTGACGCTTGGTTTTGCCTTTGTTGACGAGGGTGCGAACACCAGCAACTTCAACTTCGAACAGTTTTTCAACGGCAGCTTTGATTTCACTCTTGGTGGCATCGATAGCTACACGGAAAACTACAGTGTTGGTCTTCTCAGCAACCACAGTGCTCTTTTCAGAGATGTGTGGAGCCAGGATAACTTTCAGTAAACGCTCTTCGCGGATCATGCCAGCATCTCCTCGATTTGCTTCACAGCATCAGCAGTTACCAGGACCTTGTTGAACGCGATCAGGCTTACTGGATCCAGGCCTGCTACGTCACGCACGTCAACCTTGTACAGGTTACGAGCAGCCAGGAACAGGTTCTCGTCAACTTCTGCAGTCACAATCAGCACGTCTTCCAGGTCCATAGCTTTCAGCTTGGCCTTCAGTTCTTTAGTCTTAGGAGCTTCAACAGCAAACTCTTCAACTACAACCAGACGCTCTTGACGTACCAGCTCGGACAGAATGCTCTTCAGAGCGCCGCGGTACATCTTCTTGTTTACTTTTTGGCTGTGATCTTGGGTTTTAGCAGCGAATGTTACGCCACCACCACGCCACAGTGGACCTTTGATACCGCCGGCACGAGCGCGACCGGTACCCTTCTGGCGCCATGGCTTTTTGCCAGTGCCAGTGATTTCAGCGCGAGTCTTTTGAGCACGAGTGCCCTGACGCGCGTTCGCAGCGTAAGCTACAACTACCTGATGAACCAGTGCTTCGTTAAAGTCACGGCCGAAGGTAGTCTCGGAAACTTCAAGAGCGCGAGAAGCGTCTTTCAATACCAATTCCATTACTATCTCCTCAGACCTTAGGCTTTAACAGCTGGCTTGATGATCAGGTTGCCGTTGGTAGCGCCTGGAACGGCACCTTTAACCAGCAGCAGGTTACGCTCAACATCTACACGTACAACGTCCAGATTTTGAGTGGTAACGCGCTCAGCGCCCATGTGACCTGACATCTTCTTGCCTTTGAATACACGACCTGGCGTCTGGTTCTGACCGATAGAACCGTTAGCGCGGTGTGACAGAGAGTTACCGTGAGTCATGTCCTGAGTACGGAAGTTCCAGCGCTTAACGCCACCCTGGAAACCTTTACCCTTAGACTGACCAGTAACGTCTACTTTCTGCACGTCAGCGAAGATATCTACTTTCAGCTCAGCACCAACTTCAATGCCTTCGCCTTCACCGTCGGCCAGACGCATTTCCCACAGACCACGGCCGGCTTCAACGCCCGCCTTGGCAAAGTGGCCAGCTTCTGGCTTGGTTACGCGATGGGCTTTTTTGGCGCCAGTTGTAACTTGAAGTGCGCGGTAACCGTCGTTTTCCAGAGTCTTAACCTGGGTTACGCGGTTGGCTTCTACTTCGATTACAGTAACAGGGATAGACACGCCATCTTCGGTGAAGATGCGGGTCATGCCCACTTTACGACCAATAAGACCGATAGCCATCTCTACAAACCTCTTATAAGGATCTCTGTTAACCCAAGCTAATCTGGACATCAACGCCAGCAGCGAGATCCAGACGCATCAGGGCGTCAACGGTTTTCTCGGTTGGCTCAACGATGTCAACCAGACGCTTGTGAGTACGCAGTTCGTACTGGTCACGAGCATCTTTATTAACGTGCGGAGAGATCAAAACGGTGAAACGCTCTTTGCGAGTCGGCAGTGGGATAGGACCACGAACCTGAGCGCCAGTGCGCTTAGCAGTTTCAACGATTTCCGCGGTGGACTGATCGATCAAACGATGATCAAATCCTTTCAAGCGGATACGGATTCTTTGGTTCTGCATTGACCAGAGCTCCTAAAATGAACACATAAAAAATCACCCTCTAGCCATTTCCCTTTTGGGAAAGACAGAGCGAGATGATTTAACCGTTCGACCCCCAATCGGGGTCGCTGTAGTAGTGACCTTAAGCAAAAAGCCCGGTCAACTATGTCGCCAACCTAAGTTCGCGAGCGGCTTATTATACACGGCCGACACGCAGGATCAAGCTGGCTGAGCAATTCGTCGACAATAATCTGTCGAAACATAAGTAGCGCGGCATTATACGGACTTTTGCACAAATTGCCAGCTTTTTATGCACAGGCATTCTGGGGCCGATTTTTCTACCGGGCAACAAAAAGGCGACCCTGAGGTCGCCTTTTTCCAAGTCTACGAGATTACTCGTGGATCTTGGCTACTACACCAGCACCTACAGTGCGGCCGCCTTCACGGATAGCGAAGCGCAGGCCTTCGTCCATCGCGATTGGGCAAATCAGGGTAACAACCATCTTGATGTTGTCGCCTGGCATTACCATCTCTACGCCTTCTGGCAGTTCGATGGTACCGGTCACGTCAGTTGTACGGAAGTAGAACTGTGGACGGTAGCCTTTGAAGAATGGAGTGTGACGACCACCTTCTTCTTTAGACAGTACGTATACTTCTGATTCGAACTTGGTGTGTGGCTTGATGGTGCCTGGCTTGGACAGAACCTGACCACGCTCAACTTCATCACGCTTGGTACCACGCAGCAGGATACCGCAGTTCTCACCGGCACGACCTTCGTCCAGCAGCTTACGGAACATTTCTACGCCAGTACAAGTAGTCTTGGTGGTATCTTTGATACCAACGATTTCTACTTCTTCACCAACTTTAACGATACCGCGCTCTACACGACCGGTTACTACAGTACCACGGCCAGAGATTGAGAATACGTCTTCGATTGGCATCAGGAACGGCTTGTCGATAGCACGCTCTGGCTCAGGGATGTAAGTATCCAGGGCTTCAGCCAGCTCAAGGATCTTAGATTCCCAAGCTGGGTCACCTTCCAGCGCTTTCAGAGCAGAACCCTGAATTACTGGCAGGTCATCACCTGGGAAGTCGTATTCAGACAGCAGTTCACGAACTTCCATCTCTACCAGTTCCAGCAGCTCTTCGTCATCTACCATGTCACACTTGTTCATGAACACGATGATGAAAGGTACACCTACCTGACGAGACAGCAGGATGTGCTCACGAGTCTGTGGCATTGGGCCGTCAGTCGCAGCTACTACCAGGATAGCGCCGTCCATCTGGGCAGCACCGGTGATCATGTTTTTCACGTAGTCAGCGTGACCTGGGCAGTCAACGTGAGCGTAGTGACGAGTTGCAGTATCGTACTCGATGTGAGAGGTATTGATGGTAATACCGCGCTCACGCTCTTCTGGAGCGTTATCGATCTGAGAAAAGTCACGAGCCTCACCACCGAAAGTCTTGGTCAGTACGTGAGAGATAGCAGCAGTCAGAGTGGTTTTACCATGGTCAACGTGACCGATGGTGCCCACGTTTACGTGGGGCTTGTTACGTTCAAATTTAGCTTTAGCCACGATATATTCCTTTCTTTTCAGAAATACCCGTCAACACGAGCGGGTAATATCAGTTAGTTTAACAGTTACACCCTTGCTGGACATCAGCTGCGGGCTTCAATAACTGCCTTTGCAATGTTCTGCGGCGCGTCGGCGTACTTATAAAACTCCATGGAGTATGACGCACGACCCTGAGTTGCAGAGCGCAAATCAGTCGCATAACCAAACATTTCAGACAGAGGCACCACGGCATGGACTATCTTAACGCCACCGACGCCATCATCCATACCTTCAATCAGACCACGACGACGGTTCAGATCACCTACTACGTCACCCATGTAATCTTCTGGAGTGGTTACTTCTACCTTCATGCAAGGCTCGAGCAACACAGGTTTCGCCTCGAGTGCGCCCTTTTTGAAGCCCATTGAACCTGCAACTTTGAAGGCCATTTCGTTCGAGTCCACATCGTGGTAGGAACCATCGAACAGGGTGACCTTCACGTCCAGCACAGGGAAGCCGGCCAAAACACCGTTCTTCATCTGTTCCTGGATACCCTTGTCAACGGCAGGGATGTATTCCTTGGGAACCACACCACCCACGATTTCGTTGACAAATTCATAGCCGGCGCCTTCTTCGTTGGGCTCGATACGCAACCAGACGTGACCAAACTGACCACGACCACCGGATTGACGTACGAACTTACCTTCGGCTTCGACTTTGGCACGGATGGTTTCACGGTAGGCAACCTGAGGTTTACCCACGTTACACTCGACGTTAAATTCGCGACGCATACGGTCAACGATAATGTCCAAGTGTAGTTCACCCATACCTGAGATCAGAGTCTGACCTGATTCTGCATCGGTTTCTACCCGGAAAGACGGATCTTCAGCAGCCAGCTTTTGCAGCGCGATACCCATCTTGTCCTGGTCGGCCTTGGAGCGTGGCTCCACGGCAATAGTGATCACGGGCTCTGGGAACTCCATACGCTCGAGGATCACCTTATTGTCTGAGTCACACAGGGTATCCCCTGTGGTCACTTCTTTCAGACCGATGGCGGCGGCGATATCACCGGCACGCACTTCTTTGAGCTCAGTACGATCGTTGGCGTGCATCTGCACGATACGACCGATACGCTCACGCTTCTGCTTCACTGAGTTGTACACAGAGGCACCGGATTCCAGTACGCCTGAGTAAACGCGGATAAAGCACAAGGTACCCACGAATGGGTCAGTAGCAATCTTGAATGCCAGCGCAGAGAAAGGCGCGTTGTCGTCGGCATGACGCTCAACTTCTTTCTCATCATCGTCGATACCCTTAATCGCAGGTACGTCGACTGGAGCCGGCAGATACTCAACAACGGCATCCAGCACTGCTTGCACGCCTTTGTTCTTAAAGGCGCTGCCACAGGTGGCCAGAACGATTTCGTTGTTGATAGTACGCTGACGCAGTGCGGCCTTGATTTCAGCTTCGGTCAGTTCGCCTGATTCCAGGTACTTTTCCATCAGCTCTTCTGAGGCTTCGGCGGCACTTTCCACCAGGTACTCGCGCATTTCGGTGGCTTTATCCACCAAATCCGCAGGAATGTCTTCATAGGTGAAGGTCATCCCCTGGTCCGCTTCGTTCCAGTTGATGGCTTTCATCTTGATAAGGTCAATCACGCCTTTGAAGTGTTCTTCCGCACCAATGTTCAATTGGATAGGCACACAAGTAGCACCCAGACGCTTACGGATCTGGTTGCATACGCGATCGAAGTCGGCACCGGCACGGTCCATCTTGTTAACGAACACCATGCGCGGTACGCCATACTTGTTGGCCTGACGCCATACAGTCTCAGACTGAGGCTCAACGCCGGAGGCGCCGCAGAACACTACTACTGCACCGTCAAGTACGCGCAAAGAGCGCTCTACTTCGATGGTGAAGTCAACGTGTCCAGGGGTGTCGATGATGTTGATGCGGTGTTCGGTGAACTGGGCGTCCATACCGCGCCAGAAGGTGGTTACGGCAGCCGAGGTAATGGTAATACCACGTTCCTGCTCCTGAACCATCCAGTCAGTGGTCGCGGCACCATCGTGTACTTCACCGATTTTGTGAGACAGGCCAGTGTAAAACAGCACCCGTTCGGTGGTAGTCGTCTTACCTGCGTCAACGTGAGCACAGATACCGATGTTACGGTAACGCTCAATGGGAGTTGTACGAGCCACGATAATAACCCTCTATACCGGAATAACTTCCGGCAAAATCCGTAGCGGCGAGGACTGCCGAGGCAGTCCTCGCCATTTTTATTACCAGCGGTAATGAGCGAACGCTTTGTTCGCTTCGGCCATGCGGTGAACGTCTTCACGCTTCTTCACTGCAGTGCCTTTGTTGTCGGATGCATCCAGCAGTTCACCTGCCAGGCGCAGAGCCATAGATTTTTCACCACGCTTACGAGCAGCTTCAACCAACCAGCGCATCGCCAGAGCGTTGCGACGTACTGGACGGACTTCACAAGGTACCTGGTAAGTAGAACCACCAACACGGCGGGACTTAACTTCCACGGCAGGACGAACGTTGTCCAGAGCGGCTTCCAGAACCACCAGGTGGTCTTCGCCTTTCTTCTCGGCAACTACATCCAGAGCCTTGTAAATGATTTTTTCTGCGACGGATTTCTTACCGTCTTGCATAATGACGTTGATGAACTTAGCCAGCAACTCACTATTGAACTTTGGATCAGGCAGGATTTTGCGCTGACCTACTACGCGACGTCTTGGCATAACAATTCTCCGTATGCTTCAGGTATTTCCAAAACTGGAAGTTTTTAAAAAAAAGCTTGGCCTTACTTAACGGATAACCATTAAGACTTAGGACGCTTGGCACCGTACTTAGAACGAGCCTGACGGCGAGCGTTAACGCCAGCACAGTCCAGAGCGCCACGAATGGTGTGATAACGAACACCTGGCAGGTCTTTAACACGACCGCCACGGATCAGGATCACACTGTGCTCCTGCAGGTTGTGGCCTTCACCGCCGATATATGAAGTAACTTCAAAACCGTTGGTCAAACGCACACGAGCTACTTTACGCAGTGCAGAGTTTGGTTTCTTTGGGGTGGTGGTGTACACACGAGTACAAACACCACGCTTTTGTGGGCACGCTTCCAGTGCAGGCACATTAGTCTTGTCGACTTTTGGTGCACGTGGCTTACGTACCAACTGGTTTACAGTTGCCATGTTTTGCTCCGTTTAGTTGAAAAAGCTCAACGTAAGGGTGTAAAAATCTAATCCCACAGTAGTGGGACGCGGAATTTTAGAAAGGTCGGCGCAAACTGTCAAGAAATAGCCAACTTATGGACCGATTTACCGACAAAAAAGGCGCCTTTCGGCGCCTTTTTCACAGAGCAGTAACTTACTCTTGGCTACCGGCCAGGTTCAGCAGATCCGCCAGGTTCTGCTCAGCTTCGCTGGCAGTGATGGTCGGAGCCGCAGTTTCTTCACCCGCAGCACGCGCCTTGGCGCGGTTGGTGTGGTAAGCGAAACCGGTACCAGCCGGGATCAGACGACCCACAATCACGTTCTCTTTCAGACCGCGCAGGTTGTCGGACTTGCCGCCAACAGCCGCTTCGGTCAGAACGCGGGTGGTTTCCTGGAACGAGGCAGCAGAGATGAAGGACTCAGTCGCCAGAGACGCCTTGGTAATACCCAGCAGTTCACGTTCGAACTTGGCTGGCAGCTTACCGGCAGCTTCCAGATCGCGGTTGGCAATCTTCACGCGAGCCACTTCTACCTGTTCACCTTCCAGGAACTCAGAGTCACCGGCCTGGGTGATGATGCACTTACGCAGCATCTGGCGAATGATCACCTCGATGTGCTTGTCGTTGATCTTCACACCCTGCAGACGGTAAACGTCCTGTACTTCGTTCACGATGTAATTGGCCACGTTGTGGATGCCACGCAGACGCAGAATGTCATGAGCTGACTCTGGACCGTCGGCGATAACTTCACCACGCTCAACCTTTTCACCTTCGAACACGTTCAGGTTACGCCACTTAGGAATCATTTCCTCGTAAGCATCGCCACCGTCATTCGGGGTGATAACCAGACGGCGCTTACCTTTGGTTTCTTTACCGAAGGAGATAGTACCGCTGATTTCGGCCAGAATAGCAGGCTCTTTTGGACGACGGGCTTCGAACAAGTCAGCAACCCGTGGCAGACCACCGGTGATGTCGCGGGTCTTGGACGATTCCTGAGGAATACGAGCCAGGGCGTCACCCACGCTGATCTTGGCGTTGTCGTCCAGGTTCACAATCGCGTTACCAGGCAGGAAGTACTGCGCTGGCACGTCGGTGCCTGGGATAGTCAGGTCGTTGCCGTTGTCATCTACCAGACGAACTGCTGGACGCATTTCTTTACCGGCAGAGGTACGCTGACCTACGTCCAGTACCACGATTGAAGACAGACCGGTCAGTTCGTCGGTCTGACGGGTAATGGTTACACCGTCAATCATGTCTACGAACTTAATGCTACCTGCCACTTCAGTGATGATTGGGTGAGTGTGCGGATCCCAGTTCGCAATGATCTGGCCGGCATTCACCTCGGCACCTTCTTTGGTGTCAAGCACGGTACCGTAAGGCACCTTGTAGCGCTCTTTCTCACGACCCAGCTCATCGATGATGGCCAGCTCAGAAGAACGAGACACGATAACCAGTTTGCCGTCGCTGTTGGTAACGTACTTGGCGTTGTGCAACTTCAGAGTACCGGCGTTCTTCACCTGTACGCTGTTTTCGGCAGACGCTCGAGATGCCGCACCACCGATGTGGAACGTACGCATCGTCAGCTGTGTACCTGGTTCACCGATTGACTGGGCTGCAACCACACCGATGGCTTCACCCATGTTGATGATGTGACCACGGGCCAGGTCGCGGCCGTAACACTTGGCACACACACCAAAGTCGGTTTCACAGGTAATTACTGAGCGAACCTGAACTTCGTCAACGCTGTGCTGTTCGAGCTTGTCACACCAGGCTTCGTCCAGCAGAGTGTTACGAGGTGCCAGCACTTCGTCGGTACCTGGGTAGAACACGTCTTCGGCAACCACACGGCCCAGTACACGCTCACGCAGCGGCTCAACCACGTCACCGCCTTCGATCAGCGGCTTCATGGACAGACCTTCGGTCGCACCGCAGTCGTCTTCGATGATCACCAGATCCTGGGCCACATCCACCAGACGACGAGTCAGGTAACCGGAGTTCGCAGTCTTAAGTGCGGTATCCGCCAGACCCTTACGAGCACCGTGGGTAGAGATAAAGTACTGCAGTACGTTCAGACCTTCACGGAAGTTCGCCACGATGGGCGTTTCGATGATGGAGCCGTCTGGCTTGGCCATCAGACCACGCATACCCGCCAGCTGACGGATCTGAGCGGCACTACCCCGCGCGCCTGAGTCGGCCATCATGTAGATGCTGTTGAACGACTTCTGCTTTTCTTCTTCGCCCTGACGGTTAATCACTGTCTCAGTAGACAGGTTTTCCATCATGGCCTTGGACACCTTCTCGTTGGCGCTTGCCCAGATGTCGATCACCTTGTTGTAACGCTCACCGGCGGTTACCAGACCAGATTGGAACTGCTCCTGGATCTCGATAACTTCGGCTTCGGCGTCGGCAACCAGAGTGTACTTCTCTTCTGGGATCACCATGTCGTTGATACCCACGGAGGCACCAGAGATGGTGGCGTAGTGGAAACCGGTGTACATCAGTTGGTCAGCGAAGATAACGGTATCTTTCAGACCCAGCTGACGGTAACAGGTGTTCAGCAACTTGGAGATCTGCTTCTTGCCCATGTCCTGGTTCACCAGGTCGAAAGACAGACCTGCTGGCAGGATTTGCGACAGGATGGCACGACCAACAGTGGTATCAACGATACGACGCTGCTTGGTACGCTCACCGTTGTCACCCACGATGGTTTCGGTGATACGTACTTTCACGCGGGCGTGCAGCTCGGCAGCACCTACGCGGTACGCTTTTTCAGCTTCGGCAACAGACTCGAACGCCATGCCTTCACCGCGACCGTTTACACGCTCACGGCTGATGTAGTACAGACCCAATACCACGTCCTGAGAAGGAACGATGATTGGCTCACCGTTAGCTGGCGACAGGATGTTGTTGGTAGACATCATCAGCGCACGGGCTTCCAGCTGAGCTTCCAGAGTCAGAGGTACGTGTACCGCCATCTGGTCACCGTCGAAGTCGGCGTTGTATGCCGCACACACCAGTGGGTGCAGTTGGATTGCCTTACCTTCAATCAGTACAGGTTCGAACGCCTGAATACCCAGACGGTGCAGTGTTGGTGCACGGTTGAGCATCACTGGGTGTTCGCGGATCACTTCATCCAGTACGTCCCAAACCTCTGCAACTTCACGCTCTACCATCTTCTTGGCGGCTTTGATGGTGGTGGCCAGGCCACGACCTTCCAGCTTGCCGTAGATGAAGGGCTTGAACAGCTCGAGTGCCATTTTCTTTGGCAGACCGCACTGATGCAGACGCAGGGTAGGACCTACGGTAATTACCGAACGGCCAGAGTAGTCAACACGCTTACCGAGCAGGTTCTGACGGAAACGACCTTGCTTACCCTTGATCATGTCGGCCAGGGATTTCAGAGGACGCTTGTTAGAACCGGTAATGGCACGGCCACGACGACCGTTGTCCAGCAGCGCATCCACAGATTCCTGCAGCATACGCTTTTCGTTGCGTACGATGATGTCTGGCGCAGCCAGATCCAAAAGACGCTTCAGACGGTTGTTACGGTTGATCACACGGCGATACAGATCGTTCAGATCGGAAGTCGCAAAGCGGCCGCCGTCCAGTGGTACCAGAGGACGCAGGTCCGGTGGCAGAACTGGCAGCACTTTCAGGATCATCCACTCTGGCTTGTTGCCAGAAGTGTAGAAGGCTTCCATCAGCTTCAGACGCTTGGTCACTTTCTTGCGACGGGTCTCAGAGTTGATGGATGGCAGCTCTTCGCGCATCTGCTCGATTTCTTTCTCGAGGTCGATGGCACGCAGCAGATCCAGTACGGCTTCGGCGCCCATCTTGGCTTCGAATTCATCACCGTACTCTTCCAGAGAATCCAGGTAGTTTTCTTCGGTCAGCATCTGACCGCGCTCCAGGCTGGTCATGCCTGGCTCGATAACCACGTAAGATTCGAAATACAGTACGCGCTCGATATCACGCAGCGTCATATCCAGCATCAGACCGATACGGGACGGCAGTGATTTCAAGAACCAGATGTGAGCAACTGGGCTGGCCAGTTCGATGTGACCCATACGCTCACGACGTACTTTGGTCTGGGTGACTTCAACGCCACACTTCTCACAGATAACACCGCGGTGCTTGAGACGCTTGTACTTACCACACAGACACTCGTAGTCCTTCACAGGACCGAAGATGCGGGCACAGAACAGACCTTCGCGCTCAGGCTTGAAGGTACGGTAGTTGATGGTTTCTGGCTTTTTCACTTCACCAAAAGACCATGAACGGATCAGGTCGGGAGAAGCCAGACCGATCTTGATGCCTTCAAACTCTTCGGTCTTACCCTGCTGTTTCAGAAACTTTAATAAGTCTTTCACGTTTCTCTCCTGAAGGAGTTAAACCAGGTGCCCCGTCCTGCCGGGCGGGACACCGTGTTAATTGCCAAACGCGTTTGGCGCCCTGTTACTCTTGATCCAGCTCGATGTTGATACCGAGCGAACGGATCTCCTTCAGCAGTACGTTGAAGGACTCAGGCATACCAGGTTGCATCTGGTGGTTTCCGTCCACGATGTTCTTATACATCTGAGTACGGCCGTTCACGTCATCGGACTTAACAGTGAGCATTTCCTGGAGGGTGTACGCAGCACCGTATGCTTCCAGGGCCCACACTTCCATCTCACCGAAACGCTGACCACCGAACTGGGCTTTACCGCCGAGAGGCTGCTGGGTAACCAGACTGTAAGAGCCGGTAGAACGGGCGTGCATCTTGTCGTCTACCAAGTGGTTCAGCTTGAGCATGTACATGTAACCCACGGTTACATCACGCTCAAAGGCGTTGCCGGTACGACCATCAAACAGCTTCAGCTGACCAGAAGTCGGCAGGCCGGCGAGTTCGAGCATCTGCTTGATCTCTTTCTCTTTGGCGCCGTCGAACGCAGGAGTCGCAGTTGGCAGACCGTCTTTCAGGTGCTTGGCCAGGCGGATAACTTCTTCATCGGTGAAGGAGTCGATATCCACTTTCTGTTGGGTTTCACCCAGCTCGTAGGCCTGCTTGATGTAATCGCGCAGTTCGGCCAGTTCACGCTGCTCTTCGAGCATGGCGTTAATACGGTTACCGATACCCTTGGCTGCGGCACCCATGTGAACTTCCAGTACCTGACCGATGTTCATACGAGAAGGTACACCGAGTGGGTTCAGTACGATATCCACTGGGTTGCCTTGCTCGTCGTATGGCATGTCTTCGATAGGACAGATCTTGGAGATCACACCCTTGTTACCGTGACGACCCGCCATCTTGTCACCAGGCTGGATGGTACGCTTAACCGCCAGGTAAACCTTAACGATCTTCAGTACGCCTGGAGCCAGGTCATCGCCCTGGGTGATCTTGCGACGCTTGTGCTCAAACTTCTTGTCGAAGTCAGCTTTCAGCTCTTCGTGCTGTTCAGCCAGTTGCTCAAGTTCAGTCTGCTTGGTTTCGTCATCGATAACCTGAGTCAGCAGTTCCTTGCGTGGGATGGCATCCAGCTGAGCTTCGGTGTAACCACCGGCCAGCAGCAGACCACGGGCACGGCTCAGAACGCCTTCTTCGAGGATCTTGAACTCTTCGGTCAGGTCCTTACGAGCCTGAGCGATGTGCATCTCTTCGATTTCGATGGCACGCTTGTCTTTCTCAACGCCGTCACGGGTAAATACCTGAACGTCGATAACAGTACCAGTTACTGAGTTAGGAACGCGCAGTGAGCTGTCCTTAACGTCAGAAGCCTTCTCACCGAAGATGGCGCGCAGCAGTTTCTCTTCAGGGGTCAGCTGGGTTTCGCCTTTTGGCGTTACCTTACCAACCAGAATGTCACCGCCTTTCACTTCGGCACCGATGTAAACGATACCTGACTCGTCCAGCTTAGACAGCGCAGACTCACCCACGTTAGGGATGTCAGCGGTGATTTCTTCGCTGCCGAGCTTGGTGTCACGGGCGATACAGGACAGTTCCTGAATGTGAATAGTGGTGAAACGGTCGTCTTGAACTACACGCTCAGAGATGAGGATGGAGTCTTCGAAGTTGTAACCGTTCCATGGCATGAACGCCACGCGCATGTTCTGACCCAGAGCCAGATCACCAAGGTCGGTAGAAGGACCGTCAGCCAGTACGTCGCCACGAACGATAGGATCGCCTACCTGGCAGCATGGACGCTGGTTGATACAGGTGTTCTGGTTAGAACGGGTGTACTTGGTCAGGTTGTAGATGTCGATACCGGCTTCGCCTGGGCGCAGCTCATCTTCATTCACCTTAACCACGATGCGGCTGGCATCAACGTAATCGATCACACCGCCACGCTTGGCGGCTACTACTACGCCGGAGTCCACAGCCAGTGCGCGTTCGATACCGGTACCTACCAGCGGCTTTTCAGCGCGCAGGGTTGGAACGGCCTGACGTTGCATGTTCGCGCCCATCAGTGCGCGGTTAGCATCGTCGTGCTCGAGGAACGGAATCAAAGAAGCAGCAACAGAGATGATCTGCTGTGGCGATACGTCCATGTACTGGATGTCAGAGGCGCGCATAAAGGTAGATTCACCTTTATGACGACAGGCAACCTGTTCTTCCAGGATGCGGCCTTCGTTGTCCAGTTCGATGTTGGCCTGTGCAATCACATAGCGGCCTTCTTCGATGGCAGACAGGTATTCCACGTCGTCGGTTACTACGCCGTCAACCACTTTACGGTATGGAGTTTCCAGGAAGCCGTAAGAGTTGGTGCGGGCGAAGGTAGCCAGCGAGTTGATCAGACCAATGTTTGGACCTTCAGGGGTCTCAATTGGACACAGACGACCGTAGTGAGTTGGGTGCACGTCTCGCACTTCGAAGCCGGCACGCTCACGGGTCAGACCGCCTGGACCCAGGGCCGAAATACGGCGCTTGTGGGTTACTTCAGACAGCGGGTTGTTCTGGTCCATAAACTGAGACAGCTGAGAAGAACCGAAGAACTCTTTCACCGCGGCCGAAATTGGCTTGGCGTTGATGAGGTCCTGAGGCATCAGCTCGTTCAGGTCGCCCAGAGACAGACGTTCACGTACAGCGCGCTCAACACGTACCAGACCTACGCGGAACTGGTTTTCGGCCATTTCGCCAACGCTACGGATACGACGGTTACCCAGGTGGTCGATATCGTCCACTTCGTCGTTACCGTTACGGATTTCGATGATCTTCTTCATCACCGCAACGATATCGTCGTTAGACAGTACGCCAGTGCCCACGTCATCGGCAATTTCCAGACGACGGTTGAACTTCATACGACCTACTTTAGACAGGTCATAACGCTCTTCGCTGAAGAACAGGTTCTGGAACAGGGCTTCGGCAGCATCCTTGGTTGGTGGCTCGCCAGGACGCATCATGCGATAGATTTCAACCAGCGCCTCGAGGCGGTTGGTGGTGGAATCGATACGCAGGGTGTCAGAAATGTAGGCACCGTGATCCAGCTCGTTGATGTAGAGCGTGGAGATGTCCTTGATGCCGGCCAGCGACAGCTGAGCCAGATCTTCCAGACGTACTTCGTTGTTGGCGGTCAGCAGTACTTCGCCGGTATCCGGATCGATGTAGTCCTGAGCGGCAATCTTACCAACGATGTACTCAACCGGTACTTCCAGTTCAGTGGTGTTGGTTTTTTCCAGCTGGCGGATGTGACGCGCAGTGATGCGACGACCCTTCTCAACCACGAGGGTGCCTTCAGAGTCTTTGATGTCGTAGCTGGCGGTTTCGCCACGCAGACGCTCAGGCAGCAGCTTCATCACCAGAGAATCTTTCTTGATGCTGAAGTCTACGCGCTCAAAGAAGATATCCAGGATGTCTTGGGTAGAGTACTCGAGGGCACGCAGGATGATGGTCGCAGGCAGCTTACGACGACGGTCGATACGAACGAACAGTGCGTCTTTCGGATCGAACTCGAAGTCCAGCCATGAACCACGGTAAGGAATAATACGCGCGTTATACAGCACCTTGCCTGAAGAGTGAGTCTTACCACGATCGTGGTCGAAGAACACACCAGGAGAGCGGTGCAGCTGAGATACGATAACACGCTCGGTACCGTTAATAACGAAGGTACCGTTTTCAGTCATCAGAGGGATATCCCCCATGTAGACTTCTTGTTCTTTAATGTCTTTAACCGTGCCAGGAGCGGCTTCGCGGTCAAACAGCACCATGCGCAGTTTAACGCGCAGGGGGGCAGAATAAGTAACGCCACGGATTTGGCATTCTTTCACATCAAATACAGGCTCACCCAGCTTGTAGCTGACATATTGCAGCTCAGAGTTACCGGAAAAGCTCTTGATGGGGAAAACGCTGCGGAAGGCGGCTTCCAAACCGCGCTCACCGGTAGGATCTTGATCGGTGAACTTCTTGAAAGAATCTAACTGAATCGACAGCAGGTAAGGAATATCCAGCACCTGTGGACGCTTACCAAAGTCTTTGCGAATACGCTTCTTTTCAGAATAGGAGTAAACCATGGGTTTCCTCTTGCTTGCGAGATGTGACCAAGACTGAACTAACTCTTTGTTAATCCAGCACGTTTGCCCATCACCGTTGAAGGCAAGAACCTAACCAATAATCACTGCTAGGGACTGCAGACTGTGGCGATAAACGGTGAAAAAAATCGCCGGCGCTTACAGCGCAAAAAAGGCCGACGGCTAAAAAACCGTCAGCCTCCATCCGGGATCACTCCCGGATGTTGTAAGCTACAGAATAGCTTACTTGATCTCTACCTGAGCGCCAGCTTCTTCCAGCTCTTTCTTCAGAGCTTCAGCTTCTTCTTTAGATACAGCTTCTTTAACAGCTACTGGAGCAGCTTCGGCCATAGCTTTGGCTTCTTTCAGGCCCAGACCGGTAGCGCCACGGATAGCTTTAATAACAGCTACCTTGTTGTCGCCGTGAGCGGTCATAACTACGTCGAACTCGGTCTTCTCTTCAGCGGCAGCGGCTTCACCGGCACCACCGGCTACTACGGCAGCAGCAGCAGAAACACCGAACTTCTCTTCCATAGCTTCGATCAGTTCAACAACTTCCATTACAGACATAGCTGCAAAGGCTTCAAGGATTTGGTCTTTAGTGATAGACATAACAAAAATTTCCTAATGTTCTGAATTCAATTAATTCAAGCGGCCAGCTTAAAATTAAGCGGCTTCTTGCTTTTGATCGCGCAGAGCGGCCAGAGTACGAACGAACTTGCCAGCAGATGCTTCCTTCATAGTCATCATCAGCTGTGCCAGTGCTTCTTCGTAAGTTGGCAGTTTTGCCAAACGATCAATGTCAGCTGCAGGGATGAAGTTCCCTTCGAAAGCTGCACCTTTAACTTCGAATTTAGCTTGCTCTTTCGCGAAGTCTTTCAGCAGACGTGCGGCGGCACCTGGGTGCTCGTTAGAGAAAGCAATCAAAGTTGGGCCAGTGAACACTTCGTTCAGGCACTCAAAAGCAGTACCTTCAACTGCACGACGAGCCAGAGTGTTACGTACAACTTTTACGTACACAGCGTTGGCGCGAGCAGCTTTACGCAGAGCGGTCATGGCGCCTACAGTTACACCGCGAGAATCGGCTACAACTGCAGACAGTGCACCTTTGGCAGCTTCGTTGACTTCAGCAACAATCGCTTTTTTGTCTTCGAGTCTTAATGCCATTGGCTATACTCCTGGATTCTACCCGGGGAAACCCCGGAATTTACCTACCCACCCGAGGGTGAGTGACTTACGGTGCAGAGTATCCAGCAGAAAAAATCTAAACTGGGACTGACACCGTCTACGCAGGAAATTAAGTAAATCTAATGAGTTACACCTGCGGTCTTGGACGGAAACCTGCTCTCACCCGAAGGTAAAACACAGGCTTCAACCCACAAAAGTGCGCGCATTATAGACTAATGCGCGCCCCTTGTAAAATTAAGCAGTAGCTTCCAAGGTGCCCTGATCAACAGAAACACCGGCACCCATGGTGGTGGAAATGCTTACTTTCTTAACGTACTGGCCCTTGGCAGCAGCAGGCTTTTGCTTCTTCAGCGCAACCAGCAGAGCTTCCAGGTTTTCTTTCAGCTTAACAGAATCGAAATCAACCTTACCGATGGTGGTGTGGATGATACCGTTCTTGTCGTTACGGTAGCGAACCTGACCGGCCTTGGCATTCTTAACGGCTTCAGCAACGTTAGGAGTTACAGTACCAGTCTTAGGGTTAGGCATCAGGCCACGTGGACCCAGGATTTGACCCAGCATACCTACAACGCGCATTGCATCTGGAGAAGCAATAACTACGTCGAAGTTCATTTCGCCGGCTTTAACCTGCTCGGCCAGATCTTCCATACCTACCAGTTCAGCACCGGCTTCTTTGGCAGCTTCAGCGTTGGCACCCTGGGTGAACACGGCAACGCGCACGTCACGACCGGTACCGTGTGGCAGTACGATAGCGCCACGAACGTTCTGGTCAGATTTACGTGGGTCAACGCCCAGGTTAACGGCTACGTCTACGCTTTCAACGAACTTGGCAGTGGCCAGTTCTTTCAGCAGAGAGATAGCTTCGTTGATGTCATAGGCCTTGGTTGAATCCACTTTGTCGCGGATTACGCGCATGCGTTTAGTCAGCTTTGCCATTGTATTAGTCCTCTACTACCAAGCCCATGGAACGTGCAGTACCTTCGATTGAGCGAGACATCGCTTCAATGTCAGCACCAGTCATATCGGCGGCTTTGGTCTCAGCGATTTCCTGAACCTGAGCGCGCTTGATAGTACCCACTTTCTGGGTGTTAGGACGGCTAGAACCTGACTTCAGACCAGCAGCTTTCTTCAGCAGGAATGATGCTGGAGGAGTTTTGGTCTCGAAAGTGAAAGAGCGATCGTTGTAAACAGTGATCACTACTGGAATCGGCATGCCTTTCTCGAACTTTTCAGTACGAGCGTTAAAGGCCTTACAGAATTCCATGATGTTCACACCTTTTTGACCCAGAGCTGGACCAACTGGTGGAGATGGGTTAGCGGCACCAGCTGCAACTTGCAGCTTGATGTAAGCTTCAATTTTCTTTGCCATTGTGACATTTCCTCTATTTGGGTTCTAACGCCAACCCGCAACATGCGGTTCAGCTCCCCGAAAACAACGGGTGCGGATTATATAGAAACCCGCACCCGTTGCCAAACGGATTTTGTACTTTATTTAATCAGGACTTCTCAACCTGATTGAAGTCCAGCTCTACCGGAGTCGAGCGGCCGAAGATCATAACAGAGACCTTCACGCGGTTCTTGTCATAATCGACCTCTTCCACAGTACCGTTGAAATCGGCAAATGGACCGTCAACCACACGAACCACTTCACCTGGCTCGTACATGACGCGGTGAGTCGGAGACTCAGTGGTTTCCTGCAGACGACGTAGGATGGCTTCGGCTTCACGGTCAGTGATAGGCGCAGGACGGTCTGAGGTACCGCCGATAAAGCCCATCACACGTGGAATGCTTTTCACCAGGTGCCAGGAATCATCGTTCATTTCCATTTGCACCAGTACGTAACCGGGGAAGAATTTGCGCTCGCTCTTGCGACGCTGACCGGCACGCATTTCAACCACTTCTTCAGTTGGAACCAGTACTTCACCGAAGTACTCTTCCATGCCGTGCATCTTGATATGCTCGACCAGAGACTTGGCTACACGCCCCTCATAACCAGAGAAAGCCTGTACCACATACCATCTTTTCTTTGCTTCTTTAGCTTCAGTCATCGAGTTATACACCGGTGATCAGATTGACGATTCTCAGCAGCAGCGCGTCCAAACCCCAAAGGATCAGGGCCAAAACACCGGTCGCAGCCAGCACGATGAAGGTGGTGTTCAGGGCTTCCTGACGGGTAGGCCACACCACTTTTTTCACTTCGATGTGAGATTCACGGGCAAACGCCAGCGCCTGCTTACCCTTTTCGGTTTGCAGAGCCACAAAACCGGCGATGGCAAACGCCACAATTACACCCAGAGCACGCACGACCACGCTGGCCTCGCTATACATCTGGTTACCCACTACGGCCGCAGCCAGCAGCAGGATGGCTACGCCCCACTTCACGATATCCAGGGAGCTGCCCTGGTTTTCAGTATTTGTCGTCATCGGTTAATTCCGTTACTCACTACGGCCTGAGCTAGGTATCCCCTGTTGGGATCCGCCTATCCGAATTCGCCCCCAAGGATAGCCGCAGTGCGGTTTCGGGGCTCAAAAATCGGCCATAGATTGTATTCTTATTCAGCTTGCATAGCAAGGCCAGTTCAGCCACTTAGGCGCCGAGTTAGGCCACAAATGCCGGAAAAAGCAAAAGGCGACCCTAAGGTCGCCTTTTTCCAAGTCTACGAGATTACTCGTGGATCTTGGCTACTACACCAGCACCTACAGTGCGGCCGCCTTCACGGATAGCGAAGCGCAGGCCTTCGTCCATCGCGATTGGGCAAATCAGGGTGACAACCATCTTGATGTTGTCGCCTGGCATTACCATCTCTACGCCTTCTGGCAGTTCGATGGTACCGGTCACGTCAGTTGTACGGAAGTAGAACTGTGGACGGTAGCCTTTGAAGAATGGAGTGTGACGACCACCTTCTTCTTTAGACAGTACGTATACTTCTGATTCGAACTTGGTGTGTGGCTTGATGGTGCCTGGCTTGGACAGAACCTGACCACGCTCAACTTCATCACGCTTGGTACCACGCAGCAGGATACCGCAGTTCTCACCGGCACGACCTTCGTCCAGCAGCTTACGGAACATTTCTACGCCAGTACAAGTAGTCTTGGTGGTATCTTTGATACCAACGATTTCTACTTCTTCACCAACTTTAACGATACCGCGCTCTACACGACCGGTTACTACAGTACCACGGCCAGAGATTGAGAATACGTCTTCGATTGGCATCAGGAACGGCTTGTCGATAGCACGCTCTGGCTCAGGGATGTAAGTATCTAGGGCTTCAGCCAGCTCAAGGATCTTAGATTCCCAAGCTGGGTCACCTTCCAGTGCTTTCAGAGCAGAACCCTGAATTACTGGCAGGTCATCACCTGGGAAGTCGTATTCAGACAGCAGTTCACGAACTTCCATCTCTACCAGTTCCAGCAGCTCTTCGTCATCTACCATGTCACACTTGTTCATGAACACGATGATGAAAGGTACACCTACCTGACGAGACAGCAGGATGTGCTCACGAGTCTGTGGCATTGGGCCGTCAGTCGCAGCTACTACCAGGATAGCGCCGTCCATCTGGGCAGCACCGGTGATCATGTTTTTCACGTAGTCAGCGTGACCTGGGCAGTCAACGTGAGCGTAGTGACGAGTTGCAGTATCGTACTCGATGTGAGAGGTATTGATGGTAATACCGCGCTCACGCTCTTCTGGAGCGTTATCGATCTGAGAAAAGTCGCGAGCCTCACCGCCGAAAGTCTTGGTCAGCACGTGAGAGATAGCAGCAGTCAGAGTGGTTTTACCATGGTCAACGTGACCGATGGTACCCACGTTTACGTGGGGCTTGTTACGTTCAAATTTAGCTTTAGCCATGGTATTGCCTCAGTCCAAGATTCTTGGTGATGAAAACCTGCACATACAGAAAAAATCCGATGTCATTCAATGACATCGAACCGTTCGTTTAGATAAAAGGCGGCATGTTAAGAGAGGCTGGTGCTGATAGGCAGAATCGAACTGCCGACCTCATCCTTACCAAGGATGCGCTCTACCGACTGAGCTATATCAGCATCTCTTAATTTTTTGGAGCGGGCAGCGGGAATCGAACCCGCGTTATCAGCTTGGAAGGCTGGAGTAATACCATTATACGATGCCCGCGCAACCTAACTGTAGGCCACCTAGTACCTAGAAAATGGTGGAGGGAGAAGGATTCGAACCTTCGAAGGCGGAGCCGTCAGATTTACAGTCTGATCCCTTTGGCCACTCGGGAACCCCTCCAATCAAAATGGTGCCGGCACCAAGAGTCGAACTCGGGACCTACTGATTACAAGTCAGTTGCTCTACCAACTGAGCTATGCCGGCGCTTCATTTCGGTAGCGGATATTAGGTAAATGTGGCTTGGGTTGCAATAGAAAAATCGAATTTCAGCCAAAAAAAGTGCCAAGCGACGCTTTTTTGCACGGGCTCCGATGCAGATTACAACAAATTGCTTCCACTGGCCGACAATTGCCGTTGAACTATTGTTAATGGGCCATAGCTGTTGTACTGTGCGCAGCCTAAGGCGAGGAAATTGAATGATTAATAACCAGGCGCAGCAGGCGCTCTATCTCGATTTCGATCGGGAGCGCTGGGCAGAACTCAGGAACTCAGTTCCGCTGACGTTGGCAGAGGCCGATTTGGCTCGTCTGCGTGGTATTAATGAACGTATTTCCCTGTCTGAAGTGACCGACATATACCTGCCGCTGAGCCGTCTGCTTAACCTGATTGTGGGCGCCCGTCAGCAGCGCGGTGTGGTGTTGAATAAATTCCTGGGTAATCATCAGTCAGGCAGCCCTTATATCATCAGTATCGCCGGCAGTGTGGCCGTGGGCAAAAGTACCACCGCCCGTATTCTTCAGGCACTGCTGAAACAGTGGCCCGAACATCCCAAGGTTGATCTGGTAACCACCGACGGTTTTCTGTATCCACTGACCGAACTTAAGCGTAAGGGACTGCTGCAACGCAAAGGCTTCCCGGAAAGCTACGACACCAAGATGCTGATTGATTTCGTTTCATCGGTGAAGTCGGGTCAGGAACAGGTTGAAGCGCCGCTGTATTCTCACATTATTTATGACCGCCTGCCGGACACCCGTCAAATCATCGAAAAGCCGGACATTCTGATCCTCGAAGGCCTGAACGTACTGCAGACCGGGCTGGATTCGCCAGTGGATATCCGTCGTCCGTTCGTCTCGGATTTCGTCGACTTCTCTATTTATGTAGATGCCGATGAGTCATTACTGAAGGACTGGTATATCGAGCGTTTCCTGCAGTTCAGAAGCGGCGCCTTCGCCGATGAGAACTCTTACTTCCGTCACTACGCCAGTCTCGATGATGACTCAGCGCGGGAAATTGCGGCGCAGATCTGGGACAGTATTAACGGCCCTAACCTGCGGATGAACATTCAGCCCACCCGCGAGCGCGCCCATCTGATCCTGCAAAAGGGCGAAGATCACCTGATGAATCGGGTACTGCTGCGTAAGTAAGCTCTGTTCACACATAGCTCAATATAGAAAAATGCCGACCTTGGTGCAGATAACAACGATCTGCATCCCAGTCGGCATTGTCTTTCTTGACTGTCGCGAGTTTCTATCAGGCGGGTCGCAGGCTGATTTCCCCGCCGATAAAGCTTTTCAGTTCACCGTCAATGTCCAGCAGTAAAGCCCCCTGACTATCAATTCCGCGGCAAATCCCGCTCTCCACTTTGTCGGCCATCAGTAAGTTAACCTGCTTACCAATAAAGAGATCCGCTTGCTGCCAGCGAGTCACAAAGGCTCGTAACCCTTCGCGTTCAAACAGGGTTAAATCTGCCTGTAGCTGACGTTGCAGCTTTATCGCAAATTCGGTCTTGTCCGGCATGGCAACGCCCTGCAAATCAGCCCATGGCTGATCGATCGCCTCACCCTGTGCATCCGGCATGGCCATGTTCACCCCAATACCTATGATAAGCTCACAATTGCTGTCGGCCTGGCCTTTCATCTCCACCAGGATACCGGCAAGTTTACGGCCATCGAGGTACACATCATTCGGCCATTTAAGGCCAATATTATCTACCCCGAGATCAGCCAGTACCCTGGCAAGGGAGCAGCCGACAACGAGGCTCAGCCCCATCGCCTTGCTCATGCCATCGGTTAAACGCCAGAACAATGAGAAATACAGATGGCTGCCATAGGGTGACACCCACTTGCGTCCCCGACGGCCACGACCCGCAGACTGATGCTCGGCAATACACACATCGCCGCTTTCCAGCTCATCCGAATGGGACAACATAAAGGCATTGGTGCTGGGGATGTCATCAAAATAGAAGCAGCGCCGCTCAATCCCCTGTTTGAGTGCCGTCTCATCAATTAAAGAAACGGGCGTGGCCAGCTTATATCCACGGCCTTTCACACTGAAGATACTGAGTCCAAGGGTCTCAAGTACATCGATATGCTTGCTGATAGCCGCACGGGAAATACCGAGCCGCTCGGCCAGCGCTTCGCCTGACACAAACTCCTGGGTTGACAGCATGGCGATAATATCGCGCTTGCGTTGCCACTGTTCCATTTGCAGCTCCCTGTCTGGGTTAATCGTTTAAGAGTGAAAATCGGCCCACCACATTGGGCTCAGCTTCAAGTTGCACCCCAAAGCGAGTATGCACCTCATCGATAACATGTTTGGCGAGTTTAAGGATATCTTTGCCGCTGGCATTTCCAAAGTTAACCAGCACCAGCGCCTGTTTATCATGCACGCCCGCCTCGCCCAATCGAAAGCCTTTCAAGCCCGCTTTATCAATCAGCCAGCCAGCGGCCAGTTTCATCCGGCCATCTTCCAGGGCGTAAGCCACAGCATCGGGATACTGCTTTACTATGCTCGCAAAGGTTGCGGCATCCACAATAGGATTCTTAAAAAAGCTACCGGCATTCCCCAGCCTGGCAGGATCGGGAAGCTTCTCTGAGCGCACGGCTATCACCCGCTCGAAGATCATCTTCGGCGTCACTGTATCCATGCCAAACTCAGCCAGCGGGCCATAATTCAGTTTGGGCTGCCACAACTTAGGCAACTTAAAGCCGACCCGGGTAATAATAGCTTTACCGTTAAGCTGCTGTTTAAAGATGGAATCTCGGTAGCCAAACTGGCACTCGGCGGCCGTCAGCCTGACAGTCACGCACTCTGGCAGCGACAGGTACTCAACCCACTCACAGACATCCATCAGCTCAACACCATAGGCGCCTATGTTCTGAATAGGGGCTGCGCCAACAGTGCCTGGAATAAGCGCCAGGTTCTCAAGTCCCGGCATCTGCTTTTCAAGAGTCCAGCTCACCAGCTCATGCCAGTTTTCGCCGGCAGCCACACTTAAATGCCAGGCAGACTCATCCTCAAGGACCTCTATTCCCTTATTTGCCATCTTGAGCACAGTGGTATCTATGTCCGATGTCAGCACCACATTGCTGCCGCCACCGAGAACAAAGAATGACTGACCGCGCGCATCCAGCTCATGAATAAGCGCTGGCAACTCAGCGGCATCGGTGACCTCAATAAGCTCAGCACACTGATGATCGATACCAAAGGTATTATAGGACTTGAGAGAAACAGGCATACCGCTTTCCGCCACGAATAAAAAGCCATTGTAACCAAGGGTGGCATTCAGCGCATTAGCGACAGACAGAAACTGCCAATCCCACAAGGAATCTCGTTGATTGCGTGTAAATGTCGCAGTTGTGAAAGGTTTAAACGCAAAAAGGCCACCCGTTTGGGTGGCCTCTTCAACACTGTTTGTTTTCACTTTTCAAAGTGGAAACCAGAAATAGGCGCTTGGCAATGACCTACTCTCACATGGGGAGACCCCACACTACCATCGGCGCTGCTCCGTTTCACTACTGAGTTCGGAATGGGATCAGGTGGGACCAGAGCGCTATTGTCACCAAGCAAATTCGTTATGCCCTCGCTTTTTGGCAAGAACATGCAATTCGGAAAGCTGCTTTGCAGTAAATATGGTGGTCGCTACTGGGATCGAACCAGTGACCCCCTCCTTGTAAGGGAGGTGCTCTCCCGGCTGAGCTAAGCGACCGGTATTCTGTGCTATTGAGTTATCACTTCAATCAAGTCTGGTTTCTTCAAGACTATCTACACCATCTGAAACCCATCTGGGTTGTATGGTTAAGCCGCACGAGTCATTAGTACAGGTTAGCTCAACGCCTCACAACGCTTACACACCCTGCCTATCAACGTCCTGGTCTCGGACGGCTCTTCAGTGGACTCAAGGTCCAAGGGAAGACTCATCTTGGGGCTCGCTTCCCGCTTAGATGCTTTCAGCGGTTATCGATTCCGAACGTAGCTACCGGGCAATGCCATTGGCATGACAACCCGAACACCAGCGGTTCGTTCACTCCGGTCCTCTCGTACTAGGAGCAACCCCCCTCAATCTTCCAACGCCCACGGCAGATAGGGACCGAACTGTCTCACGACGTTCTGAACCCAGCTCGCGTACCACTTTAAATGGCGAACAGCCATACCCTTGGGACCGACTTCAGCCCCAGGATGTGATGAGCCGACATCGAGGTGCCAAACACCGCCGTCGATATGAACTCTTGGGCGGTATCAGCCTGTTATCCCCGGAGTACCTTTTATCCGTTGAGCGATGGCCCTTCCATACAGAACCACCGGATCACTATGACCTACTTTCGTACCTGCTCGACGTGTCTGTCTCGCAGTTAAGCTGGCTTGTGCCATTACACTAACCACACGATGTCCGACCGTGTTTAGCCAACCTTCGTGCTCCTCCGTTACTCTTTGGGAGGAGACCGCCCCAGTCAAACTACCCACCAGGCACTGTCCCTAGTCCGGATCCACGGACCGAGGTTAGAACACCAACACTACAAGGGTGGTATTTCAAGATTGACTCCACGAGAACTGGCGTTCCCGCTTCAAAGTCTCCCACCTATCCTACACATGTAGGGTCAATGTTCAGTGCCAAGCTATAGTAAAGGTTCACGGGGTCTTTCCGTCTAGCCGCGGGTATACGGCATCTTCACCGCAATTTCAACTTCACTGAGTCTCGGCTGGAGACAGCGTGGCCATCATTACGCCATTCGTGCAGGTCGGAACTTACCCGACAAGGAATTTCGCTACCTTAGGACCGTTATAGTTACGGCCGCCGTTTACCGGGGCTTCGATCATGAGCTTCTCTTGCGATAACCCAATCAATTAACCTTCCGGCACCGGGCAGGCGTCACACCGTATACTTCCTCTTGCGAGTTTGCACAGTGCTGTGTTTTTGATAAACAGTTGCAGCCACCTGGTATCTGCGACTGCCAGCAGCTTAAGGAGCAAGTCCCATCACCGCCAGCAGCGTACCTTCTCCCGAAGTTACGGTACCATTTTGCCTAGTTCCTTCAGCCGAGTTCTCTCAAGCGCCTTGGTATTCTCTACCCGACCACCTGTGTCGGTTTGGGGTACGATTCCTGCTAACCTGAAGCTTAGAAGATTTTCCTGGAAGCATGGCATCAACCACTTCAGTGCCGTAGCACCTCGTCATCAGCTCTCGGTATATATGTGCCCGGATTTGCCTAAGCACACTACCTACCACCTTAAACACGGACAACCAACGCCGTGCTGGCCTAGCCTTCTCCGTCTCTCCATCGCAGTTAGCAGAAGTACGGGAATATTAACCCGTTTCCCATCGACTACGCCTTTCGGCCTCGCCTTAGGGGTCGACTCACCCTGCCCCGATTAACGTTGGACAGGAACCCTTGGTCTTTCGGCGAGGGGGTTTTTCACCCCCTTTATCGTTACTCATGTCAGCATTCGCACTTCTGATACCTCCAGTGTGGGTTACCCCTTCACCTTCAACGGCTTACAGAACGCTCCTCTACCGCGTACACGTTATCGTGTACACCCGTAGCTTCGGTGAATTGCTTAGCCCCGTTACATCTTCCGCGCAGGCCGACTCGACTAGTGAGCTATTACGCTTTCTTTAAATGATGGCTGCTTCTAAGCCAACATCCTAGCTGTCTAAGCCTTCCCACATCGTTTCCCACTTAGCAATTACTTTGGGACCTTAGCTGACGGTCTGGGTTGTTTCCCTTTTGACGACGGACGTTAGCACCCGCCGTCTGTCTCCCGGATAGCACTCTTTGGTATTCGGAGTTTGCAAAGGGTTGGTAAGTCGGGATGACCCCCTAGCCTTAACAGTGCTCTACCCCCAAAGGTGTTCGTCCGAGGCGCTACCTAAATAGCTTTCGAGGAGAACCAGATATCTCCCGGTTTGATTGGCCTTTCACCCCCAGCCACAAGTCATCCGCTAATTTTTCAACATTAGTCGGTTCGGTCCTCCAGTTGATGTTACTCAACCTTCAACCTGCCCATGGCTAGATCACCGGGTTTCGGGTCTACGCCTTGCAACTAAACGCGCAGTTAACACTCGGTTTCCCTACGGCTCCGCTATTCGCTTAACCTCGCTACAAAACGTAAGTCGCTGACCCATTATACAAAAGGTACGCAGTCACGGTCTCAAGAACCGCTCCCACTGCTTGTACGTATACGGTTTCAGGTTCTATTTCACTCCCCTCACAGGGGTTCTTTTCGCCTTTCCCTCACGGTACTGGTTCACTATCGGTCAGTCAGGAGTATTTAGCCTTGGAGGATGGTCCCCCCATGTTCAGACAACATATCACGTGTGCCGCCTTACTCGATTTCATCATCGGTTAGTTGTCGTGTACGGGACTGTCACCCTGTACCGTTGCGCTTTCCAACGCATTCCACTAACACCCCGAAGACTTAAGGGCTAATCCCCGTTCGCTCGCCGCTACTGAGGGAATCTCGGTTGATTTCTTTTCCTGAGGGTACTTAGATGTTTCAGTTCCCCTCGTTCGCCTCACTAAGCTATGTATTCACTTAGTGATGACACCTTATGGTGCCGGGTTTCCCCATTCGGACATCGCTGGCTATAACGGTTGTTACTACCTCACCAACGCTTTTCGCAAGTTACTACGTCCTTCATCGCCTCTGACTGCCAAGGCATCCACCGTATACGCTTAGTCGCTTAACCATACAACCCGGATGAGTTTCCTCACCGTGCCGTATTGCAACCAGCTGGTTTTCGATAGTTCATTTTACTGAACTCGCCTTGAAGAATTTCCAAAACACTTGATTGAAGTGTTTGAGAACTCAATTTTTGTATTCACTGAACCGAAGTTCAGTTTCTACTATCAGCTTTCCAAATTGTTAAAGAGCGGGCTTAAAAAAGCCAAAGATAAATTCATCACTTATCTTTGGCGTCTCTATCCTTGGGACTTACGTCCTGAGACTCACATATTGAATAGTGGTGGAGCTATGCGGGATCGAACCGCAGACCTCCTGCGTGCAAAGCAGGCGCTCTCCCAGCTGAGCTATAGCCCCGTTTCTGCAATATGCAGTCTGAAACAAATACGTATTGATAAATCTCATTCAGGCGAGGCGGAAGCGGAGGACGTTTACTGGTGTAAACGACGACGTTTCCAACGAAGCATCAATGAGATTGGTGGGTCTGAGTAGACTCGAACTACCGACCTCTCGCTTATCAGGCGAACGCTCTAACCACCTGAGCTACAGACCCATCGCATTTGTCTCTTTATCTTCTATCAAGCAATCTGTGTGAACACTCAGCAGGATAATGTGTCGCTTAGGTAAGGAGGTGATCCAGCCCCAGGTTCCCCTAGGGCTACCTTGTTACGACTTCACCCCAGTCATGAACCACACCGTGGTAAACGCCCTCCCGAAGGTTAAGCTATCTACTTCTGGTGCAGCCCACTCCCATGGTGTGACGGGCGGTGTGTACAAGGCCCGGGAACGTATTCACCGTGGCATTCTGATCCACGATTACTAGCGATTCCGACTTCATGGAGTCGAGTTGCAGACTCCAATCCGGACTACGACCGGCTTTATGAGATTAGCTCCACCTCGCGGCTTCGCAACCCTCTGTACCGACCATTGTAGCACGTGTGTAGCCCTACTCGTAAGGGCCATGATGACTTGACGTCGTCCCCACCTTCCTCCGGTTTATCACCGGCAGTCTCCCTAAAGTTCCCGGCATTACCCGCTGGCAAGTAAGGATAAGGGTTGCGCTCGTTGCGGGACTTAACCCAACATTTCACAACACGAGCTGACGACAGCCATGCAGCACCTGTCTCAGAGTTCCCGAAGGCACCAATCCATCTCTGGAAAGTTCTCTGGATGTCAAGAGTAGGTAAGGTTCTTCGCGTTGCATCGAATTAAACCACATGCTCCACCGCTTGTGCGGGCCCCCGTCAATTCATTTGAGTTTTAACCTTGCGGCCGTACTCCCCAGGCGGTCTACTTAATGCGTTAGCTTGAGAGCCCAGTGTTCAAGACACCAAACTCCGAGTAGACATCGTTTACGGCGTGGACTACCAGGGTATCTAATCCTGTTTGCTCCCCACGCTTTCGTGCCTGAGCGTCAGTCTTTGTCCAGGGGGCCGCCTTCGCCACCGGTATTCCTCCAGATCTCTACGCATTTCACCGCTACACCTGGAATTCTACCCCCCTCTACAAGACTCTAGTCTGCCAGTTCGAAATGCAGTTCCCAGGTTGAGCCCGGGGCTTTCACATCTCGCTTAACAGACCGCCTGCGCACGCTTTACGCCCAGTAATTCCGATTAACGCTTGCACCCTCCGTATTACCGCGGCTGCTGGCACGGAGTTAGCCGGTGCTTCTTCTGTGGGTAACGTCACAGCTGATAGGTATTAACCATCAACCTTTCCTCCCCACTGAAAGTGCTTTACAACCCGAAGGCCTTCTTCACACACGCGGCATGGCTGGATCAGGGTTTCCCCCATTGTCCAATATTCCCCACTGCTGCCTCCCGTAGGAGTCTGGACCGTGTCTCAGTTCCAGTGTGGCTGTCCATCCTCTCAGAACAGCTAGGGATCGTCGCCTAGGTGAGCCATTACCTCACCTACTAGCTAATCCCGCCTGGGTTCATCCAATCGCGGAAGGCCCGAAGGTCCCCTCCTTTCCCCCGTAGGGCGTATGCGGTATTAGCAGTCGTTTCCAACTGTTATCCCCCTCGATTGGGCAGATCCCCAGGTATTACTCACCCGTCCGCCGCTCGCCGGCGAAGATAGCAAGCTATCTTCCCGCTGCCGCTCGACTTGCATGTGTTAGGCCTGCCGCCAGCGTTCAATCTGAGCCATGATCAAACTCTTCAATTAAAGTTTTGGTCTCAATGAATTTCTGCTGTCATGCTTCTGCATGAAAACTCTTTCATTGATAAAATCGTTTTGTCGACTTCATCAACCTGCGAGTATCCACACAGATTGCTTGATAAATTTTTAAAGAACGTGACCGACTTTCATCTGGTCAGGGCTGCGTATTCTACGCCATCCCGTTTTGACGTCAAGTGCTTTTTTAGCTCTTTCGGTCGACTGCCTAATTTTTGTTAAGGCCGTCGTTTGCGCTGTTTGACTGTCGTCATCCGCAGCGAACGAGGCGGCATTATAGGGAGGCTGACGGCAAGCACAAGCTCTTTTACCGCGCTTTTATTCTGACTGCCTTTAATTCAGACAATAAGGATGAATTACCGCCACTTATTGACCTTTGCTGTACAGATAGCACTCAAGGGCATATTTAGCTGATTTAGGAAGCATTAAACCAACGTTCATTTTTTCGACAGCGATCTGGTTTAATTCCAAATAATTCATTACTATATACCTGCTGTTAACAGTTCTTTATCATTTCCTTATTTTCATCAGAGTGAATTTGCATATGCAGAAATCATTTCTTATTGCGCTGGTCGCTGCCGCCGTTGGCGCCTTGGTGATATTCCAGTTTCTGCCCACCTTGCCTGCCTATTTAGCTTTTATTCTGGGCGCGATTCTGGCTGTGGGTGTTATTGCCGTGGTTCCGGCTTCTGGTACTCCTTCAGGCACTACCGAAACTGAATATAAGGGTCCAACCATGACCCTGTATGTTGGCAATCTGCCTTATCGTGTACACGAAGGCGAAGTGAAGGCTTTATTTGCTGAGTATGGTCCGGTTAATTCGGTTCGTTTGGTCAGGGATCGCAAGACGGGTCGTCGCAAAGGTTTTGGCTTTGTGGAAATGGCCGAGTCAGGCGCGCAAAAGGCCATGACTAAATTAAATGACTACACCTTCCAGGAACGTACCCTGAAGGTGAGAGAAGCGAAAAATCAGGACAATGAATCGGAGAAATCCGACGATTGATTGAATTGCCTTGGGTCTTCAGGGCAATTCTGCGTTTTGATTAGCTTTTAAAGCGGCGCACTTCGGTAAAGCCGTATGAATGTAAACTGGCGCTTAAGCCGCCGGATATCGAAGGCGTGGTATACCACGCCTTCATGCTATTTGGGCTTTGGCATTCGTGCTCGCCCTGACCTGCAAGCAAATGAGCAACTCGGCTGGCGATGGCTTTACCTGAATCGAGCAGCATGACTCCGTCGCCCAGCACCTGGGAAAACTCAGCCGCAAGCAGCGGAAAGTGGGTACATCCCAGCACCAATACATCGACCTGTGCTTCACGCACCGGGGCCAGTATCTGGCTAAGGTCGGTCATATTCACCGGCTGACCGGCCATTTTAGCTTCTGCCATGACCACCAGCTCTGAACTGCCAAACATATGTACCTGACAATGGCTGGCGAACTTTGCCACCAGATCGTGAGTGTAGCTTCGTCGAACCGTGCCCGGCGTGGCAATCAACCCAATGATCCCACTTTGACTGGACTGAGCGGCGGGCTTGATGGCTGGCACTACTCCCACAACCGGAATAGCCAGTGCCGCCCTTAATGCAGGCAACACCAGGGTACTGGCAGTATTGCAGGCAATGACCACCAGCGATGCCTTGATTTGCGCAGCGGCCTCCGCCACCAACGCCACACAACCGCTGATGAGTTCATCCTCTTTCAACTCGCCGTATGGCAGGCGGGCGTTATCGAACAGGTAGCAATAGTCCCGCGCCGGCAACGTACGACGAATTTCGTTCAGCACCGATAAACCACCGATACCCGAATCAAAAACCAGAATTGGACCTTGCAACTGAGGCTCCGATAGAAGATGAATGCCCGCGAATTTTCCCACAGCCTAAAATAAAGGGCAAAGCCAGAAAACTGGACATCCCCTCTCGCTGGGGTAAAATTTGCGCCCTTTTTAACGCCGGACGAGAAAGCAGATGAACCCACAAGTCATGGATCCCCAAGCCTACGAGCAGCAGCTCGAACAAAAGAGCCATGCTCTGACCGAGGCGTTTGCCCACTATAATCCGCCGGCGTTGGAGGTGTTTGCCTCGACTCCTGCTAACTACCGCATGCGCAGCGAGTTCCGGGTCTGGCACGATGGTGATGACCTGTTTTACTGCATGTTCGACAATGTAGCCAAAGAAAAGGTTCGTACCGACCAGTTTTTACCGGCAAGTGAACTCATCAACCAGATGATGCTGGCACTGATGGAGGAACTGAGACCGAATCGGGCGCTGCGTCATAAGCTGTTCCAGGTCGACTTCCTGTCTACCTTAAGCGGCGAAATCCTGGTGAGCCTGCTTTACCATCGTCAGCTCGATGACCTGTGGCTTGCCGAAGCCCGCGAGTTGAAAGCCAGACTCTCAAACCATTTCAAGGTGGATATCATCGGCCGTGCCCGCAAGCAGAAGTTTTGCCTCGACCGCGACTTTGTGGTGGAAACCCTCAATGTGAACGGCAAACCACTGCACTACAAGCAGGTTGAAAACAGCTTCACCCAGCCCAACGCCGGTGTGGCCGTGAAGATGCTGGAGTGGGCCATCGATGCTACCAAAGGTAGCCAAGGCGATTTGTTGGAGCTGTACTGTGGTAACGGCAACTTCTCCATTGCTCTGGCCGAGAACTTCGGCAAGGTGCTTGCCACCGAACTCGCCAAACCCTCGGTTGAAGCTGCCCAGTACAACATTCAAATCAATGGCGTGAAAAATCTCGACATTATCCGCATGTCGGCAGAAGACTTTACCGAGGCAATGAAAGGCGAAAAACGCTTCAACCGCCTGGGTGATATTGACCTCAACAGTTACCAGTGCAACACCATCTTTGTTGACCCACCGCGGGCTGGCCTGGATGAGGGCACGGTGAAGCTGGTGCAGGGCTATGAGAATATTCTCTATATCTCCTGTAACCCAGAGACCCTGAACGATAACCTCAAGGTACTCAGTGAAACCCACGACATAGTCCGTTTTGCGCTGTTTGATCAGTTCCCTTATACCCACCACACCGAAGCCGGTGTGATGCTAAAGCGCCGCCAGGCATAAGCAAGAATACCCAAGCTGCGGCCAAGGCCTGACTGCAACACCTGACGACAAAGCCTTTTCGCAACGCCGCGGAAAACAAAAACGGAGCCACTGGGCTCCGTTTTTCATTGCATCAAGGCTTATTTGTTTTCAGCCTTGTGCTGCAACACCTCGGCGCCCTTGGCGACCATCCGCAGCTGCAACACCAGCTGGTCGGCCAGTACCTTACGCTCCGACTTCTTCATATCCAGCGCCGCGGCTCCGGCGTTAAATACAAGAGTTACCATGGCTTCGGCCTGGGCACGGGCAAGTTCAGGCCGACGACGGGCCTTTTCTTCGGTGTAGTGCGCCAGCTCTGAAATAAAGTGTTCAATCTCGCGGGCAACGGCGGCACGAAACGGCGCCGAAGTACCTGAGCGTTCATGCAACAGAATGCGAAATACGTTGGGGTTGGAGTCCAGCACTTCCATAAAGGTATCAACCGAAATACGGATCACACTGCCACCCGCTTCGGCGCGCTGACGACCTTTGCGCATCATCTGACGCAGGGTTAAACCACCTTCGTCCACCATGGTCAGGCCAAGCTCGTTCATGTCTTTGAAATGACGATAAAAAGAGGTTGGAGCTATATTGGCTTCTCGGGCCACTTCCCTGAGGCTCAAACTGGAAAAACTGCGCTCGGCACTGAGCTGATTGAAGGCCGCATCTACCAAGGCGCGACGGGTCTTCTCTTTCTGCTGTGCTCTGATCCCCATGGCTTAATCCGTTCATCTTACTGATTCACTGGATAATAACGCTTTTGCCCTGAAAACACAGCCCCGCCTTTCTTGACCTTGTGAAGCCCCTCGACTAAATTAGCTTACAGATGTACGCTAAAAGCGATTTTTGGACACTATAATGAATAAACCTCCCATCATCTGGCTCAACCTCTCTCTGTTTGTTTTAACCTTTGGCACAGCAATAACACTTGTTCCCTGGCGGGGGATCACCCACGGCTTTGATGGCGCCGAATGGACAGCCTTTGTGGTGCTGGCCTTTTACAGCGGTTTGTCGATTACCGCGGGCTACCACAGGCTCTGGTCCCACAAGACCTACAAGGCAAACGCCGTAGTACGTTTCTTTTATGCCCTTGGCGGCGCACTGGCGCTACAAAACAGTGCCCTGCACTGGTCTTCCGACCATCGGGTGCATCACAAACATGTGGACAACAACGACAAAGACCCTTATTCAGCGAACATGGGTTTCTGGTACAGCCATATCGGCTGGATGCTGCGTGAGTATCAGGCCCACAGATACCACGATTACAACAACGTGCGGGATCTGCAGAACGACCCCATTGTGATGTGGCAACACAAGCATTATCTGGCACTCACAGTACTGATGAATATCGGCCTGCCAGCGCTGCTTGGCTGGATCAATGGTGACGTGTGGTCAATGCTGCTGCTCGCCGGCCTTGCCCGTCTGGTCGTTGTGCACCACTGCACTTTCTTTATCAACTCGCTGGCCCACATTTGGGGCTCGCAGCCTTACACCGATAAAAATACCGCCCGCGACAACCCGGTGCTGGCGTTTCTGACCTACGGTGAGGGTTACCACAACTTCCACCATATCTTTGAAAACGACTATCGCAACGGTATCCACTGGTGGGACTACGATCCAACCAAGTGGCTTATCAAAGGTCTCTCCTGGTTCGGTCTGGCCACTGACCTGCGTAAGGTGTCGGAAGAGCGTATTGAAAGTGCCAAACTGCAAATGCAGCTCAAGCGCAGCCAGAACCGTATCGCCGGGCGTAAGGACGCCGACGAACTGCTGGAAACCCTGCAACAGGAATATGAACGCCTCAAGCAGCAACTGCTGGCATACTACCAGGCCAAAAAGGAGCTATTGGATGCCCGTCGCTCACACCTGTGTGTGAAAGACATGCTGCCCAAAGTAGCCGAGCTCAAGTCGCGGCTTAAATTGCAGCAGCAAAGCTGGAACAGCCTGACCGCCACCTGCCGCTAATCCTGCCCGCGCGGCGCAAAGAAAACATACGGCCTCCTTGCATGGAGGCCGTATCCGTTTATCATGTTTGCCATCCCTTTCAGGCAGGCAATCGAAGTATGTCATCTCGCGATACTCACCCCATCAAACTGACCGAATACAGCCACGGCGCCGGTTGCGGCTGTAAAATTTCCCCCAAGGTGCTGGGCACAATTCTGGAGTCGCAGCTGCCAAGCTTTGTCGACCCCAATCTGCTGGTCGGCAACGCCAGCCGGGATGACGCCGCCGTTTATAAACTGAATGACACCACTGGCATTATCAGCACCACCGACTTTTTTATGCCGATCGTAGATGACCCTTTCACCTTTGGCCGCATCGCCGCCACCAACGCCATCAGCGATATCTATGCCATGGGCGGCACCCCGATTATGGCGATTGCCATTCTGGGCTGGCCAGTAAACACCCTGCCCGCCGAAGTGGCTCAGCAGGTAGTGGATGGCGGCCGCCAGGCTTGTATGGATGCCGGCATTATGCTGGCCGGTGGTCACAGTATCGACGCGCCCGAACCTATTTTTGGCCTGGCCGTTACCGGTCAGTTGCCACTCGAGCGCCTGAAGCAAAACAATACCGCCAAAGCCGGTGACAAGCTGTACCTCACCAAGCCCATAGGTATTGGTATTCTTACCACGGCGCAGAAGCAGAAAAAGCTGGCAGAGGCCGATGCCCACATAGCCCCTGAAGCCATGTGCACCCTCAATAAAATCGGTGCCGATATCGCCGTACTGCCCGGCGTGAGTGCCATGACCGACGTGACCGGTTTCGGCCTGGCCGGACACCTGCTGGAAATGTGTCAGGGCGCCAGTGTGGATGCTGAACTGAACCTCGATGCGGTGCCGCTGCTCGAGCGCGCCGAACATTACCTGAATCTGGGCTGCATCCCCGGCGGCACCCATAGAAACTTCGACAGCTACGGCGAACACCTGCCAACAGTGACCGAGCGTGAAAAGGCGCTGCTGTGCGACCCACAAACCAGTGGTGGTCTGCTGGTAGCGGTGAGCCAAGAGGCGGAAGCCGCATTGTGCGAACTACTCAGCAGCCAGGGCATAGCACCTGTGTGCATAGGCGAGCTGAAGGCTGGTCCCGGCAAGCTGCTGCTTAAATCCGGCGGTTTGGCATGAGCACAAATATCATCCCCGCCAGCCACTACCGGGACATCTTTTTGAGCGGGCATCCCATCATGGATGTGCGCGCGCCCATCGAGTTTAACAAGGGTGCCTTTCCCAACGCGGTGAATCTGCCGCTGATGACCGACAGTGAGCGGCAAAAAGTAGGCACTTGCTACAAGGAGCGTGGTCAGGACGCAGCAATCGAGCTTGGCCACCAGCTGGTTGGTGGCAAGGTTAAAGCCAGCCGCATTGAGGCTTGGAAAGCATTTTTTGAGGCGCACCCGCAGGGGTATCTCTATTGCTTCCGCGGTGGCTTACGGTCGCGCATTACTCAAAACTGGCTCAAAGAAGCCGGGCTCGATATTCCCTTTATCGAGGGCGGCTACAAGGCCATGCGCCAATTCCTGATTGATGAGATAGAAGCGGCGCCGGGTAAGCGCGAGATGCTGATCTTGAGCGGCATCACCGGCAGCGGTAAAACCGACTTTGTCCGCCTGCGAGGCGAATCGGTGGACCTTGAAGGCATCGCCAATCACAGGGGCTCAAGCTTTGGCCGTCAACACGAAGGTCAGCCGAGTCAGATAGACTTCGAAAACCGCCTTGCCATCGAACTGATGCGCCATCAGGAACAAGAACAGGCCAGGCTGCTGCTGGAGGATGAAAGCTTCCTCATCGGCCGTAATGCCATTCCCAACGTATTCTTCGAGCAGATGCAGCAGGCGCCGGTACTGGTGCTGACCGCCACCCTCGAAGAGCGCCTGCCGCGGCTGCTGGATGACTATGTGCACAAGATGCACAGCGGCTATGTTGAACGTCTGGGTGAAGAAGCTGGGTTTGCGGCCTTTACCGAGTTCCTGCTTGGCAGCCTTAAGGGCATTTACAAGCGCCTCGGCGGTAAGCTGCACAGCGAAGTGACCGAGCTGATGCAGCAGGCTTTGGCAACCCAGCAAAGCCGCAATGACACCAGCGGCCACCTCGCCTGGATTTCACTGCTGCTGGAAAGCTACTACGACCCCATGTATCACTATCAACTGGGTAAAAAGGCCGCCCGGGTGCGTTTCACCGGCACCCATGCCGAAATGCACGACTACCTCAGCAGCCTCTAAGCCCAAATATAAAGCCCTCGAATGAGGGCTTTATTGAGTTTTACTTTATTGAAACATCGATTATTTCAGAGGTATAGTTTTCAAAAAAGGTTGGCGTGAGTAAGGTTCCGCTCCGGCTCTGCAAGGCCCACTGTCTTCGAAGCTCATCTACTCCGCCAGACTGCCCGTAACCAAAACTTTCAAACATTACACCATAGGGTTCACTGGCGTCGATTTTAGCCAAGATGTCTTCTGGCAAGGTTAAATCCGGAAAAGTGCCTGTTACGGGAGCATTGATAGTCCAGGACATGTTATGCCCTGAAAAATCAACCACGAAGGCAGAACGGGAATTACCTATATTACTCAGGTCATAAGTAACGGCCGACTCACTTTCAACCCCCTGCAAGAAGGATTGAATTACAGCCAGCAATTGCTGGGAATTATCGTCGAGTGCCAATATCTGTGGCTGACTCGCATCTGCCACTCTTAAACGATTTGCACTATAATATACAACGTCTGCCTCGGCGCTACGTTCTAAAAATTCTAAGTGGCTGCCCTGAACAAAGTTGTGGGTATGAATGCCGGGAAATAAGTACAAAGCACCGGGGGTAGACATATAGTGGCGGCGCCCGTCCCGAGTCACCCCGTAAGCACTTGCCCCATCAAAGTATCCAGTAGATGCGGTCAGATTCACTTCTACCCCTAACTTGTCTTCTCCCGAGACTAACTCTTCGGTTAAATCCAACACGTCGTCTAACAGGTTAACATCCAATAAGGCGCCGTAGGCCGTATCATTCGGTACCGTTGGATGAAGCCATAAATCTACGCTGGGGTATTGTGCATCCGGTGCTTTACAGAAGCTATAAACACTCTCTTCAATAAGGGGGGTATTATCCAGATAGTGCTTTGAGTCTAAGAATATCTGATGTTCTGGAAAAGCGTCGGCAAGCTGAGTTGGATTAACCCTGACAGATTTGCATTCACAGCTATCATCCAAGGCATCATCATAACTCACGTTAATACCCAGATCCCCACCTTTGTATTCGAGACTGGTACTGATATAAAGCCAGGAATCAAAAAATGTCCGAACCAAACTGACATGGGCCGCATCAGCCGGTAAGGGGATATCTATATGACCTTGTGCGTCAGGTTGATGAACGGCCAATACAGAACCATCTTTTTTATGCAATACCACCTTCGCAGCGGTATCCGGAGACCTCACATCACACTTTGTACTTTGTCTGACAAAATCCCCTGAAAGCCTTGGTGCCGGAGGGGTTACCCCAGAATTACCACCTGAACTTCCTTGTGACTCACCCTCTCCCCCACCACCGCAAGCGGCCAGTGCCAACATCAGAAGACTTAACGTTAATTCCTTTTTCATAGCGCACTCCTGTTTTATTTTTTTGCGCCAGCAGAGCAGTTATATGAATGCTTCAACTACCGTTGCTCGACAGTGTTGACTGCGAAATACCTCAATTCAGACCAGCAATCCAATCAACAACGAGCTTTCCGACTTTGCAGGTCCACGAGCCTAACCGGACCAACCGAAAGCCCTCTGCCAAGGGCTTTCAAGTTGCCGTGGATTATTTGGCTCTTATAGTGATGGTTTCATAGATGTAATCATCTAGATTGACAGGGAAGGTTTGCGCTTTTTGTAGCTCCACGATTGCCTTGGTGTAGTCCGCATAGCTCCAATCGGGCTCATAACCAGAGAGCCTGAAAAACAGGTCTGCTTTATCCAGCGAATCCAGCTTGGCTTGAAAAGCGTCAGGGATTTTAAAATCAGGCAGAGTGCCAGATAAAGGTCCGGTCACATTCCAACTAACCACCAGAAATTCGACGAGTGATATATTCATCGCCTGCTTGCCTTCACTGAAAGAAGAGAAGTCATAGTTTACCGATGTCGCGTTGTTCATCCCTTCCAGCATCCGATAAAACTCACTGAGCACCAGTTGCTGATTGTGGGGGACATTCACATCCAGAGATGAAGTAAAGTCTGATACGGCTATTCTGCGGCCCTTACCGTAATACAAACTCGCTTCTGCGGTTTCTTCCAGCAGCTCGCTCTCAGATACAGTCAACTGTTGCCGGTCAAACAATGCTGGAAAAAAATGCGCGTCAGGTGCAGCCCAGTAACCCTGTCCACGCAGAGTGCCATCGACCAAGGCACTGCCATAGTGTCTTGGATTGGTCAGATTGCTGGTCACTGTAACCAGCTCTGACTGATTATCGGCACTGCTGAAACTACTTGCTTCCAGTATTATGTACTGCTCATCAGTCAGCTCACTGAATGCTTTTTTAAGAGCAAACGCCGGGTTACCCGCTATCTGGGGAGCAAGAGTCACCCGAAGCGTTTGACGTCCACCCTCACACAGCTGCTCATTCCAGACATTACTGGTTGAGCGAACCCGGAAGCCATTGACGTAAATATCATACGCGGGATAAGCCTGTTGTATTCCAGCATAGTCCAGGTAGACAGTCTTACAGTTACACTGGTCATCCATATAGCTTTCATAAAACCAATACTTACCCGCATCTCCAGCCGGCAGATTCATATCGGTGTACAAAGTCATTTCGTCAGAGTAATCGGAGATATCACCAACAGTGAGATGTTTGGCCTCTGTTGGCCATTCAATCTCGACCAATCCGCTGGTATCAGATGTTGTTTGCGAAAGAATAGTGCCATCATTACGATGGGCGATTACGGTTACGCCGGCACGCGCTTCTTCCAGTCCGCATTGCTGTGCGGCGGTAATTGTGCTGAGCTTGAGTTTTGGTGTACTGGGCACAGACGGGGAGCCATTGGAATTGCCTCCGCTATCAGTTCCACCATCACTCCCACCACCACAGGCGACCAGTGCCAACATTAAAATACTTAACGTTAATTCCTTTTTCATAGCACACTCCAGTCTTATTATTTTACCGCGCTATTAGAGCATTTGTTTAAGTTTCCAACAACTTTTGTTAAGGATGTTAAAAAAGCAATTCAGTCACCTTGGCCTGCAGTGCAAGACCGTCGGTTGCTGCGCCATCAACAGCAGGGGCAGTTTTAATCTCAACCTCGGGTCTGAATTCACCGAGATTGCCGTCAGGCGACAACCTGCCCTCCGGGAAAATACACACCAGCTCGCAATCCATCAGCGTCTAATCGATGCGCTCAAAGGCGGTGTTATAGGTCGTTTCGCACTGTTTGGGGGAGCAAATAGGGATGACGCCAACATGGCGGAATAGTTACTGCGCAGCAGGATCTCCGGGTAACGTCATCAGGCTTGGAGTAACAGATGCGCCGCGCGGCGATAGACTTCTCTATCACTAAACTCACCAAATTCCATTCTGACAATCATCCCCTCTATCAGGGTCATCAGACTCTCAACCCGAAACTCTTGGTCTTTCGCAGCAGAACCCAGCGCCTCCTTCAGCAGGGATCTCAGCCAGGCTTTGTGGTGTATCGCCTTGGCCGATATCGCCTCATCTACCTGTTTAAACTCCGCGAGCGCGTGCATAAACATACAGCCTTTGAAATCGGGTTGTTTGAACCAGTCAAAATGCCAATCGAGTATCGCATCCAGCCTGGATAACTCTGGCTGCCCTGTGCTGCCAGCCACCTCCAGCGCGGCATTTAACGATGCCTCCCAGCGTTGGTGACGACGCTCCAACACGGCCTCAATCAATTGATTTTTTGAGCCAAAGTGTCGGTACATTGAGGTTTTGGACACCTGCGCAGTGTCACGAATAAGGTCAACCCCCACGGCGGTATAACCAAACTCATTAAACAACCGCTCGGCTACATCTAGGATCTGCTCTCTTTTACTCATCGGCCTGACAATTCCGCCATCTAAAATTTTCCGTTGCACCAAGTGTACAGATCTGTATTATTTTTAAAAGTACAGATCTGTACACACCAGCTTCACGCTGAATCTTCTTGCACAAGGAAAACGCGATGAAACAACTTAGGGGCGGCGGCCCACTCCCCGCCAAGGCAACAACAAAGCAATTGATTAAAGGCCTGGCCGGCGGATTTTTTGGCATCTTGCTATTGGGGGGTATTGGCCACACCACCAGTGCGCCATGGCTGATGGCACCCTTTGGTGCCACCTGCGTGCTTCTGTTCGCAGCATCAGGCTCACCGCTCGCTCAACCACGGAATGTGATTGGTGGCCACTTGCTCGCCGCCAGCATAGGGCTGGCAGCGCTTTATATTTTGGGTGACTCAGTGCCGGTCATGGCACTGGCGGTGGGGCTCTCCATCATGATGATGCAGCTGTTTCGTGTTGTGCACCCACCAGCAGGAGCCAATCCGCTGGTGATAATCCTCGCAGGTAAAGCGGCGGTCGGCTGGGATTTTCTCATCACTCCTGTGCTGCTGGGCAGTGTTGCTCTGGTCGCGATAGCTGCTTTCATCAACAACATCGCCGAAGAAGCAAACTGGCCCAGCTATTGGCATGGTATTGGCCGCGGCAAACAGGAATAACCCCTTACTGTGAGGCTTAGCCTAAGGCGCACTGCCGGTCATTCCGGCTTATCAAGCAATTCGGCCACCTTGGCCTGCAGTGCATGACGGTCGGTTGCTGCGCCATCAACAGCAGGGGCAATCTTAATCTCGACCCTGGACCAGAAACGTTTGGGGCGGGTGGTCAGTGCATGGCCGTCCTTGTGACTGAAGAATGAACCCCACAAACCTTTCAGCGCCATGGGTACCACGGGCACTGGACGCCGGGCGAGGATTGTCTCAACCCCGGGCCTGAATTCACCGAGATTGCCGTCAGGCGACAACCTGCCCTCAGGGAAAATACACACCAGCTCCCCATCCATCAACGCCTCGTCGATACGCTCAAAGGCAGCGTTGTAGGTCGCCTCGCACTTTTTGGGTGAACAGATGGGGATAACTCCGGCGTGGCGGAACAGATATTTGAGCAGCGGCATTTCGCTGATGCTCTTGTCCATCACAAAACGCACCGGACGGGTGGAAGCGCCAAGCAGCAACAAGGCATCGACATAGCTCACATGGTTGGACACCAGCAGCGCCGCGCCTTCTTTGGGAATAAACTCCCGCCCCTTAATGCTCACCCGGTACAACAAATGGCTCAGCAGATAACTGGCAAAACGCTGAGCAAACTCAGGCACCTGACGGTATACATACCAGGCCACCACGGCATTCATCAGCGCCAGCAGCAGGAAGAGTTCGGGGATCCCCATTCCCACCACTCCAAGCAGCAACATAGACAGCAGTGCCGATACCACCATAAACAATGAATTGACTATGTTATTGGCAGCAATGGCGCGGGCACACTCGCCTTTGGCGGCCCGGGTTTGAATGAAGGCATACAGGGGCACGATAAAGAGGCCACCGCTGATGCCCACCATAAAGAGGTCGAACATCAAGCGCCAGTGCTGTGTCAGCTGCACAAATTCAGCCGCGCCATACAGGGAAGCTGGCGCCGCAATACCCGGCAGGGCAAACAGCATGTCCACCCCAAACAGAGTAAGACCGGCTACGCCGAAGGGCAGTACACCCAACTCTACCCGGCCAAAGGACAGGCGTTCGCACAGAAAGGAGCCCGCCGCAATGCCCACAGAAAACAGTGCCAGCAACACAGAAACCACAGTGGCATCACCATGAAGATGCTCGCGGGCAAAGTTAGGAAACTGAGTCAGATAGGTGGCCCCGAGGAACCAGAACCAGCTGATGGCCAGAATTGCCATCCAGATGGAAGGAGTACGCCTTACCCGGCGAATGCTGCGCCAGGTACCCGACAAAGGTGCAAAAGGCACCTTGTGTACCTTGCCCTGAGGCGGCAAGGCCGGGATCGCACGGCTACTCAGGTACCCAGCCAGCGCCAGCACGGCAACCGTTATGGCAGCAAACCAGGTGGCCCCGTCATTGGCCACCAGCAGCCCGGCGCTGAGGGTGCCCACCAGAATCGATAAGAAGGTACCCATTTCGACCCAGGCGTTTCCGCTGACCAACTCGTCTTCTTTCAGCGCCTGCGGCAGCAAAGAGTACTTTACCGGGCCAAAGTAGGCCGACTGACTGCCGGTCAAAAACAGCAGTAACAGCATCGCAAGGTAGTGCTCGCTCACCAGGGCCACCGCCGCACAGGACATAATCACCAGCTCAAGCAGCTTCAAACGGCGGATAAGCTTTGCCTTATCCATGTTGTCGGCAACCCCGCCCGCATGGGCCGAAAACAGGAAAAACGGCAAAATAAATACCCCGGCGGCCAGGTTCACAAACAGGTTGGGATCCATGGGCAGTTTGTCGACCTGGCTGTAAGCCACCAAAAGCAACAGTACATTCTTGTATATGTTGTCGTTGAGGGCCCCCAGACACTGAGTCAAAAAGTAGGGCAAAAAGCGGCGGCTCAGGATCATGGGTTCACCTCCCTGTGGTGATTGGTTAATGCCTCAATGGCATTGATTTGATTCTCAAGCTGAACAATGAGCAGTTTTGAAAGAGATTGATTGGCAAGAAACAACTTATCCTGCAGCGACAAGATGACTAAGCCATGTATTGCCGCCCACAGCAGCCGGGTTTGGCTGCGGGCAAGCTCTGCTGATAACGACGGAAACAACGCCGACACGCAGGCCTCGGGGTGGGACAGCACACGCTCAATCAGTGCCGAGTGCGCCTCGGGCAAGGGTGCCTCATCGGGCATCCTCAGCTCAAAGATAAGCGAAAACAAACTTTGGCTGGCCTCGGCAAGCTCACCGTAAGCGCTCACCATGGCGCTAAGCGCGTCAGCTGGCGCAAGTGTCTTTGTGGCAGTCGCAAAACTCGCCTCCAGCAGTGCCAGTTGCCTTGCCGCCACGGCAAGCAGCAAGTAATGAAAATTGCCGAACACCTTAATAAGGGTGCTGGGAGCATAACCTATGGATGCCGCCACCCGTCGCAGGCTGAGCGCCGATAGAGGCTCTTGCTGTAACAGCGCATCTACGGCTTCGATGGCCATAAGGCGGATTTCATCGTGACTGTGGTCTTGTCGTCGTGCCATTGCCGCTCCGGGCCACTGCTTAAATTAGCTTCAAGCTAACAGGGTACAAAATAAAAAACAATGTTCACAATAATTAAAAACGCCGTTCATTAAGCAAGCATTCAGAAAAGAAGGAAGGGTTAAGGTTGCGGGCCTGAAGTTCCCTGTGTACGAGTTTACTCAGGTTTCAGGAACGCCAAGTGTGATTAGCCTGAGTAGGCTGCGTGTGAGTGACCTGAGTGGGCTGCGTGTAAGTGACCTGAAGATGAGTGACCTGAGTTTGGCTCGCCTGAGCATCGCTGACCCGGCGCCTTGCTGATCTTAAACTACACTCGCTCGCCACTGTACCGTTTCGAGTTGCTTACTCAGGTACCATGCCAGCACATCAGCAACCTGTGCTCGCCCGGGCCGAAATAGTCGTGCTCAAGGGCTGTCTCGCTAAACCCCAGTTTTTGATACAAACCAAGTGCCGGGTTATCCGGTGCCACCGTCAGCTTTAACTGGCGGTAACCTTGCTGAAGACAATGCTGCATCAAGGCCTTACCGGCGCCAACGCCACGCTGACTGGCAAGCACTGCTACCGAAAGGATCCAGCCGGTGTCCCGTTCTTGCCCTGGGGTACACAGCACGTAACCAATCAGCTTATCATCGACGAAGGCGCCCACCAGACCGGTTGGCCAGGCATCGATGGCTTGGCGGAAAAAGAAATCAGGGTAGCAGTGGTCGCCAAAACAGGCCTGCTCAACGCCATGGGCAAGCTGCCAGTTGCTGGCATCGAGGGGTTTGATTTGCAAAATGTTATTCACCGATGAGGATCTTGTCCCATTCGAGATTGGGCGAGCCAACTACGATGAAGTTGGGATTTTCGAAAGTATCGCGTTCGTTGTAACTCAGGGGTTGCAGCTCGATATCCATCAGCTGGCCACCGGCTTCTTCGATAATGATCTGCGCCGCGCCGGTATCCCACTCGCCGGTGGGGCCGACCCGCACATAGCAATCCGCCCTGCCCTCGGCCACCAGACAACTCTTGAGCGCAGCGCCGCCCATCACCACCAGTTCACAGTGGCGTGGTTGATGAAAGAGTTTCAGTACCGATTGGGGATCCTGCCGACGGCTCACCGCCAGCCTGAGTGACGGCTCAGATGCGCCATCGATTTGCCGACTGGTAATGCGCACTTCCATGCCGCCGCTGCGCTTGTAGGCGCCAAGCCCCGCCACCGCGTAATAGCAAACGCCGGTCATAGGCACATAGACCACGCCCATCACAGGACGGTTGTGCTCAACCAGTGCAATAATTACCGAAAAATCGCCGCTACCGGCAATAAACTCGCCGGTGCCATCGAGCGGGTCAACCAGCCAATAGCAGGGCCAGTCGGCTCGTTCTGACAAGGGAATATCGGCCGCTTCTTCAGAAAGAATGGGGATATGGGGAGTAAGCGCCTTCAGGCCGTCGAGGATAATCTGGTTGGCGGCCAAATCCGCCGAGGTAACCGGGGTATTGTCAGATTTCACCACCCGCTCAAAATCCCCGGCCAGGTAGATCTCGCGGATCCGGTTTCCGGCACGGGTCGCAATGGCAATTGCTTCATCGACAAGCTGCTCTGGCTTCATAACCACTCCAGATTGGGGCTCAGCCTGTACTGGCCCGGGACACGTCTATTTAAGGTTTAGATGCTTCTGCGTCAAAAACAAAGCACTGACGCTACGGGATTCAGAGAAATCACTCAATTCGAGCAGCTCCTGCCACTTTTCCAGCGGCCAGGGCACAACTTCAATCGGCTCGGGCTCATCGCCTTCCAGACGGCTCTCATACAGGTCCTGAGCGAGAAAAATCTGCATCTTACTGGAGAAATAACCGGGCGCCAGGCTGAGTTCTTTCAGCAAGGTAAGCTTATGGGCCCCGAAACCGATTTCTTCCTGCAATTCGCGATTGGCAGCATCGATGGGGGCTTCGCCTGGGTCAACCAGGCCTTTTGGAAAGCCCAGCTCGTAGTTGTCGGTACCGGCGGCATATTCCCGCGCCAACAGCAGCTTATCACCCAGCACGGGCACAACCATCACAGCGCCGCGATTCGAGCCCTTCATGCGCTCGTAAAATCGCTCAACCTGATTGGAAAAACGCAGATGTACCTGCTCAATCTGAAACAGTCGGCTCTTGGCGACCGTCTCGGTATGCAGAATCTCCGGCTTTTGGCGCCGCTCAGCCATGCTCGCCCCTGATAGTTGAAATCCCTGAATCTTCTTGAGATACAATCTTACTATCCCGCATTTATTCTACCAATGGAATTTTCGTATGTTTCCCTGGGACGCAATCGACACCGTCTTGCTGGACATGGACGGCACCCTGCTCGACCTGCATTTCGACAACCACTTCTGGCTGTCGCTGGTGCCCGGCACCTTAAGCCGCACCCGTGGCATCAGTAACGAAGCAGCAAAAGAACTGGTACGTGAAGCCTACGACAGTGTCGCCGGCACCCTCGAGTGGTATTGCCTCGATTACTGGGAGTCACGCCTCGGGCTGGATATTATGGCGCTGCACCGCACCCTGGTAGACAGAATCAAACTAAGACAAGACAGCATGCCCTTCCTGCAGGCCTTAGCCGATGCCGGCAAGCGCCGTATTTTGCTCACCAACGCGCACCCAAACAGCCTGGCGCTGAAGCTCGAACACACAGAGCTTGCCAATGGCCTGGACGATATCCTCTCCAGCCATCAGACAGGCTATCCCAAGGAGTCGCCGCTGTTCTGGCAAGCCGTATTTGCCCGCTTCGAGCTTAACCCCAAGCGCTGCCTCTTTATCGACGACAGTGAAACCATTCTGAATGCCGCCAAGGCCGCCGGGATAGGCTTTCAGCTCGGGATCAGCAATCCCGACAGCCAGCAGCCCAATAAAGTGTTCCACGACTTTCCGGCGATCCACGACTACCGCCTGCTACTCAATGAGTTGCAACGTCGAAGTTAGTAAAAAAAGGCGCCTTAGGCGCCTTTTTTATTGTTTGCTCAAACCCCTGGAACCCGCCCCTGCCAGACGATAGGGTAGTATCCTTCGGCATCTTTGCGGCCAAGGAAGGCCAGGGCCTTTTTCATGTCAGCGGTTTGAAAATCGGTTTCGCGGATTTTGGCCTGTACCACCAGTTTGCCTTCATCGGCCAGCACCACAGTGCCAGCAAGCCCCAGCTGGTTTTTATCTTCCATGGCAACCAGTTGCACCTGGCCCGCTTCACAACTCAGGTTCAGCTCAATATTGCCAAGGGGATACTCACCGAATTGGTTTTTAAGATTGGCGTATTGGAGAAACAGCTTGCCGCTTAAGGCATCGCACCAGGGCTTACCCTGCTGGAATTCCGCCAACATCAGGCTCACATCCCCTTCCACCTTGGCACCAAACGGCAGCTTGGTGTTACCCAGCAAAAAGCCGTGGCCAGTGTCGAGCTTCAGATTGGCAACCCGGGCACCTGAGAGAGACCAGCCCAGTTCGCCTTTCATTTGCAGCGCAGAGCTGCGACCGCCTACCTGCACATCGGCCACCACAGCGCCGGTCAGCAACTTGAGCGCCTGTATATCCCAACGCACCTGCTCGAGCTGACGCTCGTTAATCTGTATCGTTTGCGCCTGCCCCTGCCACACTGTGCCGCTGACGCCACCCACATTCACGCCTTTTGGCATGGGAGCGAGCGCCACCACCACAGAGGCGGGCAGCAAGGCTATCAGGAACACCAGATACAGCAGGATGCCAATTAAAATCTTCTTCAACACGCGGTTAACCCTTTGCCCTTATTGGGCCAATTGAATACGACGAACCTTTACCATGCCGGGCGTATCGGTTTCGCCCACATCCAGCAGCTCAAGCGATAAGCCTTTTTGCTGCACCAAATCGCCAAGGTAACCCAGCAACGCATCGAAGGGCACATCGTCCATCCACAGCTGGATCTTATTGCCCTGTGGCTGCATCCGGGTGATGGTAAGACCATAACGACCGGCGGTCTGGTTAACCACATTGGTGATACTGCCCTGCATGGTCGGGCGGCTGCCATTTTGGCGCAGGCCTGCAAGCTTATTGGCGGTTTCTTTGACATAAGCCAGCGTTTGCTGCTGCGCCTTGAGGCGATTAACGGCGTCGGCTTCGGCATTGGCGATGGGGGTCCAAATGCCCCAATAGAACACGGCAATCAGCAACATCACGCCGCCAACGGCCACAATCTGCTGTTCACGGGTGGCCAGACTTTCCCACCAGGCTTTCAGCTTTTCCATGTTAGCGGCTCCTCAGGGTCAGGGTACTGGTCACGGCTTCATCGCTCGAGTTCATGGCGCCGGCATCCAGCTCAAAATCCTTGGCCACCAGTTCTTTGAACTTCTCGATTTGGGCGTAGTTAGTCGCACTGACCTGCATACGGATTTCATTGCGGGCGCTGTCGAATCTCAGGCTGTTGGGCTTAAGTTCAGGCACCGCCGCGAAAGAGGTTTTCAGGCTTTGCAGCATGACAAAGAATTCCGTGCCGCTGCCACTGCCGGAGAGCTTCTTAAGCTCGCTGTCGAGCTGTGAGCGCAGGTTCACAATACGGTTAGAGCCCGGCATCACCTGACGATAAATGGCTTCACTCTCTGCCTTGAGGCTATCGGCCTGCTGGCCCACCTGATAGATGGTCAGGCCCTTGTCCACCAGCGCCAGCAGCAGTGCCACGGCCACCACAATGGCGGCGCTCTTCCACTGCAGCAAATGCTTACTGAGTTCACGCTTGGGCTTGTACACCCCGGTCAGCAGGTTCATCGGCGCATGCAGAATGCCACGGGCCAACACCAGCATCGGCAGATCCAGCGTTTGCAGCTTAACTTCGGCGCCGGGCAGATTGATGTCGTTGTAAGTGGCCACTGTGGGCGCTATGTCCTGCTTATCCAGCAGCATAGGCAAGGCCACAGGCAGCCAGTCCTGAGGCAGGTTGTGACCCGTACCTTTACCGGTGCGCACCAATAGCTCCTGCCCCATCAGCATGGCGGCCCATTCACAGCTATCCAGCGGCAACGCCAGGCAATCAGGAACCAGTTTGCGGGCCTTGAGTCCAGCTTCCTGCAGCCAGCCAAGCCAGGTTTGCATCTGCTCGTGGGCCACTGCTGCCACCGCCAAACGCTCGCCTTCACGGCCACCCACCACAAAGTGCATATCATCTACATCGTCCGCGAGGTTCTCTTCCAGCATAAAGGGCAAGGCCTTGAGCGCCTGCCGCTGACCTTTTTCGGGCAGGTGAATTTCGGTCAGGGTCATGCTGGAGGCGGGCACCAGAATATCCACGGGCCTGTTGCCCGCTCGCTCGGTCAGGGTGGCGAGGGAATCTGCCCCGGGCAGTTCTCCCGAGGCAATGATCTCCTGCTCCTGCTCTGACCAAATCAGCCAGGCACAGCTGTCCTGAGCCTTGGCGCCCAGTCGGATAAATAGCCTTTCACTCACTGTCATTCTCCGGCCTCCACAGGGAGGCTGTATTGTTATTCTTTTTTACTGCTGACCGCCGTACTGGCGGGTCAGGGTGTCCATCTGGTTGCCACCGGTGCGGGCCAGCACGCTGTCGAGCCGGAACACCCTGTCATCCAGTTTGGACGCCGCTTCCAACAGGAAGAACTTGCTGTCCAGCACTATGCTGGATTTAATCTTGTCGTCGGCTTTGGCACTGGTCAGCTGCCAAAAATCGTCAATGTTATCGAAGCCGTCGGATGGCCGCTGATTGATAAGGCTCTCGGCCTCACCCACGCTGACTTGCCCATCCAGCATACCCACCAAAATGGCCGCCTGTTCCACCTTGAGGGTGTTGATGTTCAGCAGCTGGCGGTCATTGCCGGGAATGGCACACACATAGGGCGACAGCTTGCGGTACACATCTTCGGTAAAACCAATCACTGCCCTGAGTTCACTCTTGTGATTCATCAGGGTGTTGGCCGCCCGGTAAGGCACGGGGCGGGACTCATATTCGGCATCCTCGGCACCAAAGGGGCTGGTGATGGTATCTTCATCCAGATAATCCTTCAGGGTGTGGGTCAGGCGCTCGGCGCCAAAATCATCCATCCCCAGCGCCACCAGCAGCGCCTTGAATTGTCTGGCCGCCAAAGGCAGCTGCGGCTGCCCGTTTTCAACATCCTTTGAGGCCACCGACAGCGCATTGATATTAAAGCAGGCACGCATATCGCTGATTTTACCTGCTATTTCACCACCTTCGACCGGAAACACCACATTGGCCAGCGCCCAGTACTGTTGCAGGTGTACCTTGCCTTCGCTGTCGTCCAGATCCTGTTTCAAGACCTTACGTGCCAGTTCCTCCGCCGACAGAGCATACCAATAGCCCTGATCATACTGCGCCAGATTGAGTGTACGACGCATGCTGATCTGGTTGCGGGCAGTCACGTTACTGGCAATCACGGCAACAATAGCGACGATAAGCAGCACCACGATAAGGGCAACACCTCTTTGCTTACGCATCAGTATTCCCCCCCGCTCCGGCCGTTCTCATCTTCTTTCTCTTCGCCGTTGCCCGAACCGTTACCCGAGCCGTTGCCTGTGCCATTACCCGAACCATTGCCCGAGCCGTTTCCGGTTCCGTTACCGTTGCCGTTGCCGGAGTCATCATCTTTCCCGGACTCATCATCAGACTTGGCGGCAGCGCCCTTGGGCAACAGGAACTTGCGCTGAATTTTGCCAAAGCCTTCCAACTCGATTTCCATCGCGATAGCAGCGGGCAAAGCAGTGGCGTCTATCTTGCGCTCCCACTTGTCGCCCACGAAGAAGGCATATTCGACTCCAAGTACCTTATCAAACAGCACATCCTTCACTGGCTCGGCGCCGAACTCGGGCTCCGGATAAGGGTAATACCAGCGCTCCAGCTTACCCTCTATGACCACATAGGCCACCGACTGCACACTGCCACGGGGCAACTTGCCATCGGGATTGAGCCAGCCAATGCGAAAGAACACCAGGGCTTCACTTTCACTGTCCAGCATATCGGTACCGGTTTGCAGCACTGTGCTGCCGCGGCCACCTTCCAGCAGACGTGGCGTACGCGCCACCATCTGGCCAAGGTCGCGCTCAATGGCACCGAAGCCCTGCTGCAGGTAACGCAGCCGGGCACTGAAATCCTGAGTCACTTCATCGTTTTTCAGCACTGTGCCGAGTACAGCATTGGCCGCCAATCCCAGCAGCGCAAAAATGGCTATCGCCAGCAGCATCTCAATCAGGGTGAAACCCCGAGTGCGCGCCGCCTTGCTCCCCGGCATGCCAGCCTTATTCTTTATCGAAGACATAGCTGTTTATCTCGGCCAGGGTGCGGCTGTATCTGTCATCGTCGCTGACCTTAATGCGGATCAGCCGAAACTTGTCATCGGTGGTTTTAATCACCTCTTTGCGCCAGTACCAGGTACGGCCGGCAAGTTCAACCTCGCCGTCTTTCTTGCCTATGGCCGGAAACCCCGGCTCCAGGCGGGCATCCACCATCTGATTGTCGGCCACCCACTGTGCCAGGGTGCGCTCTTCCAGAATGGGCAGATTACCAATCATTTCGCTCATGCTTTTGGTGAGTGACAAAGCGGCAATGGCGAAAATCACCAGCGCCATCATCACTTCCAGCAACGTCATGGCCCGCTGACGCAAAAGGCGTTGCGGATGCTTAGAAGGCCTCATCGTCCGGCCTCCCCACCCTTACCCGGCCAAGGGCGTCGCCGGTGACCAACACAGCCACTTCGTCACCCAGCTGCTCGCGGCCGAGGAAATTTAGCTCGAAGGCCGTCATCTCACCGCTGGGGAACACCAGAATTTGTGGCTCGGGGTTCTTGGCTTTCTCTTCGGCGCTAGGCTCGTCGATAAAAGGCTCATCGAACCAGGATTCCTGCTCTTCTTCCTGATCCAGCGGCAGCCCTTCGACAATCAGGTTCAAACTGATGCCAGGCTGCATTTCACGCAGCGCCAGCAGGCGATCGTTTTCCAGTTTGTTCCATTTGCCTTCTTTGAAAATCACATATTGATACTGGGTGTCATCCACCACCACACCCAAAAACTGGCCGCTGAGCACGGCCTCGTCACGGATAAGGTCGGTGGCAGCCACAAACTGAGTGGCGGCCTTATCCAGCTCTGGTTTTATCCCCGACGAAGGCAAACTCAGGGTGACCGCAGCCGCAGCGATGCCCATTAAGAGCACCACCAGCAAGACTTCAATCAGGGTAAAACCACGTGCTTTCACTGGATGTCCGTATTACTGGAAGTTTTGCAGGTTCCAGTTACCGATATCGTCTTCGGTACCTGCTTGCATGTCCGGGCCAGCGCTGAAGATATCGATTTTGCCGTTCTCACCTGGGCTTAACAGCATATAGTCGTTGCGCCATGGATCCTGTGGCAGACGCTTCACATAACCGCCGTCACGATAGTTGCGTGGCTCGGGGGAAATAGTCGGCTTTTGCACCAAGGCTTCCAGGCCCTGCTCTGTAGTGGGGTATACGCTGTTATCCAGCTTGTACATGTCCAGTGCGTTTTCCAGCGCCACTATGTCGGCAACCGCCTTCTTGATATCGGCCGATTCCTTGTTACCCAGTACGTTTGGCAGCACCATGGCAGCCAACAGGCCCAGAATAACGATCACGACCATGATTTCCAGCAGGGTAAAACCGCGTTGTTGATTGCGCTTTTGCATCAAGCTTTCTCCTTGTAAAAATCGGTTTGGCAGCTTAACTGCCAATCAAATTGTTCATTTCCAGAATAGGTTGCAGGATGGCGAGTACGATAAAAAGCACCACCCCTGCCATGCTGATCACCAGCGCGGGTTGAAACACCCCCAACGCCAGATTCACATTGGCCTCGAATTCCCTGTCCTGGTTGTCTGCGGCCCGCTCCAGCATATCTTCGAGCTGACCACTCTTCTCGCCCGAGGCTATCATATACAGCATCATTGGCGGGAACAGCTTGGTGTTGGTGAGCGCCGTGCCAAGGCTGGTCCCCTCACGTACCCGCGCTGTCGCTTCTTCGACCGCTTCGCGCACCCGTAAGTTCTGCATCACATCGCCGGCGATACGCATACCATCGAGCAGCGGCACCGAGCTTGCACTCAAAATACTTAAGGTTCGGGCGAAACGGGCGGTGTTGATACTGCGGCTCACCCGACCGACCACCGGCAGACGCAGCAAAAACACATGGTATTTCATCTTGAACGCATCATTGCTGAGCATTCGCTGGAACACCACCACGGCCAAAATCAGCAGCCCGAGGATCAACAAGCCATAATCCTGCACGAAGGCGGAGGATGCCATCAAAATCTGAGTGGTAGCCGGAAGCTCCTGCCCCAAATGCTCAAACTGCGACACCACCTTGGGTACCACGGCGGCCAGCAACACAGCCACCACGCCGATGGCAACCAGAGTCAGCATCACAGGGTAAATCATCGCCTGGGTCAGCTTGGATTTAAGCTGTTGGCGCCGCTCGGTGTAATCGGCGAGGCGATTGAGCACCACCTCCAAATGGCCGGACTTTTCACCCGAGGCCACCATGGCGCGGTAGAGATCGTCAAAGATATGGGGGAATTCGGCCATGGAGTCGGCCAGCGAGTAACCTTCCACCACCCGTGAGCGCACTGCCATGATCATGGATGCCAGCCGGTCTTTTTCGCACTGCTGGCCCACGGCCTTCAGCGCTTCTTCCACCGGCAAACCGGACGCCACCAGGGTCGCTATCTGGCGGGTGATAAGCGCAAGCTCGGCCACCGAAATGCCACGGCGAAACAGGTTAAATCCTGCGCCCTTGGCCTTGGTTTCCTTTTCCACCACCGGCTCTATTTCCAGTGGCATCAGGCGCATGTCTCTTAACTGGCTGCGGGCGTGGCGGGCGCTGTCGGCTTCGACCACGCCTTTTTGCTGCTTGCCCTTGCCGTCGAGCGCCTTGTATTCAAAAGCCGGCATGCATTACTCCTCGCGGGTGACCCGCAGTACTTCTTCGAGGGTGGTAATGCCCGCGAGTACCTTCTGCATGCCGTCGTGACGAATGCTGGGCACCGACTGGCGAATGTGCTTTTCAATGGCCAGCTCACCACGGCCGCCGTGAATAAGCTCGCGCACAGTATCATCCACCAGCAGCAGCTCGTGGATACCGGTACGGCCGCGATAACCGTTGTGGCCACAGTGCTTACAACCTGTGGCTCGGTAAATCACCGCCTCTTCACTGCCAATGCCGAGCAGCTCACGTTCACGCTCGTCCGGTACGTGGGGCTCTTTACAGTTGGAGCACAGGGTACGCACCAGGCGCTGGGCCAGCACGCCGAGCAAGCTCGATGACACCAGGAAGGGCTCTACCCCCATGTCCTGCAAGCGGGTAATGGCGCCGGAGGCGGTGTTGGTGTGCAAGGTGGAAATCACCAGGTGACCGGTGAGCGAGGCCTGCACTGCAATCTGGGCGGTCTCGAGGTCACGGATTTCACCTATCATCACCACGTCGGGGTCCTGACGCAAAATCGCACGCAGGCCGCGGGCGAAGGTCATGTCCACCTTGGTGTTCACCTGGGTTTGACCTATGCCTTCGAGCTCATATTCGATGGGGTCTTCCACCGTGAGTATGTTGGTGTCGCGGGAGTTAATCTCGGTCAGACCGGCATAGAGGGTAGTACTCTTACCCGAACCCGTGGGGCCGGTGACCAGCAGAATGCCGTGGGGCTTACGGATAAGCTCATCGAAGCGGTAACGAATCGATTCTGTCATGCCCAGCTGGGCCAGGTTGAGGTTACCGGCGTTTTTATCGAGCAGACGCAGTACCACCCGCTCACCGTGGCTGGACGGCATGGTCGATACCCGCACATCCACGGCACGGCCGCCGATACGCAGCGAAATACGGCCATCCTGCGGCACCCGCTTCTCGGCGATGTCCAGACGGGCCATTACCTTGATACGGCTTACCAGCAGTGACGACAGCTTACGGTTGGGCTTGAGCACTTCCTTGAGTACCCCGTCCACCCGGAAACGCACCACCAGCTGCTTTTCATAGGTTTCGATATGGATATCCGAGGCCTCTTCTTTGATGGCTTCGGACAAGAGCGCGTTGATAAGCCGGATGATGGGGGCGTCGTCGTCGCCCTCCAGCAGATCTTCGGTCTGGGGCAGCTCTTCGGCGAGGGTGAACAGGTCCATCTCGTTGCCAATGTCTTCCATCAGCTGCTGCGCCTCGGACGAATTGGCCTGATATGCCTGGGTCAGCTTAGCCTCGAAGGCCGCTTGCTCCAGCCGCTGCAAAGGCACGGCTTCACCGGCGTAACGGCGCACTTCAAGCAACGCCGCCAGCGGCGTTTTCTCGGTGTAATACAGCCCCAGATTGCCGGACTCGTCCTTCGCCAGCACCAGGCCGAAGCGATGGGCAAAAGCAAATGGCAAGCGCTCACGGCTATTGGAGTGGTAAGCCTCGTCCGCCTGGGACTCGGCACTGACACCCAGCTCGCCCGACAAAAGCTCGAGGCTTTCGCCCTGATTGATGTCACTCATAGGCTCGCCCATTACTTGTTCTCATTGATGTAATTCAGGGCGGCGTCCTTTTCACGCATGTCGGTGTCCAGGCCCTTGCCTTCCTTGTAGCGATCGAGAATATCGTTCACTTCAGGCGGCAGATAATCTGACTGATTCCACTCTTCCAGAATCGGCACATCGGTATTGGGCATCAGGTTCACGCCACGGTCCTGCTGTTGCAGTTGCAGCGCGCGGAAGTAGTTGTACTTGCGACCGGCAATGCCTTCCATGGTGATACCGTCACGGATGATGGTGGGCTTGATAAACACCATCAGGTTTTTCTTTTTCTTGCCGCTGGAAGACGACTTGAACAGGTGACCCAGCAGTGGAATGTCACCAAGGATAGGCACCTTCTGCACGCTTTCCTGCACTTCTTCGTTGATAAGACCGCCAAGCACTACAATTTGGCCTGAATCGGCCATCACTGTGGTGGTCAAACGGCGGGTAGCAAAGGTCACGTCAACACCGGTTTTACCATTGATACCAGATACTTCCTGCTCAATAGCCAGCTTAACGGCATTGCCTTCGTTGATCTGTGGGGTGACTTTAAGCTTCACGCCCACTTCCTTACGCTCTACGGTCTGGAACGGGTTGGAGTTACCGTTGCTGGAGTTTTGTGAGCCGGTGAGGATAGGTACTTCGTCACCCACGATAAAGGCAGCTTCCTGGTTATCCAGAGTGGTGATGGACGGCGTGGCCAGTACGTTGGAGTTGGTGTCGGAGGACACGGCCTGAATAAGGGCACCGAAGTCGCCCATGGCCACGCCCCATGCCATGCCGTTCACCTTGCCCAGCGCCTGGGCCAGCAAGGTGATATCGCCTTGTTTCTCAGGGTTTTCTGTACAGGTGCCGTTTTCAGAACACACCTTGGTTCCTTCTACCGGACGGGCCTGCCAGATACCGGCGCCAATCTCACCTATGGTGGGACCAAGGTTGTTGAACTGGGTGCCACCACCGGATTCGGTCGCCCACTGCACGCCAAAGCCCACGTCATCGCCTTCGGCCACTTCCACGATAATGGCTTCTACCAATACCTGGGCGCGGCGGATATCTAGCTGATTGATGACGCTCTCCAGGGTGCGCATCTGATCCGGCTCGGCACTTATCACCAGGGCATTGGTGTCGGTGTGAGCCATGATGTTGATTTGGTTGCGACGCTTGCCGGGTGCCTGCTGGGCGCCGTCTTTATCGGCTTCCAGCTTCTGGGCAAAGCCGGTGAGCACTTCCACCAGATCTTCGGCCTTGGCATAACGCAGGTAACGTACCTTGGTGTTACCTGTGCTGGCCTGCTCGGCGTCGAGACGTTTCACCAGCTCCACTACCCGCTGGCGGCTCTTCTCATCGCCGCTGATCACCACGGCGTTGATACGCTCATCCGCCACGACTTTCGGAGCCTGTCCGGGCAGCTGAGCCTGGTTGGCAGAAGCACGGTAAAGGGTGTCGATAATCCGCACCATTTCAGAGGCAGAAGCGTGCTGCAGCGGCACCACAAGCACTTCGGTGTCGCCCTGCTTATCCACGCGCTTGACGATTTCCACCAGCTTGTTGACCACGGCGGCGCGGCCGGTGAGCATCAACACGTTGGACGGATCGTAGTTAACCACGTTGCCGCCACCGGCGTTATCGTTCAGCTGACGCAGCAGCGGCGCCAGTTGCTTGGCCTCTGAGTTGTACAGCGGCACTATGCGGGTCACCAGCTCGTCGCCTAAGCCTGGAGCCGAGTCGTCAGCCACACGGATGTTGGAGGTTTTGGCATCCTTGTCCTTGATGACCTTGAGCACGCCATTTTCCATTTCCACCACGGCGTAGCCATACACCTGCAGCACGTTCAGGAAGAACTGGAAGTACTGGTCTTCGGTGAGGTTATCGTAGCTTCTGACGTTAATCTTGCCGCGAATGGTGGGGTCGACAATGATAGTCTTGTTCAAACGCTTACCAACTGTGTTGATAAACTCCTGAATCTCGGCGTTTTTGAAACTTGGCGCCAGCTGTTCGTCGGCCGCGGATACCATCACAGGCGAAAGCAATACTGTACCGGCCATCAGGCTGGCAATCAGTTTGCGTCGGAATCCTTTGTTGTTCATCTAATTCTTATCCCCTAAATCTTGTGCTTATTGCGGCAAACTGAACATGATTTCAACCAGCTGACCTTCGCGCTCTACCATCACTGAAATTTCAGTGAGTTCGGACAGCTGTCCCATCAGCTCCAACGCCTGGGTGCTGACGGTCAAATCGTAACCGTTGATGGATTTGGCCAGATCGCCGGGCTTGAGGCCTGCCTGTTTGAACAGCCCGGGATCTTTGCCCGGTTGCAGACGATAGCCCGCCAGCTCTTCGCCACGGGTTACCGGAGAAATGGAAATGTAATCGGTGATCTTACTGGGGTCGGCCAGCAATTCATCACGGGAAGAAGACAATTCGGCGCCCACCTCGTCGCCACGCATATCGATACGGCGCACGTCCTCGTCGCGTTCGCGGCGGCTGTTACTGGCGGGAACAGAAGGAGAGTTGGTGTAAGGCACGCCATCGAGCATCAGGGTCTCGTAGCGGCCGGCGTTGGTGATAATCACCCGGTCGGCGTACACCTCTTTCAAAGACGCCGAGGTACCTTTGATTTTTTCACCCAGCTCGTAGGTTTCCTGGTTGCCACCGGATTCGATGATAGCCAGACCTTTCTGCTCGGCGGTGGAGGCCACAATGCCGGTCAGTACGATGGAAAGCGAGGTTTTAGGCGCGTCGGTAATGACTTCCTGAACCGGCTGTTCCTTGGGTTTGCTGTCGGCTTTGCCAAACAGCGACAGAGACTTGAGTCCGTCCAAATCCACGCTGCCACTGCCGCCTCCGGCGTTTACCGGGCTCGGGCGCCAGGCAACAGCCTCAGACTGCACAGGTACCAATCGCCAGCTGATCTCGGCCGCCAAATAACAGCAAACCGCGAACCCCAACCAAAAGGTAAGCCTACTCAGTGGTTTATGCGGTATGCTTCCTGCCCGTGCAATCACTTTATCCAATAAATCCATAATTTACGGACCCTCTTAACAGGTCTCTGTTCTGATTAGAATATTTTAGAAAAACCTGCATCATGCTAACCCAGCCATAACACGGCAACAACCCCATAACAGCGGTGCCTGTGGCGATTTTTAGCCATTTATGCTAACTTTGCGCGCCCGAAAAGGGTGTGAGGCAAGCCGCTAAATCGGTTTTTATGCGGCTGGATCAAGGCTGTGGCTTTCCAAGCTGTGATCCCATCCCTAATGTTGCAAAAATTTGCTTAGGTGGAGCGCGCGTGGATCAGAAGCACCAACCCCCACAATCCGTTCGTTTGGACAAATGGCTTTGGGCCGCCCGTTTTTACAAGACTCGGGCACTGGCCAAAGAGATGATTAACGGCGGTAAAGTACATTACAACGGGGCCCGCACCAAATCCAGCAAGAATGCGGAAGTGGGCGCCGTTCTTAAGATACGTCAGGGATATGACGAAAAAGAGGTGGTGATAGTGAAATTGTCGGAACAACGACAAAATGCCAGCATCGCCCAAACTTTGTATCAGGAAACGCCCGAGAGTGAGCGCAAGCGCGCCGACAACGCCGAGGCCAGACGCCTGAACATACTGAACAATCCGTCACCGGATACCAAACCCGACAAGAAGCAGCGACGCGAGCTCTTAAAGGCCAAATCCGGCGACTATTAATTTGGCCTGACGCCGATACCGAATAGAAGACAGCAAGATGAACAAAGACACTTTATACAGATACCTGTTTGAAAATGCCGATGTACGCGGTGAGCTGGTACAGCTGGCCGACGCCTATCAGTCAGTGGTCAATGCCCACAGCTACCCGGCGGTACTGCGCCGTTTCCTCGGCGAGCTGATGGCAGCCACCTCGCTGCTGACCGCCACCCTCAAGTTCAGCGGTGATATCGCAGTGCAGGTACAGGGCAACGGCCCTGTGTCACTGGCGGTGATCAACGGCAACAACCACCAGCAACTGCGCGGTGTGGCACGCTGGGACGGCGAGCTGGCTGACGATGCGAGCCTTGGCGATCTGTTTGGTCAGGGTTATATCGTGATCACCCTGACCCCGGACGAAGGCGAGCGTTATCAGGGCGTAGTGGCACTGGATAAGCCAACGCTGGCCGAGTGTATTCAGGACTACTTCCAGCAGTCTGAACAGCTGCCCACAGGTATTTGGCTGTTTGCCGATGGCGAACGTGCCGCCGGTATCTTCCTGCAGGTACTGCCAAGCGAAGAAGACCACAACGCCGAGTACGAGCACCTGACTACCCTCACCGCCACCATCAAGCAGGAAGAACTGCTGCAACTGCCGGCCGAGGAAGTGCTGCACCGTCTCTACCACGAGGAAGAAGTGCGCCTGTTCGACCCTGTGGAAGTCAGCTTTAAATGCACTTGCTCCCGCGAGCGCAGCGCTGCCGCCATTCGCAGCATCGAGAAAGCCGAAATCCTCGAAATCCTGGCCGAGCAGGGCCAAATCGAGATGGGCTGCGAGTACTGCAACAGCCAATACCGCTTCGATGCCATCGACATCGAAGCATTGTACGCCAATGGCTCCCTGACAGACTCAGGCACTGCAAAACAGTGACCGCGATCACAGCCATAAAACGGACGCCAGGGTGCGTCCGTTTTTTTTGACGAATTTTCAGATCCGGCTCACACATTGCAATCCGCTTAAGTTACAATCAGCGCGGGCGCCAGACCCGATAAATCAAGGCGCACCACAAACCGGCAACACAGATCGGTACCATAAATAGAAAACCTCTTAGAATTTGGAGACCTTACCTATGGCGGATGGAATCAACCGCGTACACCGTAATCCCTCAACTGCCGAGCTGGTAGAACTGGCACTCGCCAGAGGTGAAGGAGAGCTGACCGCCAATGGCGCCCTGGTTGCCAAGACCGGAGCCCGCACTGGCCGTTCTCCCAACGACCGCTTCATCGTCAAAGAGGCCGGTTCAGAAGCTGATATCGAATGGGGTGCAGTTAACAAGCCCTTCGCAGCCGACGCCTTCAACGCCCTGTGGGACCGTGTTGCAGCGTATCTGGCCGACAAAGAAGTGTTCGTATCCGATCTGGAAGTGGGCGCCGACCCTGAGCACTACCTGCCTGTTACCGTAACCACCGAATATGCCTGGCATCAGCTGTTTGCCCGTAACCTGTTCATCATTCCCGAAACCTTCAACAAGGCCGGTAAAGATGTGTGGCAAATCATGAACGCCCCAGGCTTCGTGTGTGAGCCTGAGCGTGACGGCACAGCCTCTGAGGCCACTGTTATCATCAACTTCGCTGAGCGCAAGGTACTGCTTGCCGGTCTGAAATATGCCGGTGAGATGAAGAAGTCCATGTTCTCGGTACAGAACTTCCTGCTGCCTGCCAAGGGCGTGCTGCCAATGCACTGCTCGGCCAACGTGGGCAAAGAGGGTGACACCACCCTGTTCTTCGGCCTGTCCGGCACCGGTAAGACTACCCTGTCAGCCGATCCCAAGCGCTTCCTCATCGGTGACGATGAGCACGGCTGGGCCCCAGGCAGCGTATTCAACATCGAAGGCGGCTGCTACGCCAAGTGTATCGACCTGAGCCAGAAGAACGAGCCGGTGATTTGGGATGCCATCCGCTTCGGCACCGTGCTGGAAAACGTAGTACTGGACGCCAATCGCGTACCTGACTACAAAGATTCCAGCCTGACCGAAAACACCCGCGCTGCCTACCCGCTGGAGCACATCGCCCAGCGCCAGGAAGCCAACCGTGGCGGCGAGCCACGCGCCGTGGTGTTCCTGACCTGTGACGTATCCGGCGTACTGCCTCCTGTGTCCAAGCTGACCAAGGAACAGGCCGCTTACCACTTCCTGTCTGGCTACACCGCCAAAGTAGGTTCGACTGAAATGGGCTCAACCTCTGCCATCCAGTCCACCTTCTCTACCTGTTTCGGTGCCCCTTTCTTCCCACGTCCTGCCGGCGTATACGCCGAGCTGCTGATGAAGCGCATCGAAGCCTTCAACAGCAAGGTCTATCTGGTGAACACCGGTTGGACCGGCGGTCCTTACGGTGTGGGCAAGCGTTTCGACATCCCGACCACCCGCGCTATTGTTGACGCCATCGTCAGCGGCGAGCTGGCCGACGTGGAAACCGTACACCTGGACAAGCTGAACCTGGACGTGCCCGTGGCCGTACCTGGCGTAGATTCTGCCCTGCTGAACCCGGTCAACACCTGGGGCGACAAGGCCAAGTACGACGAATACGCCCAGAAGCTGGCCGAAGAATTCCAGGCCAACTTCGCCAAGTATCAGGTACCTGATTCCATCAAGAACGCCGGCCCAAAAGCCTAAGCTGCTCCTGATGTAAAAAAACGGCTCCTTCGGGAGCCGTTTTTGTTGGCTGCGATTCACTGAAACCCCTGGCAAGCAGCGGTTGTTTGTGTGCTTATCCAATGTTATTGATAGCAATCCACAAACGAGATTGACTCACCAGCCAGGAAGTAACAACCAATGCAAACTACCCCAGAAGACCACCGTTTCGATGTGTTTGGCCAAACCATGTCGGTCAGCCGGGTCGCAGGGCAATGGCAGCTGTTTCTTGAGTCCAGCACCGGCATGAAACGGCGGGTATTCGATGTGGTGATCCCGGCCGAACTCACGGCCGCGGAACTGGCTGTCTATCTCGATGATATCTTCCACGAACGCGCCAGCGCCAAGTACCCCCGGGTCATCCCCATCGGCTGACTCCAAATTGTGAGCCAGATCAACGAAATATCCCTGTAGCAACAATGTCATGGTAAAAGGCTGGACAAGTGAGCGCTATGGTGCAAAAAATGGTCAATATAAGCCTTAAGCAGTAGAAGGATAATAACAAGCTTCAGCCAATTAGCCGGGGGGTATCAAGATGGCATTTAAACGCTATGCATCCGAACATGAAGAAGCCAAGGTCGATATGACCCCAATGCTCGACATCATATTTATCATGTTGATTTTCTTCATTGTTACCACATCCTTTGTGAAACCCATGGGTATTGATTACAACAAGCCAGAGAATGCCCAAAAGTCCAAAAACAAGGGCGACAATATTCTTATCACAGTCAATAAATCCGGTGTGGTGACCATGGAAGGCCGCTTGGTCGATATGGAAAGGATTACCGCCAATGTTGAGCGCAGGCTGGCTGAAACCCCGGGGGCGGCAGTGCTGATTCAGGCCGAGGGCGAGACTCTCCACGGCACCGTGGTGGGGGTAATGGACAGGGTGAAAACCGCTGGTGTGGCCAAAATCTCGGTGACCCAATCGGACGAATAGAGCCGAACTGGCCTGCGGTTTTCACCGCGCAATAAAAAATGGCTCCCGAAGGAGCCATTTTTTGTAGCTATCAGCGGCGGTTGAACACGGCGGCGACAATATCTCCCCAGCGCGGCTCTTTGCCATACATGCGAATGCCAAGCTCGAACACCCGCGCCGAGGCCTTGGACATCCACACCACGAACGCCGTAAGCAGCGCCAGCGAGCCCAGCCACTCCCACCAGGGTACGTCCGAGCTCATCACCCGCAGCGGCATGGCGCCAAAGGAAGTCAGCGGCAGCCAGCTCAGGATCTGCATCGCCTGACCTTCGGCGTTATCCATCACCATAAACACCGAGCCGATTAACAAACTCGGCAGCAACATCACCACGGTGCGGCCGGAATGGTTCGGATCATCAATGGTGGCGGTAAAGCCTGCGAGGAAGGTGTTGAGCAGCAACACCCCCATAATGAGAAACCCGAGCATGCACAGGATATCGCCGATGCCCAACGGAATACTGAGCGACGCCTTACCGGCGATGATACTTACGCCCTGGATCACCAGAAACGCTATCACCCCGTAGGTCACAATGGTTTTCAGCGAGAACAGCGACACGCCGATGATTTTGCCGTCAATCCACTCCCGAGGGGACACCAGCGTCAGCAGCTGCTCGGTTACCCTCTGTTGTTTTTCGCCGGTGATGGCGGTGAACATCAGTCCGAAACTGGCAAAGAAGCCGGTCATCAAAACCCCCAGAAACACCATGCCCACGATGCGTTTGAGTTTGCGCGCCTGCTCTTCTTCTGCACTCTCGCGGGTAAAGCTGATGGCAACCTCCGGCAGGGTATCGATAACCTGTTGCTGCTCAGCCGATAAAGGCAAGGCGGCAATCAACTGTTGCTGATGCCATCGCTGCAGCTGCGGTGTCAGCTTTTCAAGCCAACTGGTGGACTTCTCCCCCACCAGCTCAAGCTTGCCTTCGTGGGTCATCAGCAACAGATCCCAGTCTTTGCCAAGCGCCTGCGTTACCTGCTGCGCCGTATCGGCTGGAACCTGGGTAAACTGATATCCGGCAATGCTCGGCAGGGCCTCACCCACCACGGCAACCCGATAATCCTTGTCTATCCAGCCTTTAATTTGTGGCCAGGCCGACATGCCCATAAAGATCACCAACATTACAGCAATGCTGGCAAGTTCCTGTTTCCATTTGAGGAAACGTTTGAATTCAAATACAGCAATCTTCCAGCGGATCATACGGCTTCCTCCACTTCCCTGTTATTGCCGCCCACGGCCCTGAGATACAACTCGTGCAGATTTGGCTGCACAGGCGCGAAGGTCACCAGCTCGCCAAGGGCAGCCAGATCATTCAAAAATTGCTGCAAGCTGGCATCCCTGGTCTTGGTCAGCGACCAGTGCCCCTCGGCCGCAATCGCGGTATCTACCGTCGACAGTGCCTGCAAATCCGCGAGTTCAGGCTCGGGGCTCAGGGCGACCTGATAACCATCCCCCGGCGACAACTGCGCCATCACTTCGGCCAGGCTGCCGCTTGCCACTGGCTTGCCGTGGTTAATCAGCAGCATACGGTCGGCGAGACGCTCCACCAGCGCCATCTGATGGGCGCTGAGCACTATGCCCTTACCCGCCGCTCTAAGCTCAGCCAGCACAGATACCACCAGTTCCTGATTAACAGGATCCAGCCCGGAGAAAGGTTCATCGAGGATCAGCAGTTCGGGTTCGTGTAACAGACAAGCAATCAGCTGCACCTTTTGCTGATTGCCCTTGGAGAGTTGGCTGAGTTTGTCGCCACGCTTTTCGGCCAGCCCAAAGCGCTCGGTCCACAGCGCAATCTGACTGTCGATGCGCGCCTTGGGCAGACCACGCAGCTCGCCGATGTAATTCAGGTTTTGGGTAACAGTACGGTCCTGATACAGGCCGCGGTCTTCCGGCAGATAGCCGTAATCTTCTCTGGGCAAGCGCGACAGGGGCTTGCCGCCCTGGCTTATCACCAGCTCACCATTGTCAGGGCGGGTCAGCCCCACCAACATACGGATCAGCGACGACTTACCCGCACCATTTGGCCCAAGCAGCGCCAATATCTGGCCGCCTTCCACCTGCAGGCTCACGCCATCCACCGCCTTGACCGTGCTGTAACTCTTTTCAAGCCGGTTTGCCCGAATATGAATCATACCACCTCCCTATGTCGCTCCAGCGCAACCTTTGCCCAGAGCCATGTCATAATATGTCATCAATCCCGTTAAAATAAACACATCAATTACAATTGATTACACTTAATACTCTTTTAAGAAACATCGCCTTTGGCAGTGTAGTTGCCGTCACCAAGGCCCCTGGTGTGGCCGGTTTCCCCCTTGCGTACTGGCGGTAATTGCGAAAAGATAGGCCTTTGATTTTCAACGCCGCAAAAGGCCCCAGCATGCAGCTTTCCCTCACCAAATCCCGCCTTGCCCTGCTTGGCATCGCCCTCACCGCCGCCATGCCAGCCCTCGGCGGCGCCGTGAAAAATACCACCTTCGTCAACGACCCTATTCTGCCCCCAATTCAGCCATGGCAGGGAGCCAGTGAGTCGCTGCTGCAAGACCCAAAGCAAAGCTGGGCCACCCCGTTTGAGCAAAGTGGCGGGATAAAAAGCCCGGATTATCAAACCACCATGGCCTGGCTCGACAAGCTGGTGAGCCACAGCAAATATCTGTCCAAGGTGAGCCTGGGCAAGAGTCCACAGGGGCGGGATATCTGGATGATTGTTGCCAGCAAAGAAGGCCTGGCGACGCCGGATGCACTGGCGGGCACCGGTAAACCCAGCGTGCTGGTGCAGGCAGGGATCCACTCCGGTGAAATCGATGGCAAAGATGCCGGCATGATGCTGCTGCGGGATATAGAACACGGCGGCAAGAGCGAACTGCTGGAGTCGGCGAACCTGTTGTTTGTGCCTATTTTCAGCGTGGATGCCCATGAAAGAGCCAGCAAGTACAACCGGGTAAACCAACGCGGCCCGGTGACCATGGGCTGGCGCACCAACGCCCGCAACCTGAACCTTAACCGCGACTACGCCAAGGCCGACACCAAAGAAATGCAACTCATGCTGGCGGCCATCAACAGCTGGAATCCCAGCCTCTACATCGATGTGCATGTGACCGACGGCATCGACTACCAATACGATGTGACCTTTGGTTATAACCTCAAACAGGGCCTGAGCCCCGCCAGTTTTGCCTGGCTCGATGGCAGTTATCGTCCCGCCGTTGAAGCTGCCCTGAGCGCTGCCGGTCATGTGCCCGGCCCGCTGGTGTTTGCGCTGGACAATGCCGACATCCGCAAAGGTATGTCGCTGTGGAACGCCTCGCCACGCTTCTCCAACGGCTACGGCGATGCCCGCCACCTGCCCACCATCCTGATAGAAAACCACAGCCTCAAGCCCTACAAGCAGCGGGTGCTGGGCACCTATGTGATGCTGGAGCAAACCCTGAAAACCGTGGGCCAACAGGCCACAGCCCTGAAAACCGCCATCATGGAAGACAGCTTCCGTTACCCAGCGCAGGTTACCCTTAGCTGGAAGGAAGAAACCCAGGCCAGCGGCTGGGACTTCAAGGGCATTGGTTACAGCGTTGAAAAGAGCCCTATTTCCGGCGCCGATGTGGTGCGCTGGAATGGCGAGCCTGTCACCTACGAGCAGCTGCCGGTGATTGGCAACACGGCGCCGGACATCAGTGTCAGCCGACCCGAGGCCTATTACATTCTGCCCCAGTGGCAGGAAGCCATCGACAAGCTGGCGCTGCATGGGATTCGCTTCGAGCGCCTGCAAAAAGCCACCAAACTCAAGCTTGGCCGTTACAGCTTCAGCAATCCCGAATTTGGCGCCAAAGACTACGAAGGTCGTCAGCGGGTGAAGGCGGACACTGTGCTAAGTACCGTTGAAACCACGCTGCCGGCTGGCACGGTAAAGGTCAGCACTGAACAGGCACTTGGGGATCTGGCCATTTTGCTGCTGGAGCCTCAGTCACCGGACTCCCTGCTGCAATGGGGCCTGTTCAATCCCATCTTTACCCGCACCGAGTATATGGAGCAATACGCAGTAGAACCCATGGCCGCCGAGATGCTGGCCAAAGATCCGGCGCTGAAAAAGGCCTTTAACGAGGCGTTGAAGGATGAAACCTTTGCCGCAGACCCGGCAGCACGTTTGCGCTGGTTTTACGAGCGCAGCCCCTACTACGACGCCGAATACCTCAAGTACCCCGTGTATCGCAGCAACTGAGCTTGCGTAAATCCATAAACAAAAAAGCCGGGCACCTGCCCGGCTTTGTTATCCCTGAATGGGTCTGTAACGGCTTATTGGCCTTTGGTGGTCAGGTCAACCAGATGCACGCTCACTGATGCTACTCCGGCATCTGCATCAATGGCCGCTGCCAAAGCCAGCAGCTCAGCGCTGGCCGGCGCTTTGACCACAGCAAACTTGCCGTAAGTGTTCAGCACGGACACACCAAAGTTGGCCGCCAGGCCCTCGGCCGAGGCACCGTCAAGACGCACCACCAGCTCACCGCTGGCCTGGAACGACTTAAATCCGGTTTCATCCAGCAGCTGCTCGCCACTGAACAGCACTCCGGCGTTACCTACCTTCAAAAAGCGCTCGCCGTTGACGCTGATACCAAAAGCCGCCTCTGCCGGCACCGCAGCCAGTTCGGCATGGGCCAGCTCAGACACCGTTGGCAGATCGTCCGCCGCCAATACACTACCGGCAAACAAACCGGCGCACAGGATCATCATATGTTTCATAGGCTCTTTCCTCAGTGGCCGAAAATACGCAGTGACCAGTCACGCACCACGCCTGGCTCGGCGTTGTTGACTGTATTCAGCTTCAGCAGCTGACGGGTTTGGGTGTTGAAGGCCACAGTTTCACTGGTGCCCGCATCGGTATCCCTCACCCGCAGAGTCCAGACCCCGGCGGCCTGTTCGCCATAGAAGTGGTTGCTGAGCAGCACGCCATCTTCAATATTTTCTCCAATAAAGCCCACGCGCGGATTCATCAGAACGCTGCGGGTGCCGGAAGGTGACACCAGCTCAATCGCCAGATCGCGCAGACGACTGTGGTCAATATTGAGTTTCACCTGCACCGCTTCCACGGTGAGCGCTTGTTCCAGGTTCAGCTCGCTGGTTACGCCCTCAAGGGTCGCATCGGGGATCTGAGCATTGGCAGCCACATGGCTCCATGGAGTAACGACTTGCTCAGGCAGGTTTTGTACCCCACCGAACAGCACCTTCCACACGGCGGCATCCACATCCACCGAACCGAAACCATAGAAGTTATGGAAAGAATAACCTGCGGCATTGCGTTGCCAGCCAGGCAGGGCATCGTAGCTCGCCACAGTGCCATCGGCCTGGGTGAAGCTCAGCATGATGGGCGCGATATCGGCATCGTTCTGACGGGCAGTTTGCGCCAATACATGACGCACGGTGCGTGCATCCAGGGCGTGGTTGGCCGACATCACCACAGCGGCAGCGCCCGAGGCATTTGGCGCCGCAGAGGAAGTGCCGTTCATGGTGGCGGTGTAGTTGCACACAGGGTCAAGCTCGCTGCCACCATTGAGACGGTTGCTCGACGCGCCGGCGCGGTTCATGCCTTTGTCGCAGCCCTGAATATCTGTGGTGACTATGGCTGGCGCATCTGTGCCATATTCACCGCCCGGCGCGGCGACCCAGACGTTGGAACCCACAGACGAGTAAGACGAGCGCTTACCTTCGGCGTTGGTGGCCGACACCACCATGTTCCAGTAGTTGATGTTCTCGTGGGACAGGTTGGCGCTGTGGAACGGTAACCCATGGTTGTTGTAATACAGGCCGTCTTCACGTGGCAGGATAAGCCAGGCACCCAAGCGGTAGGTGCCGTAGCTGTTACCTGCGGACTTCACAAACAAAGAGCCCTGACCACGCTGACTGTCGTTGGTTACGTCGGCCATGGCGCTGTCTTTGGCCAGCAGCGAAGGATTGGCGTCGTAGTCATAGGGGAATGGCTTAAGCAGGGTTGAGCCATAACTCTGGTTATAGATGCGGGCGTCGGTAAAGCGGTTCAGCTCGCGCTTGCCGTTTTCGGCAGTGCGGCCGTGGGATAAAAACCAGCTCTGCTCGCTCTGGGCATCCAGATAGTTAAAGCCAATCAGGTTAGCAAGGGGGGCTACGCCGCGGCCACCCAGGCCATTGCCTTCCACCGCCGCAATAATGCCCGCCACGGCAGTACCGTGACCATGGCCGTCGGTAGGGTAACCCGAGCCATCCAGCAGGTTGATTGAGCCAGGCACCACGTTGGCGCGCAGGTCTTCATGATCGATCTCAACCCCTGAGTCGATTACCGCGACGGTAATGCCACGGCCCTTGATCCCCATGGCATGGGCAAAGTCCACATCCAGGTCTTCACCGGCGACACCGGTCAGCGGCGAGTAGCCATCCTGTCCGGTATTCTTCAGGTGCCACTGCTGTGGGGTAAAGGGGTCGCCGCCAAACAGCGGGTATTGCCACTGATCCGGGTTGGCCTGGGCAGTCCCTGCCATAGCCAACGAGATGCTGATGATGAGTCGATTTAACTTCATCGTGATTCCTTCTGTTGTCATTATTTTTGTGTTGCAAATGTTGTATTTGCAGCTCAAATGTACGGTTTTGTTATTTCCCATCCATACGTTAATCGCCTCGATTATTTCTTTTGGCTATAACAAGCCAAATCAGCGCCCAAACGGCCCTGCAGCGCGCCTGCGAGCGATAAAAAAACACACTGGGAATACACAGGGAAAACAGCACAAATCACTGATAAGTCAGTTCAAGAACAGGCTATCGGCCCAAGCAAAATGACAGCGATGTCATTTTATTGTTTTACGACACGGCCACCCATAACAAAGCGGTACGCCGTACTGGTAGGATGAGTTAAGGCAGGATTAGTAAGGCTCAGAAATCACAGAAAAATCAGCAAGCCGAAACCGGCTGCGACTTTTGATTGAATCAGCCTTACTGCCATACAAGCAACCGGACCAACGGCCGCCATGCAAAAAACCAAGCTCATAGGAGCCAAGTAAAAAAGCAGACCAGCAGTAGCCATGCAAGAAAGCAGGGCTGCGGATATCCGGGTACAGCTGCAGCTGATGGCTTGTGCTGCATGACCTTGTTGGAATCACAGCGCTGGCCATGAAAAAGCCGCCCACTGGCGGCTTCGTAAAGACACTGAACAGCAGGAAATATCAGTGGGCAGTGCTCAGCTCCGCCGGTGTCAGCATCAGATCGTCATACACGAAAAAGCCTTCGCTGCTTGCCGACTGCCACCAATGTTGCCACACGCCGGTGGCCCGCTCTTCCACCAGCTCGGCATGGGATAAGGGCTTCACCATGCTGCCAGCCGACATCAGCAAACCATAGGGTGTACGCCTTTTAATCATCTGTGGCACCAGCTTATTGGGACTATCAAGCCCCATACCACCGAGTAATTCATAGAAAGCATGCAAGGTGTTGTGATGAAAATTCTTCACCCGTTCGCTTTTCACTTCCACGTCCACGGCTTTACCCCGCACCGGATCCTGGGTGGCAATGCCCGTGGGACACATATTGGTGTTACAGTGGCGCGACTGAATGCAGCCCAGCGCCAGCATCATGGTGCGGGCGGCGTTGACGGTATCGGCACCCAGTGCCAACTTGGACAGCAAATCGAATGCCGAGGCGGTTTTACCCGAGGCAATAACGCGAATTTTGTCTCTGAGCCCCAAGCCTATCAGGGCGTTATTGACGAAATATACCCCTTCGAGGCACGCCATACCCATGCGGTTGGTGAACTCTACCGGCGCCGCCCCCGTGCCGCCTTCGGCGCCATCGACTGTGATAAAGTCAGGCAAGATGCCGGTTTCCAGCATGGCTTTGCCGATAGCCAGAAACTCCGCCGGATTACCGATACACAGCTTAAAGCCAACCGGTTTGCCACCGGACAATTGCCTCAGCTCTTTCACAAACCCAAGCAGCGCTTTGGGCGTTGCACATTTAGGGTGCACCGCAGGTGACACACAGTCTCTGTCCTGTGGGATCAGCCGGATCCGCGCGATTTCATCGGTGATCTTGGCCTTGGGCAGCACGCCGCCATGCCCGGGCTTGGCCCCCTGAGACAGCTTGATTTCAATCATCCTGACCTGGGGTAGCTTTGCCTGTCGGGCAAAGGCCTCGGCATCAAACTCCCCTTCGTGGGTGCGACAACCAAACAGGCCCGAGCCTATCTGCCACACCAGATCGCCACCGTGCTCAAGGTGATGGTCACTCACCCCGCCTTCGCCGGTGTTATGCCAAAAGCCGCCTTTTTTGGCGCCCAAGTTGAGCGCCTGAATGGCATTGGACGACAGCGAACCAAAGCTCATGGCGGAAATATTCAGCCGCGAGGCGCTGTAGGGCTGGGTGCAATCATCGCCGCCAAAGCTGACCCGCTTGCTGTCCTCTTTCACTTCACAGGGGCTGAGAGAGTGCCACAGACTCAAGTAGTTTTCCGACAGCAGATCCCGCTGGGTGCCAAAGGCGATGGTGTCACGCACGCCCTTGGAGCGCTGATAAACCAGTGAACGCTCCTCGCGATTAAAGGGCTTTTCTTCGGTATCGCTGGCAATAAAGTACTGCTGGATCTCCACCCGAAACGACTCCAGCCCATAGCGGATATAGGCCACCACCGGATACAGGCGGTTAAGACTGTGGCGGGAGAAAAACAGGTCGTAAAAACCTATCAGGGTGTAAGTCGCGGTTAACGCGAGCAAAATCCAGGCAATAACACCCGGGTGCTGGCTTACAAGCCAAATGGCCAGCGCGTTCCCCACTACCGCCACCAACCAGTACACCTTCTGCATAATCGTCATCGAGCAATTCCTTGAGCGTGCCGACACAGCGCCGGAACATCCTGTTAAATCCCAAAGGTATTATTGGGTTAAAAATCATGCTACTTGCATCTGCTGCAACAGAAAAGCCCCGAAATCACCCCGGGGCCCGGCATTTTGTCACCATACGTCGGCAAGCGCTTCAAACCCCTGGGGCGGAATCGCGCTTTGCCGCCAGTAGCGACCGCCATCCATGGTGCGGCCCAGCAGCGATTTATTCACCAGCTCCCGGCGGATTAGAGGGTGATCACCAAAGCAGATGAAAGGTTTGAGTAAGGCGTTTACTTCGGCCTCTGTGTATTCAACCCCATAGCGGAAACGACACCAGAAAAACCACAGGCTTTGTTGTTGCAGCGCAAACCGCGTCGGCCATTGGCGCAGCACATAGGCTTCATCCATAAAGGGCCTGAGTTTGGCAGGAATGGCGACATCCAACTGGCTTTGGCTTGCCGGCGCCGCCGTGACCGCAAAGGGATCGGGTTCGGTAACGGGCAATGTTGAATTGTCCTGCTCGGCTTTAAACTGTTGAAAATTTTGATAACCATTGGCGCGGGCAAGCAGGTTTAACATTTCCACATGGGTTGGGAACTGCTCACAGGCCATCAGTTGCTTACGCAGGGATTTGGCCAAAGCCGAGATATCGGCGGCCATAAAAGGCATTGGGTGTTTCATGACTGTACCTCGCACAGGCGCGCCCGCCTTGGGGTGTCAGTGATCGCCGGCTTCCAACGGGGCACGCGAATGTGTCGGTACCAATATGATAAGAGGGCAGGTTTAGCTCAGCTTGCGCTGCGGCGATGCCTGGGTGAACTGCAGACCCTGACAGCATCATACCCCGGCAGACACAGATGACAACCTCAGCTTTGCCATTTTTTCAAAAAGCACCTCAAGCCTTCGGCGCGCGCCTGCATCGACTGCGAAGCGGCGGGCGTTGGCGCTTGCCTGAGCAGGGCTTCAATGTGACGCCCTTCCAGCGCCTTAGCAAAATACCAACCCTGGATCAGATAGATACCCGAAGACAGCAACCAATCGAGATCATCCTGACTCTCCACCCCTTCCACCAGCAGCGCCACGCCCATGGAATCGGCGGTGCCCTTAATCAGCCTCAGCAGCGCGGCGATATGTGGATTACCGGCCACCCCATGCACAAATTGGCGGTCCACCTTCAGCAGGTTGCAGGCAATGGTTTTCAGGGTGCCGATATTGGACATGCCGGTGCCAAAATCATCCACCGCGATATGAAAACCAATCTCCTGTAAACGCTCGATGCGCTGACTGAGCACGCTGTCATCCAGGGGCACGCCGCTTTCGGTGATCTCCAGGGTGAAGTCGGCGGTTTTCAGGCCGTACCTTGTTGCCAGCTCGAACAATTTCACGTCCAGCGACTCTGTCTGCAAGGTGGTGCGGGAGATATTGACCGACATCTTCGGCAACGTCATCCCCTGACGTTGCCAGTGGCTGAGGTCACGACACACCTTCTCAAACATCAACAAATCCAGCGCCGGAGTTTTGCCCATGGCTTCAATCTGGGTCAGCACCTGCCACACCGGGGTATCGCTGTGCTCCGGGTTATGCCAGCGCAGCAGTGCTTCAAAGCCAAAGATGCCGCCCGAGGCCATATCCACCTGCGGCTGATAATAGGGAGCAAAATGATTTTCGGCGCTGTCGGCATGCAGGCAGGCCTGCAGATCTTTCGACAACCTGTGGTTGGCCACACCATCCTGATAATGGATGTTCGACAGCCCAAGACGCTGTTTTTCCGAGGCCGCCAACTCAGCCAGTTCGGTCAGGGCGGCGGCGCAGGCAAAATCAGGTTCGGCGCTGGCAATACCCACGCTCACATTGACCGAAATCGTCACCCCACCCTCGGTCACCGGCGCCTCAATGGCGTGCAATATCTGGCGCAGGTCGGCCTTTTGGTAACTGCCGGCCCAGGCATAGGCAAAGTTACCGGCGCCAAAATGCGCCAGCACGCCACCCTTGCACCATTGGCTGAGCCTTGAAGAGATATGTCGGATAACGGCATCACGAAAATCCAGCCCATAAGCGCTGGCAAGATGCCGCATCCGATGCACATGGATAAAGGCGGTACTGACTTTTTGCTGTGACTCATTCAGCAGCGCCTGGGTGCGGCGCAAAAAGCTTTTACGGTTTGGCAGCCCGGTCACGGGGCAGCGGTACATGTTCTGAATGGACTGATCCAGGTAGGCGCCAAGGCACTTGAGAATGGCCTGTTTTTCTTCGTCCATTCGGTGCGGCTGGGTATCCATCATCCACAGGGTTCCGACCGGAAAGCCACGCCCGCCCTGAAAGGCGTAGGCTGCATAGAAGCGAATAGAGGGCGCCTGACTCACCAGCGGATTGTGACAAAACCGCGGATCTTCACTGGCATTTTCCACCACAAACAGGTCATCGTGGGCATCGATGGCAGCACCGCAAAATGCCCCCTGCCGTGGCAGACTTTCCGCCTCAATGCCGTGGTGTGCCTTGATCCACACGGTATTGGAGTCGACCAGACTCACACCGCTGATGGGCATACCACACAGCTTGGCCAACAGCTCAGACATGGACTGCAGCGGGGTTTCGTTGTCTTCAATGACGGTTTGCAGCAGTTCAAGATCCTTCACCCGCATGGACTCGGCAAGGGTGGAGCCAACATCCATTACATTCAGCTCGGTTTTGTTCATGGCGACGCGACCTTGAAACAGGGACGTCTGAAAAGTGTAGTTCAAAAGCATGAGTTGCAGCCTGCCGGGTGCTAAGGCATGGCTTACCAGACTTCTGCGGCGCAGGAGTGCCAGGCAGCTGCTTGCGGCTAACTCACTGATAAGGCACCGGGCTTAGTCAAAGACGCTGGGCTTGGTCAAAGACGCTGGGCTTAGTCAGCTGCCAGCAATTCATCTACGCCCTGGTATTCGCCAATACTTCGACCAAAGTCATCCAATGCTGCCAGCACTGCCATAATCCTTGGCAACCCATACAGGCGGCGATGCACCTGAATAAACACCTCGCCCAGGTATTCCCTGTCCAGCGGCACCGGCAACAACACCAGAGACTTGAGCATCGGATGGCCCATAATGCCGTCGAACAGCACCATGGCACCAAGGCCCTGCACACAGGCCGCCAGCTGCACGTTGAAATCATCGCTGCTGAACACCGGCTTGAAGCCAGGCACCATGCGATTGAGCTCGCGGTTAACCTGAAAATGACCTTGATCGTCACTCCAGCAAATCAAATCCAGATCGCCGATTGTCGCCGCCGCAGACAGCGACGCCGCATAGTCGGCGCTGGCATAAAGCCCAGGCTTGCTGCGAAGCTTGCCCAGAGTCATCAGCCCAGGCTCAATCACCTCATGGGTGCGCAGGGCAATATCCGCCTCCCCGCGGGACAAATCCAGGGTCGTGGTGGTAGACAGCACTTCCAGCGTCAGTGCCGGGAAGCGCGCCTTTATCTGGCTGGCAAACTGGGTCAGCAGGGTCAGCGCAATACCGGGCGGCGCCGTCACCCGCACCTTGCCTGCAACCCGCTCAGCGGGACGGGCCAGACTGACCTCCGCATCCCGCGCCCACTGAGCCATTTGCGCCGCAGCCGGTAACAGACGCTCTCCTGCGGGCGCCAATTCACAGCCCTGTGGCTTTCGCACAAACAGTGGCTCGCCCAACTGTCCTTCAAGCTCGGCAATGCGGCGGCTCAGGGTGGGCTGGCCCAGCCCCAAATGGCGCGCAGCCGCGCTGAAACTGCCAAGTTCCGCCACCGCCACAAACAGACGAATATCTTCCCAGTTGAGTTTGCTGTTCATCGCATCCCTTATTCAGACAATTGCTATTCAAAAATGAATACACACATCAAAAATTAGCCAATTGTGGCTCACACCCATTCATGAAAGCATACCTAAAAGCTCACCAAGCACTCAACTGACGCGACAAATGATGAAGGAACCAAGATGAACAAACTCAGCCTGCCACGCCTGTTACTGCTCGCCGGCACATTGCTGGCGGTTATTCTGCTGGCGATGAACTGGGACACCCGCCAAACGAGCCACCCCAGCCAGCCGGCCAGTCTGGGCAAGCCCGTGTCGATGGCCGCCATGGAAGCCAGCCTCGAATCGCCCGGTAATATCGCCTTCACAATGCAGGTGAGCGCCGACTGGCAGGTGCCACTCAGCGGCCTGCTGAACTTAAACAGCGATGAGGCCAAAGCAGCAGGTCTGGTCGACAAAGACGAGCCCATAGAGGTGTATCTGTATGAATTTATCCATCCAACCCATGGCCGCTTTTTTATCGACACCGGCGTGGCTAAGGCGTTGCTGGACAACCCTGCCGACTTTGGCGTGGGCTCGCTGCTGCACAGCGCCTTTGGCTTTGAAAAACTCAAGCTGCGTCGCAGCAGCGGTGAACTGGCCGCAGGTGCGCCCATTGCAGGAATATTGCTGACCCATCTGCATCTGGACCATATCAGCGGCCTGCCGGAACTTGCCAAAGATATTCCCATCTACACCGGCACGCAGGAAGCCCACAGCCATGGGGTACTCAACCTCTTTACCCGCAAGGTGGCCGATACCCTGCTGGCTGGCAGGCCAGCGCTGAATGAATGGCGTTTCGATGAGCAAGGGGTAATAGACATATTTGGCGATGCCAGCGTGTTTGCCCTCAAGGTACCCGGCCACACCGAAGGCAGCAGCGCCTATGTGCTCAATACCCGGAATGGCCCGGTATTGATTGTGGGTGACACCAGCCATACGGCCTGGGGTTGGCAGCATGGGGTAGAACCGGGTGATTTCACCCAAAACCAGCCGCTGAACCGCCAAAGCCTGCTGGCGCTGAAGGCACTCAATGAGCGCCAGCCGCAGATGCAGGTATATCTTGGGCATCAGCGGTTGTGATACTTACAAAAAAGCCCCTTGCGGGGCTGGATTGAGGGTTTCAGGGCGTTTCACGCCCCGGGCCCAGCAAGGGGCAGGAGAAATAGGTATCCATGTCGTCCATCACGCCATCGCCGTTGGTATCTATCCACCAGCGGCCGCCCACATAGCCGTTGTCACCCGGGCCATATGCTGTGGTAGGGCCCATAGGGGCAGCCGGATCCAGCTGTTGATATCGGGCGTTGGGCCTAAATGGCAGTGGCGTGGTGGCAAAGGTATCGTAGTAAAGCCCTTGTCCTGACACATAAATGGTGCCCAGAGGTTTGCCGTTTCCACGGCCTTCGGCGAAGGCGCTTCCGGCGGCAGTACACAGCATCAGGCCGGCGACAATCAGTTTGCTATTCATAAGATGTTCTCCCAGGTTGGTCAGAAAGGGCGACGACCTAAACACCCTGCATTTGGAAGATTGCCCTTAAAAGATCACGGAAGGGTCACGCACAGGTCACAGCGGCTTCACGGTGTGCCCAGGTATCTCGCCTGAAGGCAATTTGTAAGCCCAAACCCATGTCGATAGCGTCGATACCACTGATAAGACCACACACAGCATCCAACAAACTTTTGCCTGGAAGCGCAGTTAACGCGATGAAATAAATGAAAAATGAATTTGCATAGTACATGAAGCCATAAAAATCAATAAAACCAACATAAAGTTTCATTTGATTTCACTGAGCAAAAAATACAACGTAGGGCGTACGGCAATCTCTGAAGCAAGGCATCATGACTCAAACTCTGACCCTGTTTTATCTCGACGAGCAGCCCGTTTATGCCCTCCCCGGCGAAACGGTACTGGATGCGCTGATACGTCACGGCCATGAGATGGGCCATTCATGCACCCCGGGCAACTGCCAGGCATGCTTACTCAAACATCTGGATGGTCCGCTGCCCCCAGCAGGACAAATTGGCCTGCCACCCACCCTGAAACAACAGGGCATGGTGCTGGCCTGTAATTGTCCGGCGCGTGCCAATATGCATCTGGTCAGCAATATCGAACAGCAGCTGTACCGGGCCAGACTGGTGCGGCGTCACTCGCTGAACGATGATGTCAGTCGCTTTGTGTTTGCCGCGCCGCCGGGCTATGCCTTTCAGCCGGGCCAGTGCGTGTCGATTCGCAACCCGGCCGGGGTGAGCCGCAGCTATGCCATTGCCTCGGGCGACGATGCCAATTCGTTTTCGCTGCACATTCGCCGTAAACCCAATGGCCTGTTCAGCAGCTGGCTACATGAAATCCTCAGCCCCGGCGATGAGATCCAGCTGACCGAACCCTGGGGACGCTGCCGTTATCGCAGTGCCTATGGCCAGGATGAACTGCTGATTTTCGCCTTCGATACCGGCATTGGTGCGGCCGTGGCCATGGTGGAAGAGGCTCTGGCCCGTGGCCACGAAGCGGATATTTATTTGTACCACTGGGGCCGCAGCCGCGAGGATTTATACCTGCACAAGCCGCTGCTGGAACTGATGCTGCGGGAGCGGCGCTTTTATTATCAGGGGCTGATTTCCAATCAGGGCGATTGTGACCGTATCGACCATAAGCGGATCCAATTGCGGGAAGCCACCGAGGTTCTGGCGCAGAAAATCCGTGTGAGTCGCTGGCAACGGCTGTTCCTGTTTGGCGACCCGGGCATGGTGGCCAAAATGGCCATTACCCCAAGGCTCAGACTGCTGGGGATGGATCGGGTGCACAGGGTGTCCTTTGATTATCGGGACTTACGCCGACTGCCCCGTTGATGCCACGCGGCATCCGGCGCTGAGGATACAAACACCCTGGCCAACCTGACTGCCGCACCGGGTCAGACAAAGGTGCCTTTCTGCCTGGGCAGGCTCGATGGCTGCCCGGTTACTGCTATGCTTGGCGAAGCCGCTGGCACCCCTTTTTGTTGCGACATCGAACAGAAAGGCAGCCGGAAGCAGAGTACAAACCACTCCCAATGAACGGAATCATAAGGAGCCACCCGTGAATCACATCCATGAGTCCAACGTGCTCGATGCCCTGCATCAGGGCCGAAAAATCGACGCCATCAAGATGCTTCGCGCCAGTCGAGGCATTGGCCTGAAAGAAGCCAATGATTTAATACAGAATTATCTGGTTGAGCATCCCCATCTGAGCGCGCAGATGCAAGGCCCCTACAATACCCTGATTGGGGTGGCAGTCCTGTTGGCCATGGTGTTGGGTGTCTGGTACTTCGGCTACGTGTTCTGATGCTTTTGGCGCTCTAAGCTAAACAATAAGCCAATCTTAAAGCTATTTGGTTAGCCGTTATTCCAGATAACGGCATTTCATGGCGCCAAGGACGAGTCTGCTATGCCAGAGGTAAATGCCCCGTTTTTACCAGGATAAGGGTTTCCTCATCCACGAAGGGGTGATGCTGGCTCATATGGGGGCTGCGGATCCAACTCAAGGCCGGGTAACTGCCGTATTCATCCTTGAATGTACCCCTGAGCACCAGAATCTCTTCACCGCCGAAGTGACGATGGGGGACAAACACTTCGCCCGCAGGCCAGAGCACCAGCGCCGTATGCTCGACCTCAAAACTGTGCAGCGGCATCACCTTAAGACCGCCGTGACCGGGCAGCCACTCGGCCTTGCTGGTATCCAGTCTCACGCTTACATCATCACCTTGGGCAAACTGAGCCAGTTTCACAAACAATATACAGCCCTGCTCGCTGAAAGGCGCATGGCTGCTGCCCGGTGGATTGCGAATATAAGTGCCCGGGCCATAGTCGCCGGTTTCATCGCTGAAGACCCCTTCGAGCACCAGTATCTCTTCGCCCCTTGGATGGCTGTGGCGAGCAAAACGAGCCCCCGGCGCGTAACGCACCAGACTGGTGGCATGGCCTGACTCTGCGCCCTCTCTGGCGAGGGGTTTACGCTCAATGCCCGCCAGCGGGCTGGGCAGCCAGGGTTGCTGGGCGGTGTCTATTACAACCCGCTTGGCGAAATCCATATTTAACATGCTAATCACCTCTCGGCGTTGGCAGCCGGCGGGCGGTAATCCCCCGCCAAACTGCATATCAAGGTCGTGTTACAGGGAGACTGCCGTCACCTTTACCGCATCGGCAATGGTGCGATAGTTCGGCGAGTACTGCTGTACAGAGGCCACAATCTCATCGTACTGGGCCTGGGTGCCGCTGCCCTTCACCTGAAAGTTAAACTTCAGCTCGGCAAATCCTATCGGCGCCTGCGGGTCTACGCCGAGGAAGCCACGCAAGTCCAGATCGCCGGTGATGGTCAGCTTCACCTCATCGAGTCGGATGCCATTGCTGGTCGCACCGGCAACAAATCCCACCATCATGCAGCCCGCCATGCCTCCCAGCAGATATTCCTGGGGAGTAGGATAACGGTTGTCACCCAGGAGCTGCTCCGGCTCACCCACATCAAAGCGAAAATCCTTTTCGATGAGGGTATCACCCAGGCGCTGGTTAAGGGTGCGAATTTCACTGTGCACCCCTCCACGCCAGTGGGCCTCGATGCCGTAACTTGAGACGGCGTCACCCGGTACCGCGGCGACCTGCTCTGTGTAGGCGGTCAGCGCCTCCAAATCTATGCCGTTCAACAGTGGTTCGCTCATCTGCTGCTCCTTAGTTTCTGCCAGCCATAACGCCACCGTCCACATCCAGGATGGTGCCAGTGATCCAGTCGGCCTTATCAGACAAGAGGAACTCGATGGAGTCTGCGATATCTTCCGGGCTACCGATGCGGCCAATTGGGTGGAAGTCGTTAAAACCAGCCAGGGTATCCTTAATCTGATCTTCGGCGATAAAGGACTTGTAAATGGTGGACATCACCACCGCAGGAGCCACGGCGTTTACACGAATGCCGTATTCGGCCAATTCCATCGCCAGGTTTTTGGTCAGGGCATGCAAGCCAGCCTTTTGCATCGAGTAGGCCGAAGAAGGTGTCGCCTTCACCGCCTGATGGGCCCACATGGAACCTATGTTCACTATGGCGCCACCACCGTGCTGCTGCATGTTTTTGGCAACGGCCTGGGTGATAAAGAAGAACGACTTGTTAATGTCGAGCTGCAAGTCGTAATCACGCTGGCTGTGCTCAAGGAAAGTCACGGGCTTAAAGAAGCCAGCCGCATTCACCAGATACTTGATATGACGCTTTTCTTCACCGAGCTGGGCGATGAAATTGGCAACGGCCTGCTGGTTGTACAGATCGACCTGTGCAGTCTCTACTTCACCACCTGTCTGCTGCTGTAGATCGGCTTTGGCTTCGGCCAGGGTCTTGGGATCGTGGGACAGGATGAGTGCTGTGTTACCCGCAAGTAGCATACGCTTGGCAGTTTCTTTACCCATACCGCTTGAGCCGCCAACAATCAGTGCAATTGATTTAGTCATGATTCGTTCCTCTGTTTAACTTGTCTATCTACCGATAGGTAGGTTTCAGGTGCAACTCTAGAGATCCGAATCAGGGTTGTCAACACCTACCTTCCGGTAGGTAGAAAAAAGTGTTATTCTGCCCGGCAATCGAAAGCACAGACAGAGCACCTATATGACGGCTTCTACCGTAGACAAGATTATGGATACCGCCGAGTCCCAGGTACGGGCCGGTGGTTATAATTCTTTTAGTTTCAGGGAAATATCTAAAGAAATAGGGATTAAGAGCGCCAGCATCCACTACCATTTCCCCACCAAGACCGACCTGGGGGTGGCTGTGGCCAGCCGCTATACCGACAGGTTTATGCAGCAACTAACTGCCTTGAGCGACACCCAGCCAGAGCCCCGGGCGAGACTGGAAGGCTATATAGACTTGTTTCGCCAAGCCCTGATCACCGACAGAAAGATGTGCCTCTGCGGCCAGCTCGCCAGCGAATCCGATGTGCTGCCGGAAGCCATTCAGCAGGAGACCCGGCGCTTTTTCGAGCTTAACCAGAGATGGCTGGAGCAAAATCTGTTTGCAGATGACCCCAATGCGGTGGCTCGTGGCGCCAGCCTGGTGGCAACGTTGGAAGGGGCATTGATGATGAGTAAGCTCATGGCCAACGAGCAGTTGTTCGAAGATATAGTGGCCGGCATAGCACTTTGAAACCTTCAAAATAACCAATTAGCTTAATTTAAAGCTAATTGGTTATTTATATTTCACAATCATTGGATTTCGAAGGGTAAATACGCCAGCCACAGCAATTGGCAGCCATAGCTGAGCCGCTGGTAAAGTCCCGGCTTGGTTTGTTGCCTGAAGGCCTTTGCCATGGCGAGCATAAACACCACTGTCAGTAGCAGTAACAGCAATGAAATGAGTCTGAACAGGGGGCTGAAGCTGCCACTGACAACCCCAATAAGCTGAGCAAGCAGTAAGGAAAGTACCATCAGCAAACCGGCCCAGGAATGGATTTTACAGGCGCGGCTGGGGGTAAGGGTTTTCGGGTCGGCGTCCATGGGAAAATAGCCTGCAACCCAGGTGCCTAAGCCATGAACTATCACCAAAGCGCCTAACACGGCACCGACCACACCGGCTGGCAGCAAATAGGCTCCGAGAGCCAGAAACATCACCCCAAGAGGGTAATTGTTAATCCGCGGTGAAAGGCGCTCGGTGGGCGCACCACTGGCTCCCAATTCACTGCAAAACTGTCTGCTGTGGCTGTACCCCAAATAACGAAACCCGGTAAACATTACCCCTAAGCTTATCCAAATGAGTATCACCAGCCCCAGCCAGGGGGCAAACATCTCAAGGCTCATTAACAGATCTCTGTGTAAAAAAGCGCCCCGAAAACGGGGCGCTTGATTCGATTTGAGTTTTTAACCCTTGGGCCAGCCGATGAGTGAGGCATTGGCCCAGTTGCCGCAGACACCCTTGGCTGTACTTTCGGTTTGCAGGCTCAGGGTTTCAACGCCGCGGATATCCAATTCTGGCTTGACCACCGCCGGCGCCTCAATCAGGCCCGAGTCGTACATCAGCTTGCCATCACCGAATATCTTAAAGTGCATGCCACCCTTGGTTTTGCAGCTGTCGTCGATACCAAGGTCAGCCCGCAGCAGCTGCCAGTTACCTTCGAGACGATAGTCGACCCTACTGTTGGCAGCCATCCCCAGCCCCTTGCTGAACTTAAGGCCGTTCATGCTCATGGGTTTGCCACCGATAGCAGTGTTTAACGCCACACGGCTGCCAGCGGACTTATCCAGCTTTTGCGGCGTGAGTTCGGCGAGGAACTGCTGGGTTCTGGGCGCTTTGGGCTCGGGCGCGGTCAGTACCTTGAACTCGCTGATGGTGATTGGCGTGACGCTCTTTGGCAGCAGCGCATTGAAGGCGCCGCCCTGACTCTTGGCCGCCGTCACCATGGGGTCGTTGCCAAGCTCATTCTGGGTGCTCAGTACCCTGAAACGCAGCAGGCTGCCGGGCTTGGGCACAAACTCCACCTTCTGCATGGTTTGGGATTTATCCAGCCTGCCCTTGGCCACCGGCTCGCCCCACTCGCCATTGTTTTCACCGAGGTAAACCTCGTAGTCGGCCACCTGACCATACTCCCAGTGCTTGTCGTTACGGGGCGCGATTTCAAACCCGGCAATAAAGCGGCGCTCGCCCAATGCCAGGGTAAACTCGTGGGCTCCAGTCTTTTGTGCCTGATCCCGCTTGGTTCTGAACCAGGTATCCGGATTGTTATCGAAGGCATTTTCCAGCGGATGCCCTGCTTCTTCGGCGGGACGGGCAAGCACCAGCAGGCTGTCGGCAGGGATTTCATTGCCAAGCTCGGGCGCCTGTGCGTAACCTGCGGTGGCAGCAAGCTGCTGTGATTCATCAATTTCCAGCTTGAACTCCAGCGCCTCACGCACCGAGACTTTTTCGGTTTTCACCAGCACAGTGCCGTACCTGGTATCCGAATAAGCCCAGCCACTCTTGGCCTTGGCGAGGGCAGCTTCATCCTTGAGGGCTTTAAGCTTTTTACCATCAAGCAGCACAGCATCTGGTTTTACGCGGGTATGCAGCCACAGCTCATAGACTCGCGCTTCATCCTGGCCATCGAACTTGCCCTCTGCCGCGCCAATGCTGACTTCAATGTCACCAGCCTTGCCCTCGTGCGCCTTCACCGCAAAGCGCTGGCGGGCAAACTCGCCCTGCTGATAACGACGGGTGTTGCCATCGTCTTCATACATCAGGTATTCAGACTCGCCATAAGGGTAAATATCCAGGGTCAGCACATCCTTGGGTTTATGCCCATCGTACAGCGCCTCTGGGTACATGGGGATAATGGCACCGGCACGGACAAACACCGGGATGGTGTTCAAATCCACCTGATAATCGATGCTGGCGCCGCCTTCAGGGGCATCCACCACCCGGCCGTCCCAGTAGTCAATCCATTGGCCTTTGGGCAGGTACACGTCTTCGCGCCAACCTTTGCTGGCGGTTTGTGAGCGATACACGGGGGCCACCAGCATGTCTTTACCCAGCAAAAACTGATACTTGTGCGCCTCTGTGTTGGCGGTGGGGTCGTCGCTGTAGTCCCACATCAGGCCGCGTACTATGGGCGCGCCGCTTTGCTCGGTTTCAAATGCCGTGGTGTACATGTAGGGGGTGAGGCGCATTTTCAGCTTCAAATAGTCGCGGTTGATGCTGCGATAGGGCTCATCGAACCACCAGGGGTGCTTGCGCGCCGCTTTTGACCAACCGGACATACCCATCAGCACCGGGGTAAAGGCCTTCCACTGCAAATCACGGGTAAAGGTTTCCGGGCTGCCACCAAAAATGGCGTCCACATCGCCGGTGGCATAAGCCTGACCGGACAGACCCGAGCCAATGAGGGTGGGAATATGCCAGCGGATATAGTCCCAGCTGCCGGACTGATCGCCGGTCCAGGTTACTGCGTAGCGCTGCATGCCGGCCCAGCCCATCACGGTCCAGAGGAAGGGGCGCGAGTCTGAATTATCCAGAATGCCATCGGCGGCGGCTTTGTTGGCATCCAGCGCATGCTGATAACCCTCACCGGTCCAGGCCACATCGAGCTTTTGCGCCCGGGTGCCGGCCTTACCCACTTCCCAGGCGATTTTATCTACCCCATCTTCGGTCCAAAGGCCGGTTCTGAAGCCGTATTTGGCAAGCCCTTCAACCACCTTGGGCAGGTCGGTATAGCCGCAGCCATAACCGTCGTTCGGTAATATCCAGCCGCCGGGCATATCGTGTTCGCGATATTTTTTGGCAACAGAGTCAATCACATCCGGCGTGGTACCCGTGGGGCCATCGCTCCAGCCATCGGGCACGGTGCCGGGCTTTTTAACGTTGTCGCCATCGTTGTAGCAGTCGGCGTCGCCGTATTCAAAGGCCCAGCGCGGGATGAGCCTGGCGCGGCCGGTTAGCTCTGTGTAGTCGGCCAGCACCTGCTGAATGCTGCCGGGGGCAAAGAAGAAGGCATCGAAACGACCCTCGTCGTGACCGAGGCGCAGGGCGTCGCTGCTTCTGAAGTCATAGCTGCCGTTGGCCCAGGTGTTGCGCAGCACGCCATAACCCTTACTCGACAGATAAAAAGGCGCCGGGCTGGGTCTGTCGCCCTCCTCCCAGCCGCCGGAGTATGAGATCTCCAGGCTCTTGCCCTTGAACTCGAAGGCGCCGTTTTGCTGGCCGCCACCGAAGAAGCGCTCGTCGGCATCTGTGCTCAGGGTCTGCACAGTGCTGGCCTCCCCAAGCTCCAGGCTTTGCAGCTCCTCGGTGATAAGGGTTTGATTATCGGCCTGATATAGAGCAAAGCGCAGTGGCGCTTCGTAAATTCGCAGTGCCAGCGCGCCTGTATTCAGCAGCCGATAGTCGCCTTCATCACTTAAGGTGAAGGGCACCGCGGGGTAATCGTTTTTAATTACTATGGATGCGGCTTTGCTGCCTTCGCCGACAAGCTTGCCACTGGCGCCCGCCTGAATGCGAATAAGTGTGGGCTTGAGCACATCAAGCTGCACCAGGGCGCCGCTGTCGGTATTGATGCTGACACTGCTGCCTTCGGCATTCAGGTTAACCAGCTTGCCCACGGGGGCGGCAATGGCGGTAGTGCCTATGGGTGCCAGTACCAAAGCCACGGCTAATGCCAGTTGCCTGGGTTTAATCGATGAAAGCCCGAAAGAGGCGTAGGGAGTGAGGGTTGCCATACATGTCCTTATCTGTCGCAAGGCGGTGACTTTCAGCAGTGCCTTTGCGATACAACCCATTTAATTCAGGAGGTTATCAATAGCAAATGCAGGCGGGCAAGCGCCTTTGCTGTGGTCATCTTTTATCTCATCAGACAATAAGAGCAGCTTAAACGAAAGTTTTCAACACTTTTGAAAACTTTCGATATCGAATTTAAATCACCCCAATGACATATGTCATCCGAAACTGCTGACAGCCCACACTGCCTTCAGCCCTGCAAGCGGCAGATACTTATCCCATCAACAGATGGAGGATAGGATCATGCAACAGACTTCAACCGTTTCTGAGTCACTGGATGTGCAATTACAGGCATTTCGGCAGCAGCGCGGCCTGGCAATGCCGCTATCGGGCACCTTTGTCTGGGCTGTACTGTTCGGTCTGAGTTTTATACTGCCTAAGTCGCAGCTGGTGATGGCAACCTTTATCCTGACCGGCAGCATAGTCTACCTTGCCATGGGTATCAGCCGCTTTACCGGCGAAAACATCTCCTTTAAGAAGCAGGCGAACCCTAATTGGTTTGAGACTGTCTTTCTGGCTGCGGTCGGGATGAGCTTTCTTACTTTCAGTATCACCTTGGTGGCGTTCAGGGAAAACTACCTGCTGCTCCCCTTCGCAGTGGCGGTGCAAAGCGGGCTGATGTGGCTGGTGTATGGAGTGTTAGCTGGCCGCAAAGTTGCCGTGGTCCACGCGATTGTACGTACCCTGCTGTGCACAGTGGCTTTTTTGCTCTGGCCCGAGCACAGCTTTACGCTGCAGCCGCTGATTGTGGTGTTGTGCTACGGATTCAGCATCCCACTGATGGAAAAGCACTGGCGCCGCCGTCAGGTGCTCAGCTTACATGCCGCCTGATAGCGGCGAATTCAAACACCAAGGGCGCCCGAGACAGGCGCCCCTGTTATACCAGAGGTTTGCGCGCCTTGATGGAAAACACCAAAGGCAGCGGCTTGCCGTCAAGGCGCTGGCGGAAACGCCCCGGCTCCTCTTCCAGCAGATTGTCGAAGCAGTCATAGGGGCTGAAGTCATATTCCCGCAGCGACTCAATCACCAAACCGGCGTTAATCAATGCCGAGACCACTTCACCCAGATCGTGGGACCAGCTGACCATGGTGTTCTCGGCCTCGCGGCTGTTTTCGGTGTAACTGCCCTCTTGCTCCACATCGGCTTTGCCGGTGTGAAAATAGTCGTAACCGTCCATCAGTGCCTTGATTGGATGAAACTCGGCAAGGAAGAAGAGGCCGCCGGGCTTAAGGCAGGAAGCGATGGTGTTGGCCCAGGCAGTTAAATCCGGCAACCAGCACAGCACCCCGTAGGAGGAATACACCAGCTCGAACTCGCCCTGTACCAGAGCACGGGCATCGAGCACATTGCCGCAGACGAAGTCTGCTCTGTCATCGAGCTTAAGTTCACTGGCAATGCTTGTTGCGGCGGCAATCGCCTTGGGGGAGAGATCAAGCCCGGTCACCGAAGCCGCGCCTGCGCGGGCCCATGACAGGGTGTCCTGACCGAAGTGGCACTGCAGGTGTAGCAGGCTCTTGCCGCGCACATCCAGCTCGGCGAGTTCTATTTCGCGCAAGCTGGTGTTGCCCGCCAGAAAGCCAGGGAGATCGTAAAAATCAGATTCGAGATGCAGCTCGGTACGGTTGTCCCAAGCGTTTTGATTTACAGTGAGAAAGTCGTCCATGATGTTATTTTTTAGCCGATGTTGCTGCCAAACATACCCGCTTTGACACTCAAGCACCAGCCACTAACAACATGGACGCAGTTTCAGCCAACCTGTAGCTTGCGAAAAGCTTCAACCGGCCAGAGAGACTTTCTTCTTGCCGGCCGCCTCGGCCCGCACGTCGGTATACAAGCGATACAGACCAAACAGCGGCAACAGCAGCATCAGCTTAAGTTGAATGTCCACCAGCGGCAGCTGCGGGAAAGGGGCCTTGGCCTGCAGGGCACTGATCAGCAGCGCCAGATACAGGGCGCCCAGCACCAGCATGCTGGTACGGGCCGACAGGTGGCAATCAGGCACGTAGCGCCAGGCGAGACGGGCACAGCCCCAACCAAGCCAGGCACCCATAACGATATCCAGCGGCCAATGGGCACCATTGGTCACCCGGCTCAGCCCAACCAGCACGGCGCCAAGCAGGATAATGGCTTTCAGATCGGCGCGGCGACACAGCGACCAGGCAATACCGGCCAGCGCAAACACAGTCCCGGTATGGGCAGAAGGCAGGCTGTGATTGAGACGCATGGCGCCAACAATCCGAATATCATCCAACACGGCGGCGGGGCGCATCACATCCAGCCCCTGCTTCATGGCGTTGATGATAAGCGCACTGAGGGCAATGGCACCGAGGGCTTTCCACAGCACCGAAGGACGAAAACACAGTAAAGTCACCCACAGGCAGGCGGCAATAACGCCATTGCCCAGATTGGTGATCAAGGCCAGCGGGGTATCAGGAAACGCCCTGCCCGCCTGGTTTAGCCACAAAAATCCCTGTTTGCTGGCTTCGGGAAACAGGCTGAAAAAAACAGCCAATGCACCCAAAAGGAAAAATACACTCTGTGCACCAGAGAGTTCAGTGTTACCCAGCTTCATCAAGCCGCCTCATTGTTATTTTTATGTAACTTTCGGCGTTAGCATATCGCTGCTTATGTCAATGAAGTGTCCACATCCGTCATACTTTTGTTGAACAGCACCCGGGCCACCACTTCGCTTGGGGCCATATCGATGGAAAACTGCCAGCCGTATCGCTTGCAAATGTCCTCCACCAGGATAAGCCCTATGCCGTGGCTTTCCCCATGGTCTATGGTTTCTCCGCCCAGATTGGAGATCAGCAGGCCACTGGTATCCACACTCAGCAGCACCCTGGCCCCCACGCTGTGGATAAAGGCATTGGCCAGCAGGTTTTCAATCAGGCAACTCACCAGCAGTGGGTGGGCATCAAGCTCGCAGGGCTGTACCCGCATGGCAAAATCGGCGGCGCTGCTTTGCCTGCGGGTAGCAAGACGCTCAAGCAAAGGCGCCAAAAATGCCTCATCCAACAGGCAGCGGCCATCTTTGTGTTCTGTCTTGCGGGCCAGCAGCAACAGCACACTGGCCAGGTTCTCCATTTGCTGTACTGCCCGCTGGGCACGCTGCATCGGCGGCGCATCCTTCTGCGCCATCTTACCCAGGGCGAGTTTGAGCACTGTCAGCGGCGTGCGGAACTCATGGCTGACGTAATGGGTGAAGTTCTTCTCCCGCGCCAGCGCCTGCTTTACCCGCGCATGGCTCTGATTCAGGGCGTTGACCAGCGCCACGTATTCGTGGGTGTCGTCGGCAAGGGGGATTGGCTGCAATGCTTCATTGCCGGTTTCCAGACTGCCGCGTTCCAGATGCTGCGCCAGGCTGCCAAAAGGTTTACCGATACGCCTTGCGGTGCTGCGGATATACAGGCTTGAAAGCAGCAGCAAGGCCGCACCGCCGCCAATCAGCAGGGTATCGAGCAAAAAGTCCTGCCAACCTTCCAGCTCAAACAAATCCGGGCGCTGCACCAGATACAGATGCCCAGCCTCCCGGGACACCACCAGCACGTTGAATTCCACATCGATATTGGGATGGTGCAGGTTATAAAGCCCGGGCTCACTGGATGGCAGTTGAGCGGCAAGTTCGGCAGGCAGCGATGGCAAAAGCTGGATCTGCGCCTCATCGGAGGGCGATAAGGCGCCGTGTTCATACGCATCGATCAGTTGCGGCGCCACCGTCTGCAAAAAGGCGCCACTGAGGTGGTTTTCCAGCGCATGGATGCCGTATTCAATCAACAGTGCATAACAGGCCAGCAGCACCGCAGCGCCAATCATAAAGCTGCGGTTAATCTTCTGTTCGATATTGGCATTCACAGCAGCCGGTATCCTTTGCGGGCCTGGGTGTGGATCCGCTTTTCGGTAAAGGGTTTATCGAGTTTTTGCCGCAGCAGATAAATGTGCTTTCGCAAAATATCGTCATCGGGCGGGCCTTCGGGCCAGACCGCCCGCTCCAGCACTTCGCGGCCGATAAGCTCGCCGGGGTGGCGCATCAGGCAGGTCAGCAGCGCAAAACACACCGGCGGCAATAACAGTTCTTCACCGGCGCGGTAGGCTTTATGGCTGCGTAAATCCAGCTCGATATCTTTATAGGTTAATGACTTGGAGAAACCTGCGCCCGAACAGCGTCTGACCACGGCATCAATCCTGAGCCTGAGCTCGTCCAGATCGAAAGGTTTAATCAGGTAGTCATCGGCACCGGCGCGCAGGCCATCGAGCAGATCGTCACGGGTGTCGCGGGCGGTGAGCATGATGACAGGCGTATTGACGCCGCCGTCCCGCAGGCGCTTGCACAGCGCCAGACCATCCATGCCGGGCAGGTTCAAATCCAGCAGGATCAAATCATAATTGTTCGACTGCGCTAACCTAAGACCTTGTAATCCATTGATTGCAAAGTCCCAGTCGTTATCACACAACTCTTCAGCCAGAGATGCAGCAATGTCGGCGTTGTCTTCCACCAGCAGAATTTTCACTCGGCACCCTCGGTAACCTTTTCCGAATTAGATACGGCATTTGCACTTAGGTTCCCGCAGCCAGACCCTGAGGCTATCAGGGCTTCCTTGCTGACCCTGGACAGTTTTTTCACCGCCAGTTCGCGCCGCAGCGCATCGCCGCGACTGCCAACATGCTCCTGATAAACCAGCGAAAGCGGCCCTCGACCACGCAAATACTTGGCCGCCTTGGGGCCGCCGCCCTGATGTTCACCGAAGCGGCGCGCCACATCTGTGGTCACGCCGGTGTATAGCTCACCGCCACCGCAGCGGATGATGTACAGCTGCCAGCTCTGGCTCACTCAAGCCCCCAGTGATGCAGGTTGAAAACGTACTCCAGCGCCATATCTGCAAACTGGCGGTAGCGGCCGGACTTACCGCCGTGCCCCGTATCGCACTGCCAGCCGTCGATCATTCAAGCCCCCAGTGATGCAGGTTGAAAACGTACTCCAGCGCCATATCTTCAAACTGGCGGTAGCGGCCGGACTCGCCGCCGTGGCCCGTATCACACTGCCAGCCGTCGATCACTCAAGCCCCCAGTGATGTAAGAAGAAGCCATACTCCAGCGCCATATCTTCAAACTGGCGGTAGCGGCCGGACTTACCGCCGTGACCCGCTTCCATATCGGTCACCAGCAAGAGTTCGTTGCTGTCGGTCTTGTAGTCGCGCAGCTTGGCCACCCATTTGGCCGGCTCAAAGTACTGCACCTGAGAATCGTGCAGCCCCGTAGTCACCAGCATGTGCGGATAGGCTTTGCGGGCCAGGTTGTCGTAGGGAGAGTAGCTCAGCATATAGTCGAAGCTGGGCTTTTCATTGGGGTTACCCCACTCGTCATATTCGTTGGTGGTCAGTGGAATCGACTCATCCAGCATGGTAGTTACCACATCCACAAAGGGTACGCCTGCGTTGATGGCCAGGTACTTTTCACCCGCCATATTGGCCACGGCGCCCATCAGTAAGCCGCCGGCACTGGCACCGCTGGCTACCACCTTATCTTTGGCGCCGTAACCCAGTTTGACCAAGCCGTCGGTCACATCGATAAAATCGGTAAAGCTGTTTATCTTGTTGAACATGCGCCCGGCGTCGTACCAGGGGCGCCCGAGCATTTCGCCGCCCCGCACATGGGCAATGGCATACACCACGCCCCGGTCAAGCAGGCTCAGGGCCGACAGCGAAAAGTCGGGGTCGACCACGCTGCCGTAGGCGCCATAGCCATATTGATACAGCGGATTGCTGCCATCTTTGTTGAACTTGTCTTTGCGGTACACCACAGACACAGGCACCAGGGTGCCGTCCCGCGCAGGCAACATCAGCCGCTCACTCTGATACGCCCCGGCTTCAAACCCCGGCACCTGCAGCTGCTTTTTCAGCTCACGCTTGCCGGTACTCAGGTTGTAATCAAAAGTGGAGTCCGGCGTGGTGAGGCTGGAATAGTGAAACCGCACCAGAGTTGAATCCTGCTCCGGATTCATCCCCAGCCAGGTGACATAGGCCGCTTCATCGAATTCGATTTCAGTGGGCGCAGTGCCATCGGGCTGATAGATACGGATATGGGTTTTACCCGCCTCACGGGTTTGCAGTACCAATGCCGACTTGAGCACCAGCACATCTTCAATCCGTACCGCTTCATCGTAAGGCAATACCTCACGCCACCTGGATTTGTCGGCGGTATGAGCCTTGTCGACCGCCATCAGCCGGAAATTGGTGGCCTGCCAATTGGTGAGCACGTAGTAGGTGTCGCCAAGCTTGGTAATCGAATACTCATGGTCTTCTTCCCGTGGCAGGAAGGGCACAAACTCGCCAAGAGGCGCATTGGCATCCAGCAGCTGCACTTCACTGGTGGTGGTGCTTTGGTGATAGAGCAGAATTTGGCTGCCATCCAGACTCTTGCCAAGGTCGATATAGAAGCTGTCGTCGGCCTCTTCATACACCAACACATCTTCGCTTTGGGGCGTGCCTAACTTGTGGCGGAATACCTGATAACCCAGCAGGGTTTGCGGATCTTTGGCGATATAAAACAGGTGCTGGCCATCGTTGGCCCAGATGGCTTCGCCTTCGGTGTTTTCCAGTACATCGTCAAGCAAGGCGCCAGTGGCAATGTCTTTGATATAAATACGGTAAATGCGGCGACTTAAGGTATCTTCGCCAAAGGCCAGCAGCTTGCCGTCTTCGCTGATGGTAGTTCGGCCAAGGGAGTAAAACTCGTGCCCGGCGGCACGTTCATTGGCGTCCAGCAGCACCTGCTCCGGGGCATCGAGCGACACCTTGCGGGCAATGATGGGGTATTCCCGCTCGCCTTCGACCCGGCGGTAGTAATACTGCCCCTTCCAGCGATAAGGCACCGAGCTGTCATCCTTCACCAGTCGCGATTTCATCTCATCGAACAGGGTGTCTTTCAGGGCCGTCCAGCCGCTCATGCGAGCCTTGGCATAGGCATTCTCGGCGTTCAGATACGCCAGAACCTCGGGGCTCTCGCGCTTATCATCCCTGAGCCAATAATAATTGTCGGTGCGACTGACACCATGCAGCGCCATGGTGTGAGGCACTTTTTTGGCAATGGGGGCGTCGGCGGCTTCTGGCGCCTGGGCGCTGTGATGACTGCAAGCAGACATAAATAAACATACTCCTGCTATCAAGGCGTTATGCTTCATAATTGCATTCCTTGGCTGAAACTGTACTCAGGGATTTCTGGCGGGCTCATGGCAGCAAACGGCGCCTGCCCGACGGCTTTTAGTTGTTGTATAACCTTTTTGTTGTTGCAGATCATAGTGCTGCCACGCCGTGTGATTTGCAAGACAGGCATAGCGCCGGCGTCAAAGAGAAACTGGACTCAGCCCGGGCTTAGTAGGACAATATCGCCGCTGTCACCCAGGTGACGGCATACATTCTCAGGGCGGGGTGAAATTCCCCACCGGCGGTAGATGAAGGGTCGTGATTTTACAGCACAACTCCTCAAAGCCCGCGAGCGCCTGCGAGCCAAGTTTCGCGCAGGGTCAGCAGATCCGGTGACGCAGCCATGCTGCCATTCCGGAGCCGACGGTGTTGTCCCGAAAGGTGAAAGGCGAGCTGTGGCTGCAGCTTTCATTCAGGGGCTCAGTCCGGATGGGAGAGAATGGTGAAACAGGTTCGGTTGTCCCGTCTGCCTTTGGCTGGCCGGGTGTTACTGCATGCCGCATACATGCACAGCGGCGGCGTAGCCGTACCTCACCTCTTGTCGATTGCTCTTGCCAGCAATCCGACATGTCTTTCTGTGCCCTGATCCAATAAATCAATGATGTTAAGGAATTTATTATGGATCAGTTTCAATCAAACCCTTCTTTGCTGGCGCAATACGGCAACCCGATTGAGCGGGTCGAAGCGGCCTTGTCTGCCCTTCGAAACGGTCGGGGCGTATTAGTGGTGGATGATGAAGATCGCGAAAACGAAGGCGACCTGATTTTTGCCGCCGAGAGTCTGACTGCGGCGCAAATGGCCATGCTGATTCGCGAATGCTCCGGCATTGTGTGCCTGTGCCTCACCGATGAGTGGGTTAAACAGCTGGAGCTGCCGCCTATGGTGGAAGACAACAGCAGCCAATACGGCACCGCATTCACCGTAAGTATTGAAGCCAGACATGGGGTTACCACGGGGGTGTCGGCTGCCGATCGGGTGACCACTATCCAGGCCGCCATTGCCGATGGTGCAAGACCTGAGCACCTTGCGCGCCCGGGGCATGTGTATCCGCTGCGGGCTCATCCGGCCGGGGTGCTGGGTCGTCGCGGCCACACCGAAGGCACGGTCGACCTGATGCGTCTGGCCGGACTCAAGCCTTTTGGCGTACTGTGCGAACTCACCAACGCCGACGGCACCATGGCCCGTTTGCCCGAAATAATCACCTTTGGTCAGCGCCACCAGATGCCGGTGCTGGCTATCGAAGATCTGGTGCAGTATCGCGAAGCCCTGCTGGCAAAAAGCGCCTGAGTTCAGTGCGGGGCCGCGGATACCACAGCGTATATGTGGCTGCCAATGCCTTAGCCGCCCGGCGAAAGTCAGGCCCAAAACTGCTTAAGTTTTAAACAGCGCACCCACCACGAAGGCGACTCCATGTCGCCTTTTTTCAGTCTATTACCGTACAGCAACCTCAAAAAATCAGTTTTTTGTCTGCCTTTTGTGACCTGGATTAGAAATCGATGAATTAAGGTTAGCCGCTCAATTTTCGCTGTGCTAAATCTTGCCGACCAAACGCTCTCACAGGGAAGTAAAGGGGTGCGATTACAATCCAAGATGGGGCTCTTTTACACATGGTGTCGCTGCACGACTACAGCCTGAGACAAAAACTGATCCTGTTTGCCGTTTTGCCTATTGTCATGCTGGCGGTATTCGGTATTGTCCGCGCCTGGGGTCTGCATCAGGAATTTCTCACCGCGCACCGCAACGCCATGGCGATTCAGGTCAGTAATCAAGTCAGCGACCTGATTTACGAACTGCAAAAAGAGCGCGGCCTGAGCCTCAACTGGCTGAGCGACCACCCCTCCACCACGGCCAAAGATCTCAATGCCCAGCAATCCATTACCGACCTGCACTACCGCCAGTTAATCCAGAGCGATCCGCTCGCCAAGTTACTGTCTGGACTCGAAGAAATCGACAGGCAGCTGTTCGATGAATGCCTCGCCAACATCAAAAAAAGCGCCAATCGTCTCACCCTTATTCGCCAGAAGCTGCTGCAGGAGCGGCGTATGGACGAACGCGCTTTTTTCAACGCCTTCAACGATGAACTCCTGCTGCTGGTGAACCAGTTGCAGCATCAGACCAATGATGCGGTGCAGTCGCGGGCCTATTCCGACCTGCTGCTGGCCCAAAGGATCCAGGAGCTGGCAGCCCGCGAGCGTGGCCTGCTCAATAATCTGCTCAGCTCAGATTCACTGGAGCTGGCGGCGATGCAGCCGTTGCAGGCGCTGATCCTCGAGCAGGCCCACGCCATGAGTCTGGCGCAGGACACCTTTGAGAATGAGCATCGACTGCTGTTTCTTCGGCTGCAATCTACATTGCAAAACCAGCAGGTGAAGGAAATCCGGGGGCTGCTCAACGAGCAGCGGCAGATAAGCCAGCTCGCCTGGGAACTCAGTGCCGGGCTTGGTTACGGCGGCCTTATCCATCATTTCAAAAACTACCTGCTGCGTGGTGACGAGGCCTATGCCGATGCCTTCAACGCCGACTGGCAGCGGATAAACCGGCTGCTGACCCAGCTGGAATCCAACAAACACTTAAGCCATGCCCAGCGTCAGGCGCTGCAGGACATTCGCGCCACCACCCTCGCCTACCACACCCACCTGCAGCGGATCCGCGAACTTAACCGCCGCGGCCTGAACGTGCGGGCGGTGGATGCCCAGGTGCAGGTGGATGACGGCCCCATGATGCGGGCGCTGGAGCATCTGAAGTATCCCGCACCGCCGGTGGCGGCTTCCCTGTGGTGGGATCTGGCCAGCGAGCGCATTGCCATGCTGCACGAACTGACCCATCAGATAAGTGGCAACATCGAAGAACTAAGTCGCCATCAGATGCGCATGGCGCTGTTATTTATCAGTATTTACAGTCTGGCCGCCGCACTCACCCTACTGGTCTCCCTGCTGCTGGGGCGGAAAATCATCGCCAGCTTTATGGGCAAAATTGAGAGCATCGCCACCGACATGCAGAAGATGGCCGATGACCCCAGGTTGGAGCTGACCATCAAAACCAAGGGCTCGGACGAGATTGCCCGCATGGCCGAGGCCATGAACAAGATGCTCAAAGAGCGCAAGAAATACCGCCAGGAGCTGGGGCGCGCCGCAGCCGTGTTCGAGTATTCCGCCGAAGGCATTATGGTGACCGACGCCGACAACCATATCGAACTGGTCAATCCCGCCTTCAGCCAAATTACCGGCTACAGCCTCGAGGAAGTCAAAGGCCGCAACCCGTCCATACTCAGCTCCCACCGCAACCCCGCCCACCTGTACGACGCCATGTGGGAGTCGCTGCGCACCACAGGCAAATGGGAAGGGGAAATCTGGAACCGCCGCAAGGATGGCCAGGTGTATCCCGAGTACCTCGCCATCACCCTGGTACGCGACGACGAGGGCCGCATAGTGCAGCACATTGGCCTGTTTATGGACATCAGCCGTCGCAAGCAATACGAGCAGGACATCTGGTACAAAGCCAATTTTGACGCCCTTACCGATCTGCCCAACCGCAAGCTGCTGTCGGAGCGTCTGGGCCATGAAATCAAGATGGCGCGCCACGATTCCCGCAAGCTGGCGGTGATGGTACTGGATTTGGACAGGTTCAAATTCGTTAACGACACCCAGGGCCACGACTCGGGCGATCTGCTGCTGAAAGCCGTGGCCGAACGGCTGCAGCAGATTTTGGGCTCCACCGACTTTTTGGCCCGCATCGGCGGCGATGAGTTTGTGATAGTGCTGCCAAGATTGGCGCAGGAATCCAGTGTCGAGCAGCAAGCCAAGCGGATCCTCGCCGGGCTCAGCGAGCCCTTTGTGTTGCAGGGCGCCAGCGTGGATGTGTCCGCCAGTCTGGGAGTGGGGATTTATCCCCAGGATGGTTTGGATGTGGAAACCCTGCTGCGCAATGCCGAAACCGCGTTGTATGGCGCCAAGGACGATGGTCGCGGCCACTTTAAATACTTCACTCCCGAGATGAATCAGGCGATGGTTGAACGGCTCGCCATGGAGCAGGCGCTGCGCCGCGCCGTCAGCCGGGATGAGTTTTTACTGCATTATCAGCCGGTCATGGACATTAAAACCGGCGACATCACCGCCATTGAAGCTCTGATCCGCTGGCAGGATCCGGACAAGGGGCTGATATCTCCTGCGCGCTTTATTCCGGTTGCCGAGGACATGGGGCTGATGCACGCCATCGGCAATTGGGTAATAGACAAGGCGCTTTGCGACCTGTCGCGGCTGCATGCCATGGGGCACGGTTTGAGTGTGGCCATCAATGTGTCGGCCTGTCAGTGCGACAGCAAGGGGCTGTCGCTGGAAGAACAGCTCAGAGGCGCTCTGTCGCGCCACGGTGTAGCGCCGCGCCATTTGCATGTGGAAATCACCGAAAGCATGTTGATGGACGACAGTAATCATTGCCTCGAAGTGCTGGGCCGTATCCGCGATTTGGGCTGCGCCATCTATCTGGATGACTTTGGCACCGGCTATTCTTCATTGAGTTATTTGAAGAAATTCCCCATCTCCGTCATCAAGATAGACAAGAGCTTTGTGGAGCAGCTGCCCGGCTGCGACTCAGATGCCAACCTGATCCGGGCCATTGTGCACATGGGTAAGTCGCTGGGGATGAAACTGGTGGCCGAAGGCATTGAAACTGAACAGCAGCAGGCGTTTTTGCAGAAGCTTGGCAGCGACTATGGCCAGGGCTTTTATATCTCCAAACCGCTGGCGTTTGACGAACTCACCGTCTGGCTCAATGAGCGCCTGGATCAGCGCAGAGGCCACTTCGACTCCATGAATATCTGAAACAAAAAAGCGGCCACCGGGCCGCTTTTTTGATTCCATCACCGCTTAAACAGCGGCTGGCTTCATAATGCTTTCGGCCTCTTTGGTGGCCAGCATTTCCAGGTCTTTATCGATAAAGAACAGTGCCTTGCCGTCTTCACCTACCAGGCGGATTTTGTCCACTATGCTCTTGAACAGCTTTTCTTCTTCGTGCTGCTCGGCCACGTACCACTGCAGGAAGTGGAAAGTAGAGTAGTCATGGCTGGTGAAGGCCGCATGGGCCAATTCATTGATTTTACGGGTAATGGTCTGCTCGTGCTCGTAGGTGTATTCGAACAGCGACAGCAGCGAAGTGAAGTCGGCACGGGGCGCTTCAATGGTGCCAATCAGCGGCAGGCCACCGGTTTCACTCACGTAGGTGAACAGACGACGCATATGACCCATTTCCTCATCGGCATGGGCACGCATAAAGTGGGCCGCCCCTTCAAATCCTTTGTCCTCACACCAGGCGCTCATCTGCAGATAGAGGTTGGATGAGAAAAATTCGAGGTTAATCTGCTCGTTGAGCTTGTCGATCATTGTGGCTGCCAACATGGTTCGTCCTTCATCTTTCGGGTTATTTTTACGTCGCGGCATTGTCCTTAACCCGCTGCAAAAGATCAACAAAATTTACCTAAATCAATGATTTTTAAATAGTAACACTTATCATTCTGATGCTAATGGCGCTTACATTTACTTACCATTGACTCATGTTTTGTTTACATCTGCCCATTATGCTTCGCAGCATGCCTGAAACAACCGGCCCCAGCCATGAACCTGACCCACACCAGCACCCGCAACCCGGCTGCCACTACAGTTGCTTTGATGCTAATTCTGATGTTTGGTCTGCTGGCCATTGCCAAACTGCCGGTGCAACTGCTGCCCAGCATTGAGCAGCCGCAAATCTCCGTGTTTAACAACTGGCGCGCGGCAGCGCCGCAGGAGATGGAATCCAACATCATAGAGCCGCAGGAAAATGTGCTGCGCCAGGTGCCCGGGGTCACTGAAATGACCTCCAATATTTCCCAGGGCTTTGGTGGCATCACCCTCACCTTCGATGTGGGCACCAATATGCAGGAGGCGATGATCAACGTGATCAACGCCCTCAACCAAACCCCGCCACGGCCGCTGGACGCCGGCGAGCCCTTTATCAATGTGGGCGGTGGCAACGGCGGTACGCCCAATCTGGCATCGCTGCTGATCTACACCCTGCCGGACAACCCCGAGACCGACCTGTCGCGTTACCAAAAGCTGATTGATGATCTGGTGGAGCCCAGGCTGCGTCAGGTCACAGGCGTTGGTGCGGTGCAGCTGCAAAGCCGTCTTCCCAAAGAGCTGCATATCGAGTTTGACCCCTTCCGCGCCGCAGCGCTGGGTATCACCCTCGACCAGCTGCGCTCGACCATTTCCCGCGCCGCCGATATTTCCGGCGGTACCGCCAAGGTAGGCAGACGCGAGTACACGGTGCGCTTTGCCGGCCAATACAAGCCCGAAACCCTGGGCCAACTGATTGTGGCCTACAACAACGGCCGCCCCGTGTATCTGCACGAGCTGGCCGAAATCCGGGTAACCACCACGGAGCAGCGCGGCTTTACCAAACGCAACGGCTTCCCGGCCTATTACATCACCTTGCAGGGCACCTTCGATGCCAACACTGTGGTGGCGCTGGATGGGGTTAATCAGGCCATCGCCGATCTGAACCGTGAGGTGCTCAACCCCCAGGGGCTGACCATAGAGCTGTCGTTCGACGCCTCGATTCACATCAAGCGCGCCATCCTGTTGGTGAAAGGTAATCTGGGGATTGGGGTGCTGCTGGCTTTGCTGATCCTGTATGCCTTCCTGCGGGATATGCGCGCCACCCTGATGATTGGCGTGACCATTCCGGTAGCCCTGTTGGTGGCCTTTATCACCCTGGAAGCCATGGGGCGTACCCTCAACATTATCTCCCTCGCCGGGCTGGCCTTTGCGGTGGGACTGGTGCTGGATGCAGCCATCATAGTGCAGGAAAACATAGTGCGGCTGCGCCAGCAGGGAATGGCGCTTGCCGAGGCGGTGCTCACAGGTACTGCCCAGGTTAAGGGTGCCCTGCTCGCTTCCACCGCCACCACTGTGGCCATCTTCCTGCCGGTGCTCTTTATGCCCGGGGTGGAGGGGCAGCTGTTTTCCGATCTGGCGCTGACTCTCTCAGTGGCGGTGGTGTCATCTTTTCTCAGCGCCATCAGCATTATTCCCATGCTCAACATGGTGTGGAAGGTCAAAGCCAGCCCTGCTCAAGGCAAGGATTACTGGCGACCACTGGCCGCCTGGATTGGCAAGCTCACCCACAGCCGCAAACTGGCAAGCTTTTGGTGTGCGCTGCTGATTGTGGGCACCAGCGTAATCAGTCTGGCGTTGATGCCACGGGTCGATTTTCTGCCCCAGGCCAGCGGCGATGGCATTTTTACCTTTTTCTCCCTGCCGCCCGGCGCCAATATCGAAGCCATGGAGGCCGAGCTTGGCACCTTGCTGATAAGTCGCCTGAAACCCTATTACGACAAGGAAAAACAGCCGTATATCAAGGGCTACAACTTCTCGGTGTTCGGCGCGTTCAACGTGCTGTTTATCTACCCCGAGGACCCGACCCGCATCGACGAAATGATAGGACTGCTTCGCAGCGAAATCCTTAAAGACCTGCCGGATACCCAGGCCTTCCCCAGCCGCAGCACCCTGCTGAACTTTGGCTTTAACGGCGGCCGCGCCATCAATATCGACCTGATTGGCTCTGACATGGAGCAATTGATGGAAGTGGCCTCCGCCGCCATGCCCATCATCAGCGAGGCTCTGCCGGGCGCAGTGGTGCGGCCAATCCCCGGGCTAAGTCTGGCGCAGCCGGAGCTGCAGCTCATCCCCGATGAGCATCGGCTGGCACAGGCTGGCGCCGACCGCAGCCAGATTGCCAACGCCATTCGCGCCTACACCTCGGGTTTGTGGGTGGGGGAATACTTCGACGGCAACGAGCGCATGGACGTACTGCTGAAAGGACCAACCTGGGAATACCCAGAGCAGCTCGCTGCCACCCCTGTATTTACCCAGGGCGCCGGGGTGCAAACCGTGGGCGAGCTGGCGCGCATCTCCCGTACCGTGGGGCCGACCCAGCTGCAACGGGTTAACGGCCGCCGGGCGATTTCGCTGTTGGTGATCCCGCCCCAGGATTTGTCCATGGATGAAGCCATGGAGCAACTGAACAACGATACTCTGGATAAAATCCGCGCCCTGTTGCCCTCCGAAGGTTCGCTGGCGTTCCGGGGGGTGGCCGACCGTCTCAGCCATACCATCACCCAGATGGGCACCAACTTCCTGATGGCCGTGATCATTCTGTTCCTGCTGATGGCAGCGCTGTTCAAGTCCGTCAAAGACAGCCTGCTGGTGATCCTGTCGATGCCGCTGGCCATTTGCGGTGGGGTGCTGAGCCTGCGACTGCTGAACCTGTTTAGCTTCCAGAGTCTGGATTTGCTCACCATGATTGGCTTTATCATCCTGCTGGGACTGGTGGTCAACAACGCTATTTTGCTGGTCGACCAAACCCGCCAGGGCTGCCGCGACGGCCTGAGTCTGGACGATGCCATTGCCGATGCCATTGCCACCCGGGCTCGGCCGGTTTACATGAGCACCCTCACCTCCATCTTCGGCATGTTGCCACTGATGCTGGTGCCAGGGGTAGGCAGCGAAATCTACCGTGGCCTTGCCGCCGTGATTGTGGGAGGCATGACCTTCTCGGCGCTGTTTACCCTGCTGTTGATGCCAAGTCTGCTCCGCCTTGCCGGCAGCCCCAAGGCCACCACGCCCGTACTGAATGAGGTAACCCAATGAAACCTGCCATCCTGACCGGCTTGCTGCTTGGCCTTGCCCTGAGCAGCGCCCATGGCGCCGATGAACGCACCGTTGGCGTAGCCAACGTCGAACAACGACCACTGTCGCCCAAGCTGATGGTGGTAGGCACAGTGCACAGCCGCAGCGTTGCCGAACTGACGCCGGGAGTGTCCGGCAAACTCGAATGGGTGATGGAGCCCGGCATCCGGGTCAACAGCGGTGAAACCGTTGCCCGGCTGGAAGACACCCAGCTCAAGCTGCAACTGGCAGAACAGCAGGCGCTGGTTGAGCGGGAGCAAATTACCCTGAGCCGACTGGAACGCAACCTGGAACGGTTGGAGCGACTCGCTGGCAGCCAGAGTATTTCCCGCACCGAGCTTGACGATACCCGTTCCGACCGCGACCTGGCCAAGAGCAATCTGACCCTGGCCAAGGTGCGGCTCGATATCATCCGCGACAACCTGAGCCGCACCCAGCTCAAGGCGCCCTTCAATGGTATTGTGATTGCCCGCCAGCATCAGGCCGGTGAAGACATAGGCCCCGCCGAACCCGTATTAACCATCACAGACCCGGATCATCTGGAGCTGCGACTGCACGCACCGCTTAAGCACAGCCGCCGGGTGAATGTGGGTGACGACCTCAGGGTGTATCACAGCCAGGGCGAGTTCAGCGCCCGTATTCGCAGCCTGATCCCTGTATCAGACGTGCGCAGCCAAACCTTTGAGGCCAGGCTGGATTTGCCCGAAGATATGGCCAAAGTGATCAACATAGGCGAGCTGGTATCGATGGCGCTGCCGATAGCACCGGCCACCCTCACCACCCTGGTGCCACGCGATGCGCTGGTGCTGCGCTCCAGCGGCGCGGCCGTGTTCAGGGTGAGCGCCGAGCAAACCGCCGAGCGCATTCCGGTGACCCTGGGCGACGGCGAAGGCCCCTGGATTGCGGTGGAAGGTGAACTGAGCCCCGGCGATCAGGTTGTGGTTCGCGGCGCCGAGACCCTCAGCGACGGCATGAAACTCAGCATCCGCCCGGGCAAAGGCCAGGCGATAGCCGCGGTGAAATAAGCCTGCCAGCCACTTGTGGCCCCCTTGGGCAGGCAAACTTGCGCTCAAGCACATTTTTGCCTGCCCAGATCATACAGTTATCCCCTCAGGACATGGCATAATGGCCGCTTGTTACCCACATTCGCCAATGACCGAGAACCTGAATGCACAGCCAAGACCCTTGCAGCAAACCGGGACTGATGCACCCGGACGACGCCATCGTTCAACTCCTGAGCCAGGTCAACACCATCAATGACACCGAAGTGGTGCCGCTCACCGACGCCCTGGGTCGGGTGCTGGCCGAAGATCTGGCCAGCCAGATTGACCTGCCACCGTTCAGCAACTCTGCCATGGATGGTTATGCCTTCCGCTTCGATGAGCTGCTCGCCCACAAGGGCGTGCTGACACTTGCCGGCAACGCCTTTGCCGGTCATCCATTCCATGGTGAACTCAAGCCCGGCCACTGTGTGCGCATCATGACCGGCGCCCCTGTGCCCACTGGCTGCGACACAGTGCAGATGCAGGAAGAAACCGAGGCCAATGGCGAGCAAATCCGCATTCAGGCCCCCAAGGCCAAAGGCGCCAATGTGCGCAGCCGCGGCGAAGAGCTGAGCGCCGGTGACAAGGTGCTCACCTCAGGGACCCGCATCCGAGCGGCAGAGCTGGGGGTGTTGGCTACGGTTGGCGTCAGTCAGGTGCGGGTGTACCGCAAGCTGCGGGTGGCGTTCTTTTCGACCGGAGACGAGCTGCGCCCGGTGGGCAGCGAGCTGGCACCGGGGCAGATTTATGACTCCAATCGCTACTCCATTCGCGGCCTGCTGGAAAAAGCCGGCATGGATTGGCTCGATTTGGGGGTGATCCCCGACAGTCCCGAAGCCATTCGTCAGGCCTTCCGCGATGCCGCCAGCCGTGCCGATGTGGTGCTCACATCGGGCGGCGTGTCTGTGGGTGAAGCCGATTTCACCAAACAAATTCTCGGCGAAGAAGGACAAATCACCTTCTGGAAGCTCGCCATCAAACCGGGCAAACCCTTTGCCTGTGGCCGCATTGGCGAGGCACTGTTCTGTGGCCTGCCCGGCAATCCGGTTTCCTCCATGGTGACCTTCCAAAAGCTGGTGTGGCCCATGCTGCGTAAGATGCAGGGCATGGCGCAAAAACCGGCTCTGCTGATTGAAGCCACCTTGGCCTCGCCTATTCGCAAGCAGCCAGGCCGGGTGGAGTATCAGCGCGGAATTTTAAGCCGCGATGCCAACGGGCTCTCGGTGCGGGTCACCGGCAGTCAGGGTTCAGGCATGCTCACCTCCATGAGCCTGGCCAACTGCTTTGTGCATCTGGCCCAGTTCCAGGGCGATACCGCCGCAGGCGAAACCGTGTTGGTGGAACCCTTTGATTCTGTGCTGGATTAAGGACCGATTTTGATGACCGAAGAGATCCTCAGCGACAGCGAGATGCTGCGTTACAGCCGCCAGATTTCCATCAAGGCGATGGATATAGACGGCCAGGAAAAACTCAAGCAGGCCAAGGTGTTGGTGATTGGTGCCGGAGGACTTGGCTGCGCCGCGATTCAGTATCTGGCGGTGGCCGGTGTGGGCGAGCTGACCCTGGTGGACTTCGATACCGTCGAGCTGTCAAACCTGCAACGCCAGGTGTTGCACCGCGACAGCCGTATTGGCATGGGCAAGGTGGAATCGGTCAAAATCGCCGTGACTGAGCTGAACCCCCATGTGCGGGTCACAACAATCAATGCCGTGCTGGACGATCCTGAGATGGATGCACTGGTGGCACAGCATCAGTTGGTGCTGGATTGCACCGACAATGTGGCGGTACGCACTCAGCTCAATCAGGCCTGTTTTAACCATAAGGTGCCGCTGGTGTCCGGCGCTGCCATTCGCATGGAAGGCACCGTCAGCGTGTTTGATTATCGCGGCGATACGCCCTGCTATCAGTGCTTCTCCAGCCTGTTTGGCGAGCAGCAACTGACCTGCGTCGAGTCGGGCATTCTCGCGCCCGTGGTGGGTATGATTGGCTGCATTCAGGCAGTGGAAGCCATCAAGGTGTTGACCGGCATGGGCAAACCACTGGCAGGACGCCTGCTGATGGTGGATGCCATGACCATGGAAATCCGCGAGATGAAACTGCCAAAACAAGCCACTTGCAGCGTTTGCGGCGCACAATCCAGCTAAGACGAGAATAAAAACGGCAGGGCTGTTTCTGACTCAGCCCAGCCTCGACCACTCCTCGATACCCCAGCCATCCAGGGCCGCCAGACGTTTCAGCAGCGCCGCCCTTGGGTGCTGCGACTCATTAATGTCCAGACTGTGGATACCGTAACGACGACAGAGCCTCAGCAGCACCAGCGCCAACTCGTCGGTTTTATCTTTGCTGTCCAGCGACAACCACATCCAGCGTGGCCGTTTGGCTTCCCGGGCCACGAAGCCGCCGAGGCGCCTTGGCTCACCCTGCTCCTGTAACACATAGAGCACTCCGGCGCGGGCCGGCAGCTCGGGCAAGGACGTGAGTTTGAGCGTATGAAATCCGAACATCTGCTCTCCTACAACAACAGCGGCAGTAACCTGTTGAAGATGACCAGATTTGTGTTTGGGATCAAGCAGAAAATGGGTGACGAAATGTAACGTCACCCACGGTATCAATAGAAGGGTTTGGGGTCTACATCCAGGCTGGATGGGGAAACTCCGCGCTCGATATGCAGCTCGGATTTGAGCAAGTCGACGAAGGTGACTTCGGTGTAATGGCGGTGCTTGAGCGAATAGAAACACTTCACCACCGGGTGCAGCGCGTCCCTGTCTTTGGACTCCCACACTATGCCCACGCGGCTATCGGACAGCTCCACCAGCGAGCCCACAGGGTAAACCCCCACACAGCGGATAAACTCGTACACCAACTCAGTATCCAGGTGGAACGGGGTGAGGCTGAGCAGAATTTTAAAGGCCGCCGCCGGACTCATGGCCTCTTTGTAACAGCGGGTGGCAGTCAGGGCATCGAAAATATCCACGATGCAGGACATGCGGCCATGCAGCGGAATTTCATCACCCTTGAGCCCCTTGGGATAACCACGGCCATCGAGCTTTTCGTGGTGCATCAGGCACACGTCTTTGGATATTTGCGACAGGCCTGTGGCTTCTTCCATCACATCAATGGCATACACCTGATGCAACTTCATGTGCTCAAATTCTTCCGGCGTCAGTTTGCCGGGCTTATGCAACACCTTGGAGTCGACCTTGATTTTGCCGATGTCGTGCAAAATGCCGCCGATGGCCATTTGCTTGAGCATCTCGCGGTCGAGCTTGAGGTATTTGCCGAAGGTGACCAGCAGAAAAGCCACGTTCACCGAGTGTTCCAGCAGGTAGGCGTCTTTATCACGCAGCGCCGAGACGCACTTGAGTGCATCGTCGTCCAGCATGATTGACTCAATCATGTTGTCTGCCAGCGCCTCAAAGGGGGCAACCTCGATGGCTTTGCCTTCGAAGGTTTCAGACAATACTTTGCGGATCAGCCCCTTGGCTTCGCCCAAAATCTTTTTTGCCTGGGTTTGCCTCACTTCACGGTTGGCTTTGGGCTTGGCGGCTTTGGGGGTGGCATCTGCCTCAACGGCAGCGCCATTGGTCTTTTTCAGACCGCATTCGTCGGACGAACGCTCAACGTCCACCCACACGGATTTAATGCCGTTTTTGCTGAGTTTAGCTATGGTATCCCGGCTTTTGATTTGCCCCGCATTGGCGATGGCAACCTTACCGTTATTATCGATGGCCGTGACAAACATACCCGGCAGCAGTTTGCTGACAGGCAGTTTTAAGAGATTGGTATCCGGCGCCTTATCGGCCATGGCGTGAATTCCCCCGTTTGTCACCATCAAGTGCTAATTATAATCCTAAGCCACAGACTGATGGCTTGCCTGAATCTTTGCTTTATACAACAAAAGACCTAGTAAACAATTCAGGAATACGCATTTTATGACGGTATTGCAACTCACACCACATTTCAAACTGGAAAGGCGCCGCTGCGGAGTGAGTTTTACGGGGAAATATAGGCGCCAACCCTTATAACATCAAATACTTAATTATTATTTCGATTGCTGTTTTTTCATGCACTCAAAACTGCCCACACTCCAGCGCCGACGGGCACAATTGAGACAGGAGGTCAGCACATCGTCCTGCTGCTCATCTTCATCGTCTGCCAAAAAGCCATCGCAGGCCGACGCCGCCTGCCGGGCCTTGATGAGATCCTGCCCAAAACGAAACCAGGCGCGGCCATCACGAATGTCAAAAAACGCGTCCATTAATAGTCCTTCAATTGCTGCTTGCGGGCATTGCGCCACGCGCCATCGACCCGGCTCACCAAAATCGCACTGCGGCCATGGCGGCGCACCGCCTTGAGCTTGCCCTGAATAAGCACCCGGTCATCATCGGGCAGCGGCTGGTCATCAAGGTCTATCACGGCATCGACACGGGTTTTGGCCAGCAGCGCACGCACCGACAATTCAACGCCCTCGCCTGCATGCTCACCTTTCCCGGCGCCTGCCTTGGCTGAGCCCGCTTGCACAGAGACACCCTGACCCACATCAAAATGCCCCTTGAGCCTGCCATCGTTACCATCGAGCCACAGCCCAAGCCCGGCCAACGCACCTATCACCCCCTGACCCGTGCCGCCATGCTCAGACAGATGCACACCCAGGCTATCGGCAAGGGCGTAGGCCTGAGCCTTGGTCAGCACCTGAGTTTTGGCGCTGTGACCAAAATCCACAAGCTCGGCTTGGGCGGCAAAATCATCCAGACACACAAACGCAAGCCCGGGGTCAGCGGCGGGCGCCGACTCGGCATGCAGCACAGCCACGGCAATCGCCTCGATTGCCGACACCGAAGCCTCGCCCTCATAGACAAAGCACATAGCACTGTTGTGGGAGGTGTAGGGAATATCCGGATGTACATACAGTTGATGACGCGACACCCAGGACGCCTCGCCGCCGCACTTGGCCATCAGTGCATTGGCGATATCTGTAGCTATATCTCCGGTGCCACGGGTGCCAATATCGTCGGTGTCATCAATCGCAATCAAATAGCGGTAAGCCATGGTCAGGGTTTCTCCTCATAAGCAGAAACAGAAATTAAATCATGAGCCTGCATTCGTTTTATCACCGGCGGCACCAGCGCAGCGCCCAGCAGCGCAAACACCAGCCCACCGAGAAATTCGATACCGCCCTGCAGCAGCGCAGCGCTGAGATCCATTCCGGCAAGGCTGGCGGCCACAAAGTCTCTGAGCCCCCAGGCAAGCGCGCCCGCCAACGCCAGAAAGATAAGCCGCAGCCACAAACTCTTATTGACCTGTGAGCCCTTGCCCGGCAGCGCATGACACAGCCCAAACATGGCCAGCAACATTGCCATCAGCTCCATGGCCAGTGCCGGGGCGCCAAATTTCACCAGCAGCAATACCCCCGACTTCCCCACTCCGAGCATCATTGCCAATAGCCCGGACAGCAAGCCGCAGGCGAACATGGCACCAGGGCGCGCCACCACCAGATGACACAACAGATAGAAGAAGCTCATCAGCAACATAGAGTGGCCCGACAGCCCCAGCTTCAACCGCAACATACTCTTGAGGGCAATCATCAGCGATGCGCAGAAACCGATAAACAGCGCCTGCTGTAAACCAAAGTCAGTTTTCATCCCTTTCTCCTTGCCGCGGCCATTGGGTGGGGCGCGGATGTTCGCCAAATCGTCGACTTTTTGCCGCCAGAGCCTGGCGCTGGGACAGCTTGAACAGCTCCAGCAGCAGCGGCGCTATCACAGTGTTTATCAGCTCGCCCCAGTTGCCGGGCGCAAGCAGCTCTTTGGGTGCAATGCGGGCACCACGAAGACGTTGAATGCGGTAGATCTCGCGGGCTTCCTGCAGCAAAAACGGCAGGGCGTTGAGGGAGGCGGTCAGCACAAAGGCCCAGCGCGGCGGCAATGCCGTGGCAAACAGGCCACCCAGACGCTCAGGTGCAAAACGCACTGCCAAAAACCAGGGCGGCACAAAGGCCAGAACCAGCCGGAACGAGACCAACAGGGCTTCATCGAGACGGCTGCTGCCCCAGAGCACAGCGTAAATGCTGCAGGTAATAACGCATTGCCACAAAAAGAGTTTAAGCAGCGGCAGCGGACTGGCCTGGCGACTGCCGAGCACCAGCATGGGCACGACCAACCCTGCCACCCACCAAAGCCACACAGGCGGCGCCATCAGGGCCGCCATCGACATGGCCAGGCTCGTCAGCGTTGCTGCCAGGCAGATGGGATCATTTATCCAGCGTTGCCTGTGGTCGCGGCTTAGTTGGGGTGGCTTAGAGCCCGGGACTTTTTCTTCCAGCGCTCTCGATTTCAGAGCTCCCGACTTCAGTGCTTTCATGGCGCCACCTCAGAGCAACGGCTGCGAGGCGGCTGGCCGCAGTCATCGGCAAACAGCGCACCACCAGCAATCCGCCAACACGGCTGGGTTGCCAGCGACTGGGGCACTCTGTGGCACGCCAGCAGGCACGCGCCCCCTTCTGACAGATACCACTGCAGCAGCCGCAAGCAGGCGCCAAGGCTGGCATGGTCCAGCCCGGCGAATGGGTCATCCAACAGCAGTACCGCGGGCTCGGTCAACATCAGCGATGCCAGCAGCACCAGATGCTGTTGCCCCCAGGACAGCTTGTGGGGCGAGCACTCACCAAGGTGGCTGATATTGAGAAAGCTCAGCATACCTGCCACCCGGGCAGACGAATTGGCCGTATGACGGATCCCAAAGGCCAGCTCTTCACGCACACTGAGCTCAAACAGCTGCCGGCAGGGCCGCTGCAGCATCAGTGCCATACCAGCAGTACCGGGTTTCGGCTTTCTGCCGTTGACCGTAATTGGCAGGCGCGCCCCATCCAGCAGCCCGGCCATGGCCTTGAGCAGGGTCGATTTGCCGCTGCCGTTGTCCCCCACCAGCAAGCTAAGCTCGCCGCGACTAAGGCTTAAGGGGGCAGCAGACACCAGCAGCGGGGGCGCTTTGGCATCGGGTTTCAGTTCAAAGGGGCCGATGGTGAGGACTTTCTTACCCAAGTTGACGGCGCAGAAGTCAGCGGCCTGACCTACATCCGACTGCTGCGACAAGGCCGCGGGTACAGGCACCAGTTGCTGACCAAGCTGCCAATATTTGTCGATAAGCCCCTGAAACGCTTCAGGGTGATGCTCGGCAATCACAATAGCCATGCCCTGAGCCTTGAGCCGCGCCAGCACAGTTTGCAACTCGGTAACGCCCGCATCATCGAGCTGTGCCCAGGGTTCATCGAGCAGCAACACTTTAGGTTCAAGCACTAACTGGCTTGCCAGCATCAGACGGTATTTTTGCCCGAGCGACAGGGTGTCGACCCGGGTTTCGAGGGGCATGTTCAGACCCGTACGCTTGAGGGCGGCCTGCACTTTGGCGGGCATCAATTCAGGAGCAAGGCCAATGTTCTCCAGCCCAAACGCCACCTCGGCGCCAACAGTGCGGCGAATTAGCTGCACCTGCGGGTCCTGCATCACCAGAGCGGCACGCACACCCTTGCCTGCCAACACGCGCCCAATCAAAGGCCGCTCATTGAGAGCGGCCATGGCATTAAGCAGAGTCGATTTGCCGCTGCCGGTTGCGCCCAGCAGACAATGGCACTCCCCCGGCAACAGCCGTAAATTCACATCGGCAAAAAGCGGCATATCAGGGGCGTAGCCAAAGCCCACCCCTTCCAGCGCTATCAGTGCCTCTGCACTCACAGACGCCAATCCACGCCCACAAACCACTGACGGCCCGCCTGCGGCAATGACTCACTCTCGGCGTAGTTTTCGTCCAGCAGGTTGGTGGCCTTGATATAGAGCGACAGCTGGTCGTTGAACAGCGGCTGCGACAACTTGAGGTCCAGCAGGTCGTAGTCAGGCAATTGATGGGCTTCCATTTGCTTGCCGCTGCGAACAAAGTAAATCTGATCCACCACCCGCTGCCAATCCAGGTGCAGCCGGGTGTCGGTGGGCAGACGGTAGTCCAGGGTCACGCCGTATTGGTGTTTGGGGCGATACTGCAGACCTTCGGTGCTGCCGGGGGTATCGTCCTCGCTGTCGAGATAGCTGTAGGACAGCCCCAGATCCAGTGATTCGGTCAGCGCCAGTTGCACCCGGCTGTCGATTCCGCGGAAGCGATAGTCGCCCACATTGGCGTAGACCCCGTCCACATCCTTGGCGATATAGTCATTGGCACGGGTTTCGTAGGCGTAAATTTCCAGACTGCCAAGGCCAAAACCCTGCTCCAGACCAAGCTCAAAATGCTCAGAGGTTTCACCGGTCAAATCAGCGTTACCAGCGGAGAGCGAGTGCAGGTTTTCCATGGTCGGAAAGCGCACCTTGCGCGCCGCCGAGGCGCTCAGGCGGGTGTGCTCCAGCGCTTGCCAATACAGGGCCGCCATGGCAGCAGGCTCATCCACCGACTGCTCGCCATCATATTGATACCAGGCACCACCAAGGGTGACCCCCCAGGCATCTGCCTGATATTGATATTCCGCCGCCAGGCTGTAGAGCCAGGCGTTGTCATCAAAGCCAGTAACGCCAGCTGTGCTGCCCGAGCCCGAACCACTGCCTGAGCCCGAACCGCCGCCAGAACCACTGCCTGAACCGCCGCCACTGCCAGAACCACCGCCGGAACCACTGCCAGAACCCGAGCCAGTGCCGGACCCGCTACCCGTATCGGTTGACCCAAACTGCTCAGACACTTCATCCCAGCGCTGCTCTTCTGCGCTGGCGGCGAAGGTCAGCAGGCTGCGGCTGCCAAGTTCGCTGATCAGTTGCAGGTTCAGCCCCTGTACCCTGGATTCGCCCCGCTGGCGCTGGGTCAGGGTGTCATACTTACCGTCGCTGTAGACACTTTCCAGAGTCTCGGTGCGATTGAAATAGCCATAACCCCGCAGGGTGAATACGTCGTCAAACTGGTGGGCAAGGCTCAGTTGGGCGCTGGTGTTTTTAAAGTCATCAACCCGTTCAAATTTGGCTTTGCCGCTGCCACTGCCGTCGCGGCCTGGCTTGCCCCACTCGCCCTGGCGCAGCGTGAGGTTGGCACCAATTTGGGTGCGGTCAGAAAGCCAGTAATTTCCCTGACCATAAAAGCTGTCGATTTCCTTGTCGGCATTGAGGCGATCGCCCTTGGGCTGATTCGGTGCGCCGGCATAATCGTCAGACAAGGGCCAACTGTCGCGGCTCTGCCGGGAAGCACTGACAAAACCCTGCCAGCGCTCACCGCTGCCACCCAGCGCCATGTCGGCGTTAAAGGTGTCGTTCTCAGCCAGTTCCATGCGACCACTCACACCGGCGTCTGCGCCGCTGCGGGTGATCACATTGATAACCCCGGCCGCGCCGCCCACGCCGTAAAGCACAGATGATGGCCCTACAGACACGTCCACCGCGGCAATCTGGCTGGTTGGGATCACACTGGGGTCGAACTGACCATCGGCGGCACTGCTGGCTGGTACGCCATTGATTAAGAAGGTGACATGGCGAGTCTTGAGACCACGGATATCGATACGGGGCGTGCCTTCACCACCGGTACGCACATGAATGCCGGGCACTGTGGCCAGCAATTGATCCAATGAAGCCACGCCGCTTTGGCGAATGTCGTCGGCATCGATGCGCCAATGGGTGGTGGCCATGGCTTCGGCAGTGGGCTGCTCGCCGCGCACCACCACAACCTCAGCGACGTTCAATAAGGGGTCGCGGGTGTCGGCACCGTGGGCCAGCCCGGAGGTAACAGCAAGCGTGAGCAAAGAAAGGCAAAAATAAGGCTTGGATACAGTCATTTTGTTGTTGGAATGGCATACGAATTCCACTATTTCAAAGACCTGGCACCCGAGTCTCAAGCAAAAGAATGACAAAATACGCCTTCGATCGACATATTTTGCATTTGTCCGAAGCCGAAAAGTCCCGTTGGGACATTTTGTCCGACGCTGAAATCGGCACAGGGTCAAAAGGGGGCAGATCACACAAGCGATGCAAAGTGACGGGCAACGCACAAAATCAGCATTTGCTCATTTAGCTTTTCGGCCGGATTCACACCTTGGACGCCTGACGATTGACACCGGCCAGCATGCTCTTTAAGTTTGGACGAACAACAATAAAAGCAGTGTGTTGCATCACTACCGGAGACCCTTTTGTCAGTCATGTCGCTGCCCGAGGCACGCCTGTCCCTCGAGGCCAAAATTCAGCGCCTTCGCCTTGCCCCGAGCAGTGAGCCCCTGGTTCAGCTGACCGAGACCGTGCACGCCTTGCCGCTGATCTCCTGGCTGGCATCGCAGGCCGTGTATCCGCGTATTTATTGGCATGGCCGCGATAAAGAAGAGGAAGTGGCCGCCATTGGCGTGGCTGCAGACTTCTTTTTCGACAGCCCGGTAACAGACCACAGCCTGGCCGAAATCTATCAGCGTCAGCGGGATTTGAGCCGCAACCAAAACATCCGCTATTACGGCGGGGTGGCATTTGATCGCGAAGTGGCAAGCTGGCCCGAATTTGGCCGGGCGCGCTTTGTGTTGCCACGGATTGAGCTCAGACGCAGTGGCAAAGACTTTGTACTGCTGCTGAACCTGAATTTTGAAGGTAAGTCGCGGGAAGATGAGTGTCAGGCGGCACTGAATGTGCTGGCGCAAATCCAAAAGCCCAGACCCTTGCCACCACCGGGCAAGGTGAGTCTGCTTGGCCGCAGCGAATACCCTGAGTTTCCACGCTGGAAGCAGTTGGTTGAGCAGGTGACCGCCGACAAGTTCAATCAGCACACCCCCAAGGTGGTGCTGTCGCGGCTGTCACAGTTGGAAATCAACGACCCTGTGGATCCCTGGATGGTGCTCGCCTGCTGGCAGGGGCGCAACCCTTCAAGTTTCCAGTTTGGGTTTCAGTTTTCCCCCGAGCGCACCTTTATTTCCTGCTCGCCCGAACGCCTGTATCGACGCCGCCAGCAGGAGCTGTTCACCGAGGCGCTGGCCGGCACCACGCTGCGCGGTATTACCCCGGAAGAAGATGAAGCCCTGGCCAATGCACTGCTGGATGACAGCAAAAACAGCCACGAGAATCAGCTGGTGCGTCAGCACATAGTGGAACATCTGGCGCCGCTGAGTCATTACGTGGGTGCCGAAGAGTCGCCACGGATATTCAAACTGCCCCACATCCAGCATCTGCACCGGGCTATCCGCGCCGAGCTGCGCCCCGGTGTGAACGATTTTCAGCTGCTGCTGGCACTGCACCCCACCCCGGCCGTTGGCGGCCTGCCACGGGACAGCGCCATGAGTTTTATCCGCCAGCAGGAAGGCTACAACCGCGGCTGGTATGCCGGAGCCTGTGGTTATCTGAACAAACACGAGAGTGAGTTTTCGGTGGCTATTCGCAGCGCGCTGATTGAACCCGGCCGTATCAATCTGTTTGCCGGTGCTGGCATAGTTGCGGGCTCAGATCCCGAAGCTGAGTGGCAGGAGCTGGACAATAAACTGGCGACTATTTTGTCGATTCTGGTGGAGCTTTAATCTTCCAACCCCAGCGCCTGTTGGGTTTGTCTGAACAGCTGATCCTGTATGCCATCGTTGATCATCTGTTTGTGGGCTTCATCGAAATGCACTTTCAGCGAGGCGCCAAAGCGGGTATCGGCGAAGCCAAAGTACACCTCGGCACTGAGCACATTATCCATAATCACGTAGTTAACCGGCTTGCCCAGGCGGCGGGTGGCGGCTTCCAGCCCCGGACGATAGTCCAGCACCGCGTCGATACGGCCCTCGTTGAGACGCTCAAGCATATCCACCAGGCTGCTGCTTTCTTCGTAATACATGGTGTGGGGAATAATGCGGTCGAATCCATAGGCGAGATAGGCCTGCACCTTTCGCAGCGCCAAACTCTCCAGCCCTTTCCAGTCGCGGGCCATGGCGGGGGTGAGCGCGATATCCACCTGATCCAGCTCCACCGCATACTGGCTGTATGAGCCACGGCGCAAGTCCCCCTGATACACCCCCAGCACTACGTCGGCCCGCTCGTGGGTCAGCAGTTGAATACTGCGGGCAAAGGGCACCACTGTGATTTTGAGTTCCCACTCGGGGGCCGGAAATGCCCGTTTGAGAATTTCGAAGTAATAACCCTCACCCCGGGTATCGGCGTACCCCAACCATGCAGCGGTAACTACCCGGATTTCTACAGGTTTTGCATTAGCCAAGGCACTGAAAAACAGCAGCATGCTACAGGTTAAGGCTCTTACTGATATGGGCATTTGGCCCCCACTCGCCGATGGACCCCATTTGACTAAGTGTAGTGGATTGGTGCCGGAATGATGATTTTGTGCGCTTTCCCCTTGCGTTGTTCGCTGCCATTCTTATAATGCGCAGCCCGGCGAGATATTGAGTAAAAACTCGTCGACTATTTAACCGGCCCCGGGCTTTTGCCCTGCGCTCCTGTTTTATTGCGGGTTCCCTCACCCCGCCAGCCCAACTAAAAAGGTCACAATATGAATTTGCAACTCACAAGCGCCCAGTATCGGCGTGCTCTTTTCCTGCTTGCCGGATTTCATATTCTGGTGATCAGTGCCAGTAACTATCTGGTTCAACTTCCTTTTCAGCTTTTTGGCTTCCATACCACCTGGGGCGCCTTCAGCTTTCCCTTTGTGTATTTGGCGACCGATTTGACCGTGCGCATCTTCGGCCAGCAGGCCGCAAGGCGGATTATTTTTCGCGCCATGGTGCCCGCACTGCTGATTTCCTACTTTATGGGCGTGCTGTTCCATCAGGGCCTGTGGCAAGGTCTGGGCGCAGCGGCAGAATTCAACAGCTTTGTATTCCGCATTGCGCTGGCGTCCTTCGCGGCCTACCTGTTTGGTCAGCTGATGGATATCCGGGTGTTTAACCGCCTGCGCCAGAGCCGCCGTTGGTGGGTTGCGCCTGCCGCCTCAACCTTTGCCGGTAACCTGCTCGATACCCTGGTATTTTTCAGCGTAGCCTTCTACGCCTCCAGCGACGCCTTTATGGCCGAGCACTGGGTGGAAATTGCCACCGTGGACTATGGTTTCAAGCTGTTGGTGAGCATAGGTTTGTTCCTGCCCGCCTACGGCGTGCTGCTGCGGGTGTTGCAGGATAAGATCCTCACCACAGAGAAACCGCAGCAATACTGCTGATGCAACTGGCCAGACCTGTTATAATGCGGCCGTTTTTTGTTCGGCCGCTGCTCAGGTAACGGCCTTTACTCTGCGGGAGAAGTTGATGTACTCCACTCACATTCAAGCCATTACCCAGTTCACCCTGGCCGATGCTCAACTGGCTGCGAACCTGATGCAAAGCATCCCTGAATTCGATAAGCCCGTCAGCGCCGAAGCCATGCTCGAGCGCATTGGTGCCGCCCCGGCGCTGCTGCTGCTGTGCTACGTTGAAGACGAACTGGCTGGTTTCAAATTGGGTTATGAGAAATCACCGGGCGAGTTTTACAGCTGGCTGGGTGGCGTATTGCCCGATTTTCGCAAGTTGGGACTGGCGCAATCCATGCTTTTGACCCAGGAGCAATGGGCCAGCGAACAGGGTTACAGCCTGCTGAAGGTGAAGACCCGCAACAGTTTCCCGGCCATGCTGTCGATGCTGGTGCAAAACCGCTATCAGATTGCTGCCATTCAAGGCGAAGGCGTGTCTCTGGCGGAGCAGAAGATCAGTCTGCAAAAAGCTCTGGTTTAAAAATATTGCAAAAACCACTTGCAAACACAATTGAGAATGATTATCGTTAACTTGCGTTCCAAAACTCATCCTTAACTGAAGCGAATTCTTCGGGTTATGGTGTTCCTGAGTTTGCAAAGCACGACATTGCTCACACACTCTATTTGGTGGCCGGGTTGCATAGCCCGGCTCTTTTTTTATCTGCCGCCCGCCAAACTCCCACAACTGCCGCACCTGAACCCCATCTGCATCCTGCCAGCGCTAAACAGGCCGCTTACACAAGCCCTTCACTGCGTACACCCTAAGTCACCAGCCAACACAGGTTTAAACCGCCAGTGCTGACTCACGCTTGCACACGAGCTTGCTGAAGCACACTGTTCGGGGGGTTATCGAAACTTTCGTGGATTTAAGCAAGAGCACCAGTTTGGCTACCGGAGCAGCCACATACCGCCCTCAAGGGCTTATAGCGACAGAAAGCCGCCAGGCTCAAGCTGCTTTACGTTGCGACTGGAATGTAAAGATGGGAAATAGCGATAAACAGGGGTTGCAAATTAAATGAGAATGATTATTATTTAATTGCGTTCCAAACTCATCCCCAACCGGTAATTCGGGCTGGTGTCTCTGAGTTAACATGCACGACATTGCTCACACACTCTTGTGACCGGATCCCCCGAGGATCCGGTTTTTTTTCGCTTGTGCATCAGGCTATTCAGTGGATTTGCGCACCGCCCAACATCAGGCCTTCGTAGGGGTTTTGCCCCCTGTCTTCCCGCGCCTCGTGATAAAGGCCGATGGTAAACATGGTGCCCTTGCCCTGGGTCGAGCTCACTTCGATAGTGCCACCGATACGTTTGATGATGCCATAGCTCAGGGACAAGCCGAGGCCGGTACCATCGCTGCGGGTGGTGTAGAAGGGGTCGAAAATGCGCCCAAGCTGCTCGGGGCGATACCGCATCCTTCATCTTCAATCTCAATCCGCACCCCAATGGGCTCGTCACGCACCACCCAATCGTAGGTACGGATCCAGATCCGGCCCTTGCCGTCCATCGCATGGGCGGCGTTAACCACCAGATTAATCAGCACCTGCAACAGTTGCGGCCGGTTCACCTGTACCGGGTAACTGGCGTTCAGCTCCTGAATAAGCACCACTTCCTGACGCTTGATGGAGTGGCGTACCAGCACCAGCATCTCTTCGATGATGGGGGTGATCTGATGCATCTCCAGCGGCGCATTGAACTCGCCCGGACGGCTGTATTGCAGCAGGCTGCGAATAATGGTGCTGATGCGCCCCACCTGCTCAATCACCAAATCGATTTCTTCTTCGACCCGACCGGCATCGGCGCCAAGTTCGGCCCGCAGCAGCTCCATATTGCCAAGGATAACCGCAGTGGGATTATTGATTTCATGGGCAATACCGGCGGTCAGCTCACCCAGGGCGGTGAGTTTCTCGTTGGTGACCAGCTGCGCCCGGGTTTCGTTGAGCAGCGCCACGTTGCGCTGCAGCTCTTCGGTTTTTTCCTGCAGACTGCGGGTTCGCTCTTCTACTTTCAATTCCAGCTGCTCGGCAGCGGACTGGATCTGGGTGTTGCGCCGCTGCAGCAAATCCAGCATGCGGTCGAACTGCTCGGCCAGATTGGCCAGCTCATTGTCTTTCTCAAGCCCCAATTCACCAATGCGCACGTTGCGGCCCGACTGCACCGCCTTTACCACATGGTGAATACGTTCAATGGGCTGCAGTAAACTGTAGGCGCCGCGATACACCAGCATGCCCGACACCAGCAGAACCAGCATCAAAATGGTGCCCAACTCAATAATGTTCAGCAGGTAGTTATGAATAAAGGGCGCTTCGGAAAAACCTGTGTAAATCATGCCGATACGCTGACCACGAATATCGGTCAGCGGCGCATAGGCCGAAATAAACCAGTCGTTGTACACAAAGGCGCGGTCCACCCAGGTTTGCCCCTGGGTCAGTACCTTGTGGCGCACTTCCTCAGACACCAGGCTGCCCAGTGCCCGCCCCTTGTCTTCGCCGTCGCGGGGGAAGAAGTGCAGCGGTACGTTGGTGCTGATGCGTACGTTGTCCATAAAGATGGTCACTGTGCCGATAGAGCGCTCCGGCAGCGTGCCCTGGTCGTAAACTAGGTCGCGGATATGGTCGACAATGCGGGTGTCGCGGTTCAGCAGCAGGCCGCCATCGAGGTACCAGGCCACCTTGCCACTGTTGTCGGCAATCGGCATCAGGCTGCGGCTCAGCATGCCTCTGTCTTCAATTTCGCGGTCCGGGGCATCGGCACGCAGGGTGGGCAGGATCTCCAGTCGGGCACGGTCGGCTAGCAGAGGATCCAGTCGCGCCAGCCGCGCCGAAGACAACACCATCAGCCCGGAATAGGCACTGCCTTCATGTACCTTGGGCAGCATCAGTCGCAGATCCGGGTCGGCAGCGGCCTTTTCCACACTCACAAGTCGCAGAAAATCCAGATCCATGATTTCTTTGCGCTGGGCCAGATACTCGTTGAACTCGGGAATGATGGCATCGTTACCCGCTAACTGGGCGCGAAAATAGTTCTGAAACTCCCAGGAGCCCAGCAGGGTTTCGAGTTGTTTCTCCTGCTGCAGCTGCACCTGTTCGAGGGTGTTGTTGGCTACCGTGAGGTCGGCCTTTACCTTCATAAACAACTGCTGGCCGGTGTAACTGATGTTCCAGTAGATGGTGATAAACACCAGGCTCACCAGAGTCAGCAGAATGGGCAGTAAGGTGAGGATCAGGATGCGGTAGCGCACCTTGGCCTGCATCTGGCGCCAGTCAACGCCAAAAAGCTGGGTGAAGAACGACATGCTCAGTCCTCCTCGCCCGGGCCTGCATCCAGGTCGAACCATTCCTTGAATTTACGATCGAGGGTTTTACGCGATACCCCAAGCTCACGCGCAGCCGCCGACTTATTACCGGCGTGGGCTTCAACCACCGCCAGCACATGGTGTTTTTCCACGTCCTTTAGGGGCCACTCCAGCGGATAGCCAAACTGACCGGGATCGGGCGCCTTGGTGGTTTGCTTCCAATATTCCGCCGGCGGCTTGCCCAGCAGAATGCAGCGCTCAATCATGTTGCGCAGCTCGCGGATGTTGCCCGGCCATTCGTGCTGCTGCAATTTGGTCAGGTCTTCATGGCTCCACACCAGCTCGCGCACGCCAAGCTCGGCACCGAGCATACGGGTAAAGTGATGGGTCAGTTCAACCACATCCTCAGGGCGCTCCCTAAGCGGCGGAATACGGATTTCCAAAACGTTAAGACGATAGTAGAGGTCGCGGCGGAAGTTGCCCGCTTCTACCTCATCGGCCAACTTACGGTTGGTGGCTGCCACCACCCGCACATCGATAGAGACTTCTTTTTCGCTGCCCACCGGGCGGATGGCTTTTTGCTCAAGCACCCGCAGCAGCGCGGTCTGCATCTTCAGTGGCATTTCGCCGATTTCATCGAGGAATATGGTGCCGCCGGAGGCAAAGCTGAACAGGCCTTCCCGCGCCCCCTTGGCGCCGGTAAAGGAACCCGCCGCATGGCCAAAGAGTTCGCTTTCGAGCAGCTCAGGCGCAATGGCGCCGCAGTTCACCGGCACGAAGGGCCCCTGACGGCCGGAAAGTTGATGCAGCTGCCTTGCCACCAGCTCTTTGCCGGTGCCGGACTCGCCTTCAATCAGCACCACAGAATTGGTGGGCGCCACCCGGGCGATGATGGATTTCACTTCCTGCATGGCTTCGCTGTTGCCGATGATGCTGGAGGAATAGCCAATGGACACTTCACGGCGCAGCATCAGATTTTCGCGCTTGAGCAGCCGCCGCTCTATGGCCCTGTCCACGGCTTTCAGCATCTGCTCGAGGTGGAACGGCTTCATGATGAAGTCAGACGCACCGGCACGCAGCGCCTGAATGGCCACTTCCATGTCGGCATAGCCGGTCATAAAAATGATGTCTGAGCGACGCTCTTCGTCGGCCAGCGCCTCATGCCAATCGATACCTGAGCGGCCAGGCAGGCGAATATCCACAATCAACAAATCAAAATGACAACGGCTGCGAAGCTGCTCAGCCTCTTCGACGCTGCCGGCGGTTTCCACCAGAGCAAACTTCTTCGACAGGGCTTTATTGAGAAAGGAACGCATCCCCGGCTCATCATCAACAATCAGCACAGAGACAGCAGTAGGCAGTGGTTTGGCAGCTTCGTTCTGGTTCATCTTGTCTTCTTCTGGACATTTTGACGCAATATGTGGTCATTCTATCACCGTGAGGTGGCCGATAGGTCAGTATGGACCACCCAAAATGGCCATTGGGACAATTTGTCTGAAGGTTTTTGCCACACTTGCGAGCTGCCTCACACTTTGTTCCGGGGACTGTGAAGCAAATCGCTATATATTCCTTGGCACCCAAATTGCTACAAGCAGCAGGAATAGCAACCCGACCCCAGGCCGGGCCATTTTTAAAGGCTAACAAAAAGCCAAGGAGAAACCATGTTCAGTACCAAACACCTTTTGGGCGCCGCACTGGCCGCAACGCTTATCAGCATTTACCCGGTTCAGGCCGAGGAAGTGATTAAACTGGCGACCACCACCAGTACCGAGAACTCCGGCCTGCTGAAAGAACTGCTGCCCACCTTCGAAGCCCAGAGCGGTTACAAGGTTCAGGTTATTGCCACCGGCACCGGCAAGGCGCTGGCCCTGGGTCGTCAGGGCGATGTGGATCTGGTAATGACCCACGCGCCATCGGCCGAAGCCAAGTTTGTGGAAGAAGGTTTTGGCACCGAGCCGCGCGGCATCATGGAAAACGACTTTGTGGTGCTTGGCCCCAAAAATGACCCTGCCAAAATCAAAGGCAGTGCCAACGCCGAAGAAGCGTTCAGCAAAATCGCCGCCTCAGGCGTGCCTTTCATTTCCCGCGGTGACGACTCAGGCACCCACAAGAAAGAACTGAAAATCTGGCAAGCCGCCAACGTAAAGCCCGACTTCAAAGGCTACACCTCTGTGGGTCAGGGCATGGGCAAAACCCTGCTGATGGCCAACGAAATGCAGGGCTATACCCTGTCTGACCGTGGCACTTACATTGCCTACAAGGGCAAGCTGGATCTGGATGTCGACTTCGATGGCGGCGCCACCCTGGCCAACCCCTATCAGGTGATCCTGATTAACTCTGCCAAGTACCCCAATCTGAACCACAAGGGTGCCAAGGCCCTGAGTGACTGGCTGATCAGCGCCGAAGGACAGAAGATGATCAATGACTTCAAGGTACAGGGAGAGCAACTCTTCAAGGCTACCTATCGTCAATGAATGAAGGCTGGTTCGCATTGATACAGCAGGCGCTTGGCCTGCTGTTTTCCCTCGATAAGGACGTTTGGTCCATCATTTGGGTGTCGTTCAGCGTATCGCTGGCGGCACTGCTTATCACCCTGGTGCCGTCGGTGCTGCTGGGCTTTGTGCTCGCCTTTAAGCAGTTCAGAGGCCGTAACTTTGTGCTCAATCTGGTGCAAACCCTGCAATCCATCCCCACAGTGGTGATTGGGCTGCTGGTGTACCTGCTATTGACCCGCATGGGCCCCCTTGGCGACCTGCGCTGGCTGTTTACCCAAAAGGGCATGATCCTCGGGCAAATGCTGATCTGCGCCCCTGTGCTGATTGCCATGAGCCAGGCCGCCTTTACCAGTGTCGACCGCCGCGCCTGGGAAACCGCCCTCACCCTTGGCGCCTCGCTGCCACGGGCCATTGCCATGGTCAGTCGTGAGCTGCGTGGACCATTGCTGCTGGCGGTCATCGCGGCCTTTTCCCGCATCGTCACCGAAGTGGGCTGCTCCATGATGGTGGGCGGCAATATCGAATATGTCACCCGTAACATTCCCACCGCCATTGCCCTTGAAACCAGTAAAGGCGACTTTGCCCAGGCGATCGCTCTGGGGCTGGTATTACTGTTTCTGGCGATTATTATGAACTTTGCCCTCGGAAGTCTGCGCGGCAAAAACCAGGTAAGGAGTCACTGATGGCCAGCATCATCGCCCGGGAACTGGGCATGAAGTTCCAGCAGCGACACTTGTTTGCCGGGGCCAACCTCACCTTCGCCCAAGGCGACTGCATCTACCTGATGGGCGACAATGGCAGCGGCAAAACCACCCTGATGAAAATCCTCGCTGGTCTGCAAGCCCCCAGCAGCGGTAGCGTGACGGCCGAAGGCTTTCCATCCAAGGGGCTTTGGCAAAAGAACAAGCTTCACGGCTGCGCCGTGTATCTGCATCAGCACCCGTACCTGTTCGACGGCACTGTCACCGAGAACCTGACCATGGCGGTGAAAATGGGCGTGCGCGACGCGTCAGTCAGCGCCAGCATCGAACAGGCGCTGGAGATGGCCAAACTTGGCCACCTGGCCCAGAGTCAGGCGAGCCATTTGTCAGGCGGTGAACGTCAGCGCCTTGCCATAGCCCGCGCCTGGCTGCTGAAACCCAAATTGCTGATGCTGGATGAACCTGTATCCAATATGGATAAGGAGTCCCGCGAGCTGGTGCAGGCCATGACCGCCCAGCTGAAAGCCGATGGCACCGGGCTTTTGATTGCCAGCCATCAGCACGGCCAGCTCACGGCGCTGTGCAACAGCCGCTGGCTGATTCAGGATGGCCGCATCGCCACCGACCTCGATATTCGTTTTCAACCTTCACAGGAAACCCACTATGTCCTTGCGAATTGATGCCGTGATCCTTGCCGGTGGCCAGGCCCGAAGAATGGGCGGCCAGGACAAGGGACTTGTCGAATTAATCGGCAAACCCATGATTGAACACGCCATAGATCGCATCCGGCCGCAGGTTAAGGAGATCCTGATCAACGCCAACCGCAATCAAAGTCGCTATGCTGACTACGCCGATACCGTATTTGGCGACGATGACAGCGGCTTTTTGGGCCCGCTGGCCGGCATGGTAGCCGCCATGGGCAAAACCCAGGCCGACCTCTTGTTGGTGGTGCCCTGCGACTGCCCTTGCCTGCCAAGGGATCTGGTGCCAAGACTCAAGGCCGCCATGGACGCCAACAACGCCGATGTGGCCGTTGCCAGCGATGGCGAGTACGAGCAGCCAGTAGTCATGCTGCTCAAGCCAGCGCTGCGTGACTCAATGAAGGCATTTTTGGATGCCGGTGAGCGCAAAATCGATTTTTGGTACGCCAAACACAAGGTGGCGGTGGAGTCCTTTGTCGACCAGCCAAACGCCTTTGTAAACGTCAATACGCCAGAGCAAGTAGAACAATTAACCCAGGCGCTGACTCAGTGATTTTTTAGAGGTGAGCATGACCACAGCCTTCCACAATCCGCTGCCCATTCCTGTGCTGGGCTTTTGTGCCTATAGCGGCACCGGCAAGACCACCTTACTGCTGAAGCTCATTCCAGAGCTCAATCGTCGCGGCCTCAAGCTCGCGGTTATCAAGCACGCCCACCACAACTTCGACGTGGATGTGCCCGGCAAAGACAGCTATGAGCTGCGTAAGGCCGGTGCCCGCCAGATGCTGGTGGCCTCCCATGTGCGCTGGGCACTGATGACCGAAGATCCCCGCGATTCAGACCCAGAACTCACCCACCTGCTTAAGCAAATCGAAGCCGACAAGGTAGATATAGTGCTGGTGGAAGGCTTTAAAAAGCTCGCCCTGCCCAAGGTGGAACTGCACCGCGCCGCCCACGGCAAGCCGTTTATTCATACTGAAGATCCCAACATTCTGGCGGTAGCCTGCTGCGACGACACCATACTGCCTGGCGACACCCCGAGGCTTGATATCAACAACGTCAGCAATATCGCCGACTTTGTCGAAAACCATATTCGCAACTGGCGTCCGGCCTGCCCTGCACTGCCACTGGCCCCAAGCTGCGGCTGCGAAGCGGATATGAGTAAAACTCTGTCGGTGCGTCAGGGTATAGATGCCATTCTCGAGCGGGTGCGGCCGGTGACAGAAACCGAATTTGCCGCCCTCGATGAACTGGACGGCCGGGTACTCTCCAAAGATGCGATTTCCCCCGTGGATGTACCCCAGCAAACCAACTCGGCGATGGATGGCTTTGCCTTTCGCTTTAGCGACCCCATGCCAGAATCACTGTCCATTGTTGGCAGTTCCTTTGCCGGACACGGCTTTGATGGCACTGTCGGCGCAGGAGAAGCGGTACGCATTATGACAGGCGCGCCGCTGCCGGCCGGGGCTGACTCGGTGCAGCCGCGGGAGATGGCCGACGACAAGGGCGACAGTGTCAGCCTGCAGGGCAAATTGACCATAGGGCAGCACGTACGCCTTGCCGGTGAAGATATTGCCGAAGGCGCGGTGGCGCTGCCTGGTGCCAGCCGCATTAATGCCGCTGCGGCAGGACTTTTGGCTTCGCTTGGCTTTGATAAGGTGAAGGTTAACCGCCGCCCACGGGTAGCTGTGTTCTCCACCGGCGATGAAGTCTCGGCGCCGGGCGAACCGCTCAAGCCCAGCTGCATTTACGACTCCAACCGCTTCACCATCAAGGCCATGGCCAAACGCCTCGGCTGTGAAGTCATCGACCTTGGCATTATTGAAGACAGCGAAGCGAGCCTGATGGCAGCACTGCAAGACGGCGCCAGCCGCGCCGATGTGGTGATAAGCTCCGGCGGCGTATCGGTTGGCGATGCCGATTACATCAAAACCGCGCTGGCAAAGCTTGGCCAGATTGGCTTTTGGCGTATCAACATGCGTCCCGGACGTCCGCTTGCCTTTGGTGAAATAGACAAGGCACTGTTTTTCGGCCTGCCCGGCAATCCGGTGGCAGTGATGGTGTCCTTCCTGCAATTTGTGCAGCCGGCACTGCGCAAACTTGCCGGCGAGAAAGACTATGCCCCCAAATTCATCCCCGCCATTGCCGATGAGCCGCTGCGCAGCCGCAGCGGTCGCACCGAGTTCTTCCGCGGTATTTACCGCCTTGGTGACGATGGCCGCCTGCATGTGAAAACCACAGGCGCCCAGGGCTCGGGCATGCTCAGTTCAATGGTCAAAGGCAATTGCCTGATTGTGATTGGCGAGCCCGACGAGCAACTGGCTGCGGGCAGCACTGTCTACATTCAGCCATTCGCCGATTTACTCTAAGGCCGCATCATGCAAACCCTTTGCGACAGCTTTGGCCGGACAGTGGAGTATCTGCGCCTGTCGGTAACCGACCGCTGTGATTTTCGCTGCGTTTACTGCATGGAAGAAGACCCCTGCTTTCTGGCCAAGGAGCAGGTACTGAGCCTCGAAGAACTGGCGCTTATCGGCCGCGCCTTTACCGAACTTGGGGTGAAAAAAATTCGTCTGACCGGCGGCGAGCCACTTATTCGCACCGACTGCGAAGAGCTGGTAAAGCAGCTTGGCAGTCTGCCGGGGCTCGACGACCTGTCGATGACCACCAATGGCTCACGCCTCGCCAAGCTGGCGCCCTCGTTAAAGGCCGCTGGGCTTAAGCGGCTTAACATCAGCCTGGATACCTTAAAGGGCGAGCGTTTCTCGGCGCTGACCCGCAATGGCAAGCTGGAGCGGGTCGTGGCAGGCATAGATGCCGCCATAGCCGCCGGCTTTAAGCGCATCAAAATCAACTCGGTGATCTTAAAAGACCAGAACGACGATGAGGTGCTGGATCTGGTGGAATTTTGCCGCAGCCGCAAGCTCGACATTGCCTTTATCGAAGAGATGCCCATTGGAGTGATGGATGAGCGGGAGTCATCCCGCCACTTATCCAGCGACGCGGTGCGGGCCATCATTGAAAGCCGCTATCCGCTCAGTTTGTCGGACAAACGCACCGGCGGTCCGGCGCGCTACTACCGCATGAGTGACAGCCCGATACATATCGGCTTTATCTCTCCCCACAGCCACAACTTCTGCCACGAGTGCAATCGGGTGCGGGTTACCGTGGAAGGCAGGTTACTGCTGTGCCTTGGCAACGAGCATTCGGTGGATCTCAAGGCGGTGCTGCGCCAGCATCCCGGTGATATAGAGCGCCTTAAAGCTGCCATCAGCGCCGCCATGCCACTTAAGCCCCGTGAACACAGGTTCGACACCGGAGAGGTGCAAATCCTGCGGTTTATGAACGCCACCGGCGGCTGAACCTTCGCCAATAGCCGTGATACACTGAGTGCCAGCATAACGCTGGCACTGTGTTTTTATGGGGTGAGATTTTTATGGCAATCAAGCGCCGCACCTGGAACAACATCATTATTATCGCCTGCATCGGCATGGTGTCGGTGCTGACGCTGCTCGACAGGCAAATGAACAGCCTGCCGGACGATGCCGTGCCCCTGTTTGACGACGCCACGCCGCTGACCGGCCTGCAATTGGACGGGCTGGCGCTGGAGCGCAAAGGCGGCGTGTTTGCCTGCGATAAGGATGTCAGCAACTGTGAAGGCTGGGGTAAAGCCTGGCTTGAGGTGAAAGTCTCTCCCATGAGCAAAACGCCTGAGCTGCCGAAGAATCCAAAAGAGCTGGTTATTCGTATTGGCACACTTGAGCCGCAGGTGTGGCTGATGTTCGATGACGGCATACTCAAGTCGCCCCAGGGCCACTGGTACCTGGTTCCGCCCAGCCTGCGGCTGGCACTGGAGCCAAAGCTCGCCACCAGTCACTGAATCTTTGTCACCACTGTATTTTTGCCTGATTAGCTGGAATAACCCATGCCTGAATTGCCGGAAGTAGAAGTTACCCGCCAGGGAATTGCCCCCCACCTCGAAGGCAACCTGGTCGAAGCCCTTATCGTGCGTAACGCCAGCCTGCGCTGGCCCGTGCCTGAACTCGCCCAGCGTATCGTCGGCCAAACCATTCGCGCAGTGCGCCGCCGCGCCAAGTACCTGCTTATCGACACAGACGCCGGCACCAGCATAGTGCATCTGGGCATGTCCGGCAGCCTGCGGGTATTGCCCAAAGACACCCCGGTAGAAAAGCACGACCATATCGATTTGGTGATGCAAAACGGTCGGGTACTGAGGTTTAACGATCCGCGCCGCTTTGGGGCCTGGCTCTGGTGTGAACTGCCGGAAGAAGCCCATCCGCTGCTGGAAAAACTCGGCCCCGAGCCCCTGTCATCGGCATTCCACGCCGAGCATCTGATTGCCGCCCTCAAGGGCAAGAAGAAGGCCATCAAGCTGTGCCTGATGGATAACGCCATAGTGGTGGGAGTGGGGAACATCTACGCCAACGAGGCGCTGTTTGCCGCCGGGATCCACCCAGAAGCCGAAGCCGGCAAGGTCGATGCCAAACGCCTGACGGTGCTCACCGCCGAGGTGAAAGCCATCCTCGCCCAGGCTATCAAGCAAGGGGGTACCACCCTGAAGGATTTTACCAATGCCGATGGCAAACCCGGCTACTTTGCTCAGAAGCTGCATGTGTATGGTCGCGGCGGTCAGCCCTGCACCGAATGTGGGCATCTGTTGTCTGAAATCCGCCTTGGTCAGCGCACCACGGTTTTCTGCCCCCTGTGTCAGCGTAAATAAATTCATCTATATCGCCGCTGATAATGATTTTATGCCATTAATGGGTGAATATTTGTACGCTATAAATTCACCAGTATGCTATGCCCACATCGGCTGCTGGTGAATTATTGCCCGACTCACTATAATGGCGCTCCTTTTGCCGTGCTGTGTGCGGTTTTGTTCAGAGTGGGTCACCCCGTGAGTTACGAATATCTCGCCCTACTGGCTGCGGCCTGCTGGGCTGTTGGCAGTTTGATGTCTGCCACCGCCTCTACCCATTTGGGTGCCTTCGCCTTTACCCGGCTGCGGATGCTGAGCGCCAGCCTGATGCTGTGGCTTATCGCACTGATGATGGGCAGCTGGCAAACCCTGACACCCGATAGCCTGTGGCTTTTGGCCGTATCGGGCATCATAGGTATCTTTATTGGTGATACGGCGCTGTTTGCCGCCATGAACCGCCTCGGCCCCCGTCGTGCCGGGGTGCTGTTTGCCACCCACTCACTGTTTTCGGCACTGCTGGCCTATCTGTTCCTCGGTGAAACCCTCTGGGGCTGGACTCTGATTGGCAGTTCGCTGCTGATAAGCGGCGTGATGACCGCCATCTTGTTTGGCAAGCGCAAGGGTGAAGAACATGCCTGGGAGAGCGGCAATCAGCAGATCAAGCGCGGCATCGCCCTGGCGCTGCTCTCCGCTCTGTGTCAGTCGGTATCGACTTTGATGCTCAAACCCCTGATGGAAACCGACATAGATGCGGTGGCCGCCTCGGCGGTACGCATGAGCACCGCCTTTGGGCTGCATTTTGCCCTGCTGGTACTGGGCTTTTCGGTGGCCAAAGCCAAGAGCCCGGCCACGCCCAAGGTGTTGGCTCTGACCGTTGGCAACGCCGCGCTGTCGATGGTGCTGGGTATGACGCTGATTTTGCAGGCTCTGAAACATGGCAACGCAGGACTGGTGGCAATTTTATCTTCGGTCAGCCCGATCCTGGTGCTGCCGCTGCTGTGGCTGGTGTACCGCAAAAGCCCGGCTATCGGCGCCTGGCTGGGCGCTGCCATGACAGTGGCAGGAACCATGCTGATCCTGGTGCATTAACCCGGCAGTCAATAGCAGCTATCAAAAAGCCCCTCGCAAGGGGCTTTTTTGTGGCTTCATCAAAGGATCAGAAGCTGAAATTCACCTGCACCGGATAGTGATCCGACAGCTCTTTGTAGTAGCCGTTGTGGTAGTAGCGGCCACTGCTCAGGTTCCAGTAGCCCTTGAGATACCACCAGTACCAATTCTCGGCCGCCTTGGGATAACGTACCGCCATCTCAGGGGCATTCAGCGGCTGTTTGTGATCCTTATGCCAGAAGATGTAATCCAGGGTATCGTTGTAATCCAGGCTGTAATCAAAGTAGTAGGCATTGGCCTTGGTGAACCAGTTGTACTTGGCCGGGAAAGAGCCAATTTCCGGGGTCTGAAAATGCAGGCCGCCGCGCACTGCCGCCAGCATATCGGCCACTTCATCCTGCTTGCTCCATTCCACATTCATATCGCCGCCGATAATCACAGGCTCTGAGGCAGGAATGGCTTGTGCTTCAATAAACGACTGAATTTCTGCGAGTTGCCCCAGGCGCACCTGATGTTCCTGTGCCGTATCGCCGTCATGGGTGGCCTGCAGATGGGTACCAATCAGGTGAAAACGCTCGCCGTTCTTGTCGATTTCCACATAGGCAAAGCCCTTGTTGGAATAGTAATCCCAGCTGCCCTGCAGACTGTGGTTAAACACGTGGGCCTTGCGTTTGATGATGGGATATTGCGACAAAATCACCACGCCGCCGCGGATCACCACCGGCGAATTGGAGCAGTTGCCGCTGAGGGCATCCCAGCCACGGCCGCTGCAATCCAGGCCGACGATTGGCGTCTGGTAGGGGTACTGCGTCGCCAGCCTGGCGAGGGCGCGCTCCGACTCGCTGTTGAATGCTTCGCTGATTAACAGCACTTCGGGTCTGTCATCCAGGGCAGCAATCACGCCGGGCAGGCGCTCGGCACGATTGGCCTGATCCCAGTCCTGCACGTTCAACTGCATGATGTTATAGGCCATCACCTTGAGCGACTCGGCAAAGCTGTGGGGGGCGAACAGTATCAGGGTAAACAACAAAATCTGATGCTTCTTCATGTGTGCATCTCCAGTCCATATGGTTATTGGTATTGTGATTTCCCGGCAGAAATCACTGCCGGAACAGCCAATACACCACAGGCCTGTGTCAGTGAGATGTAATTTGAATAAAAGCTTTATGAAAATCAGCCGTCTTTGCGAATCGAATCGAGGAATGCCAGAAATAATTCCGAGTGGGACGACACCCCCAGTTTGGCGTACAAATTCTTACGATGAATTTTCACCGTACCGGCGCAAATCGACAGCTCCTTACTGATAGACGCGCTCGAGTGCCCCCGCAGCAGCAGGCGGCAAATCTGCTGCTCCCGCCGGGTAAGCTGCTCCTTGCCAAACTCCAGAAACCCCTGCTCAAGCCGTTCGTGCAGGCTGTCTTTGGCAGGCCTTTCACCAAAACCGAAGCGGCCGTCGCGCCACAGGTTAGCCACAAAGGCCCGCACCAGAGGTTCGAACTGCCGCAATCTGTGCTTTTCGGCTTCATCGAAACGCTGACGATGATCGGCCCGCATCAGGGACACCACGGTACGGATCCCCGGCGCCGCCTCACCGAAGTAACCAATCTCGTCCCGCAGCAGCATCCGCCGGTAGTACGACAAATAGTATTCACTCAGGAAGAAGTGGTCCGGCGCCAGATCGCGAATGCCATAGAGATTGGCGGGCACTGCGTCGTAACTCGCCTTGTAGAAGGGGTCCAGCAGATAGGGGCCCGCCTGATAGTCGCTGACAAAATCACGGTACTGCTCGGCAGAAAAGGTATGAAACAGGCATAAAGGCACTTCTTCGCCGCTATAGGCAAACACCACGCAGTGGTCGAAGTCGCAGGCCCGCTTCAACATGGCCACCAGCTCCAACGCACTCTGGCCATCGGCCGCCCCGGTAAATACCCGGCCTATGTCCTCCACCCATTCCAGCAGTGGCCATCTCTCGGTTTGCGGGGCTGTCAGCGCCTCCATGGTCGCCTCCTGTCAGCATTAAGCGTTCAATATACTTAACAAAATGAGTCCGTATATGGAATGCAAAACGGCAAAATTATGGAGAAAAAATATACCTACAGGGATATGTAACGATAATTTTCAGCCTCTTATGCTGGCTAATACTTGAGTGCCATAGCCAGTGGCGGTAATGACCGGATGCAAATGTGATGAATGAATTTGACATAGAGTTCAGACAGGTTTCCAAGCGTTTTGGGGATCTGAACGCCGTGGACAACATCAGTTTTTCGGTTCCCAAGGGAGCATTCCACTCCTTTTTGGGCGCCTCCGGCTGCGGCAAAACCACCACACTAAGGATGATTGCCGGTTTCGAGCAGGCAAGCTGCGGCGAGGTCTTTATCGACGGCGAGCCCATGAACGGTATTCCGGCCTTTGAGCGTCCGGTCAACATGGTGTTTCAGCACTATGCCCTGTTCCCCCATATGAATGTGGCCGCCAATGTCGGCTATGGTCTGGCCTATCACAAGCCCAAACTCAGCAAAGCCGAGCTCGACAAGCGGGTGGATGAAGCGCTGGAAATGGTGCGTATGGGCCAATTCAAGACCCGGCGGATTTGGGAGCTTTCCGGCGGTCAGCAGCAGCGGGTGGCACTGGCAAGGGCATTGGTGAATAAACCCAAGGTGCTGTTACTGGACGAGCCGCTGGCGGCACTGGACCGTAAGCTTCGCAAAGAGATGCAAACCGAGCTGCTCAGACTGCAGCGGGAAGTGGGCATCACCTTTGTGATGGTGACCCACGATCAGGAAGAGGCGCTGTCACTGTCGGATCAGATTTCGGTAATGAAGGACGGCCGCATCATTCAAACCGCCAGCCCAAGGGAGCTGTACGATCACCCAGGCAGCGCCTATGTGGCCGACTTTATCGGCGAATCCAATCTGTTTTTCGGCGAGCTTCAGACCATCGACGGCAATACCCTCACGGTGAAAACCCCCAAGGGTGTGCTGCTGGCGGGTCGCAGCAGTGAAGGCGCCAGCGCCCTCACCCCGGGGGCCGAGTGCTGCATTTCGGTGCGGCCAGACCATATCCGCCTCAGCAAGCCCTCGGGGCAGCCGCAGGAGCTGGCCAAGGTTATCGACCAGATATTCCTTGGCAACCTGACCGAGTACCAACTGGCCTCTGAGCGTCACGGCACCCTCACGGTTCGTCTGCACGAAGGCAGCGACCAGGCGCCCCTGGACCACGGTGAACTGGTGGCGCTGGAGTGGGCCGCCGACAAGGCAGTCGCCCTGCCGCTTTAATATAACGATTTGTATTAACTCACATTCTCGATGTTTGCAGTGAGAAAAAAATAACGCCGCCACAGCGGCATGAAAGGAGTCAGACCATGAAGAACATCGACAGAAACACCTTTGCCAAAGAACTTGAGCGGCTGCGTAAAGGCAGCATCAGCCGCCGTGAGTTTTTGCGGGTCACCGGCCTTGGTATGGCCACCACTGTGATGGCCAGCGGCATGGCAGGCAGCCTGATGAGCGCCGCCGCCCGCGCCGGTGAAAAAGATATAGGCGATCGGGTTGCGCTGGCCACCTGGCCCAACTATCACGATGCGAAGAATTTCAATGAGTTTGCCGCCAAAACCGGCGCCAATGTGCAGGTGAATGTGTTTGGCTCCAACGAAGAGATGCTGGCCAAGTTGCAGGCCGGTGGCACCGGCTGGGACGTGTTTGTGCCCACCAACTACACCATCAGCACTTACGTCGAACTCGGGCTTATCGAGCCGCTCGATGTCAGCCGCCTGCCCAACTTCCGCCCCGAGGCCTATGAGAAACGCTTTATGGAGCAGGGCATTATCGACGGAAAAGTCTATGCCGTGCCCAAAAACTGGGGCACCACAGGCATCGTCTTTAACAGCAAACGCATCAAGTCGATGACCAGCTGGAAAGACTTCTTCGACGTGACCCGTGACTACGGCTCGGGCGGCACCATAGTGCACGACTACCAGCTCACCACCATTGGCAACGCACTCAAGTATTTCGGCTTCAGCTTCAACTCCTGTGAACCCGCCGAGCTGGCCAAGGCCGAGGCGCTGCTGCTGGACTGCAAGCCGCACCTGTATGCCATTACCTCGGATTATCAGCCGCCACTGAGAAACGGCGATGCCTGGATGTCCATGTGCTGGACCGGCGATGGCTCGCAGCTGCACAGAGACATGCCGGAAATGAAGTACATCCTCGGCCGCGAGGGTGGCGAGCTGTGGAGCGACTTCTACGCCATTCCCAAGAGCGCCGAGCACAAGGATGCAGCCTACGCCCTGATTAACCACCTGCTGGCACCGGCCACCAATGCTGCCGAGGTTCTGGCCCACGGTTACCCCAGTGGCGACAGCCGGGTCGATGCCCTGCTGCCCAAGACCATGTTGGAAGACCCCATCATGTACCCCGCCGCCGAGCTGCTGTCGGCACTGGAATTTGGTGCGGCCGCCACCCTGATAAACCCGGACCGCGCCGAGCTTATCGCCCGCTTTAAATCGGCCTGATAAGCAAAACCAAGGAGAAAACCATGGCCAGCCATGCCCTCGTCGCGCCGGGTCTCAAGTCCCGGATACTGATGCTGCTGCCCGCCTCGCTGGGGTTCCTGTTGCTGCTGATGCTGCCCATCGCCGTGATCCTGGCGTTCAGCGTTGGCGAGCGCGGCCCCGCCGGCGGTTATGTCGGCGGCTTCACCCTGGAGCACTACGCCAATCTGGGGGCGCGCTGGTCGGCCTTTAAAAATACGCTGGTGCTGGCACCACTTGGCACCCTCGGGTGCCTGTTGGTGGCCTATCCGCTGGCGTACTTTCTGGCGGTGAAGGCCAGCCGCTGGAAGTCGCTGCTGCTGACCCTGGTAATAGTGCCCTTCTGGACCAGTTTTCTTATCCGCACCTATGCCTGGATTTATATTCTCGGCGGCAAGGGCCTGCCCGCGCTGCTCGAAGGCATAGGGTTTGAGTATGTGCGGATGCTCAACACCCCGGGGGCCATCACCCTTGGCATCATTTACGGCTATTTGCCGCTGATGGTGTTCCCGATTTTTGTCACCCTCGACAAGCTGGATAAGCGGCTGCTGGAAGCCTCGGCGGACCTTGGCGGCAACCGGCTGTCGACCTTCCTGCGGATAACACTGCCGCTGTCGATGCCCGGCATCATCACCGGAGTGATGCTGGTGTTTATCCTGCTGATGGGGGAGTTCCTTATTCCGGCCATTCTCGGCGGCGGCAAGGTGTTCTTTGTCGGTAATGCCCTGGTGGATCTGTTCCTGCAGTCACGCAACTGGCCCTTTGGCGCCGCCATCGCCATGACTCTGGTGGCACTGATGCTGGTGATTATTGGCCTGTATCTGCGGCTGGTAAGGCGCTTCAACGACCGTCAGGCCCTGGCCGCGATTTAGGAGTTCAAAATGCTCAGAGGCTACTCGACCCTGGTTTACCTGTTTTTGTACGCGCCGATCCTGTTGGTGGTGGTGTTTGCCTTTAATGCCGGCAGCCACGCCACCAGCTTCGAGTGCTGCGGTGTCAGCTGGTTTGGCAAGGTCACCGACAACCCCTTTATGATGGAGGCGCTGTACAACAGCCTGCGCATCGCCCTCACCTCGGCGGTTATCGCCACCGTGTTTGGCACCATGGCGGTGCTGGCATTGGAAGATGTGAAAGGGCCGCTCAGAGCCACCGTCGATGGTCTTACCTACAGCGCCATTATCATCCCCGGCATAGTGATTGGCATCGCCAGCCTGTCGGCGATGAAGACCCTGTTCGATATGGCCAACCCTGTGATTGAAGCCATTTGGCCGGGCATCTTCGGCGAAGCCCCAAGATTGCAGATGGGCTTTTGGACCGTGGTCGCCTCCCACAGCCTGTTCACCATGGCGCTGGTAATGGTGATAGTACGCACCCGACTTGAAACCATGGACAAGCGGCTTATTGAGGCCTCGTTCGACCTCTACGCCAGCCCGCGTCAGACCCTGCTGCGGGTGACTCTGCCCTATTTGACCCCCGGGATTCTGGCGGCCTTCCTGCTGGCATTCACCTTCAGCTTCGATGACTTCATCATCGCCTTCTTTGTGGCGGGCAGTGAAACCACGCTGCCGATTTATATCTTCTCCTCCATTCGCCGCGGGGTAACCCCGGAGGTGAATGCCATTTCCACCCTGATCATCTGTGTCTCTCTGGCGCTGCTGTTTTCGGCCAGACTGCTCGAAACCCGCGGCCTGAACCGCAGCAAGAGGAATGCATAATGAAAGAGCATCTGTATATCAATGGCGAGTGGGTCAGCCCGGATCTGGGCGGCGGCTTCGATGTGATAAACCCGGCCACCGAAGAGGTATTTCACCGCGCCCCCGCCGGCAGCGAGGAAGACATCAATCATGCGGTCAACGCCGCCCGCAATGCCTTCGAGGGTGACTGGCGCAAGACCACAGGCAAGGACAGGGCCGCGCTACTGAACGGCATCGCCGACTGCATCGAGCGCGACAAGGACACCCTCGCCCACCTGGAAGTGACCGACAACGGCAAGCCGCTGCCCGAGGCACTTTGGGATATAGAAGACACCGCCGGTTGTTTTCGTTATTACGCTGAACTTGCCGAAACCCTCGATGAGCAGCAGGACACGCCGCTGCCCCTGCCGGATGCGCGTTTCAGCTGCCATATCCGCCACGAGCCCATTGGCGTGGCCGGGCAAATCATTCCCTGGAACTACCCCATGCTGATGGCGGCCTGGAAGGTCGCCCCCGCACTGGCGGCCGGGGCCACCATGGTGCTCAAGCCCTCGGAGCTGACTCCCATCACGGCACTGGAGCTTGGCAGCTATGCCGATGAAGTCGGCCTGCCTGCGGGGGTGCTCAACATAGTTACCGGCCTTGGAGTCGAGGCCGGGGTGCCTCTGGCGCGCCATCCGGGGGTCGATAAACTCGCCTTCACCGGCAGCGTGCCCACAGGCAGCAAAATCATGTCAGCGGCGGCGCAGCAGATTAAAAATGTCAGCCTGGAGCTTGGCGGTAAATCGGCCTTTATCCTGTTCGACGATGCGGATATCGAAGCCGCGGTGGAATGGGTGATGTTCGGCATCTTCTGGAATCAGGGCCAGGTGTGCAGCGCCACTTCAAGACTGCTGGTGCAACACGACATTGCCGACCGCTTCCTAGCGAGACTTAAACAGGAAGCGGACAAGCTCCCCCTCGGCAACGGCATGGAACCCGGGGTACTGCTGGGGCCACTGGTGAGCCGCGAGCAATACCACAAGGTGCTGCGCTTTATCGACTCGGCCCGCATGGATGGCGTTGAGATGCTTTGCGGCGGCGATGCGGGTATGGAAAAGGGCTACTTTGTGCGCCCCACTGTGCTGCTGGAGCCGCCGCTGAATCATCCCGTGTGGAGCGACGAAATCTTCGGCCCTGTGCTGGCGGTGAAGCGTTTCAAAACCGAGGCCGAAGCGGTGCAGCTCGCCAATCAGTCCCGCTTCGGGCTGGCGGCGGCGGTGATGTCGGCGGATCAGGACCGCTGTGCCCGGGTCGCCAACACCATGCGCGCCGGCATTGTGTGGATCAACTGCTCTCAACCCACCTTCAGCCAGGCGCCCTGGGGCGGCATGAAGCAGTCCGGCATCGGCCGCGAGCTTGGCCACTGGGGCCTCCACAACTACCTGGAAACCAAGCAGGTTACCCGTTATCAAGCGAGCGAGCCCTGGGGCTGGTATCTGAAGTAATCAGTCCTTGAGCCAATGCCCGGGATGGTCTGTATGGTATCTGTATTGCCGCACAGGCGCCGGGCAATCGGCGCTCATGGCCCTCTCGTCCACCAACATCCACTCATCCCTGTGGGCTATGCCCATGCTCTGCCCCAGTGACAGGTCGAAGCAGTCCAGTTCCGGCCCCTTGGGGATCAGCAGATAGCGTTTATCTCCGGCGGCCTTGCCTTCGGCAAGCCAGGCCCAGGCGTTGCGCTCCTGCTCTTCAACCGGCGCCAGGTAACTGAAATGGGTCACCGACATGGGCGAGAACAAAATGAACTGCTCCTTGAATTTCACCAGCCCGAGCTCGGCATCTTCCCCTATGGTATCGGCGGTATGCTGCATCAGCGCCTGCGGGGTGCGCATGGGGTCCAGCATCGGATAACCAAAGGTGCCAATCAGCAACCAACCCAGCAGGGTGACGGCGCCCGCCCCCAGCAGGGATGAGCGGCTTCTGAGCCACCAGATCAGCCCAAGCCAGGCAGCACCCAGGGCGATAAACAGGATGCCGATGCCAGTCAGGTCATTGGTGTAATCGGCAAGGCGCTCGGCCAGTTTGGGATGATGCGCCAGAGCCAGTACGCCCACCAGCACCACAAGCACACCGAGGAACCACAGCAGCCCCTTCACCAATAGCTCAAACCAACGCCTGGGCGTTTCGCCATCGAGCATGGCGGCCATGGCAAGGCAGGCCATGGGCAGAGCCGGCAGGATATAGACGTTACGCTTACCGGGGCTTAGGCTGAAGAACACCACCACCAGTAACACCCACAGCAGCAATATGGCGACCACGGGGTCAGCCTTGAGCCGTTGCCAGAGTTTTTTAGCGTGGGCGATGGCCAGCAGCGGCAAAGGGAACCACAGCCAGGGAATGACGCTCAGCACGAAAAAGTACCAGGGCTTGATATGGTGCCAGGCGTTAACGTAGCGCTCACCGGTTTGTTTAAATAGGATATTTTGCATGTAGGCCTGATGCTCAGGGGTCGCATCCAGCCACACCGCCAGCAGCATGGGGATAAGCCAGCAGCCAATCACCGCCAGCATCACCAGTGGACCGGCTGCCACCTTCCACGACCAGGCATTGTGGGGTAACAGCGCCCTGCCGGTAACTGTGCGCCAGCGATACCAGGCCAGCGGCAGCAACATTAATAGCGGCAGAAAACCCACGCCCTTGGTAATCACCCCAAGCCCCATAAAGCCCCAGGCGATAAAGAACCAACGCCAGTTCGGCCCCAGCACAAAGTGGCGGATAAGGCCGTAGCAACCGACGGTGATCCAGCAGGCCACCATGGCATCTATCTGGGCATTCTTGGCCTGCATCAAAAACTGCGGCACCAGCAGCAACAGCAGTGCGGCGTTTCGTCCCACGCGCACGCTCCACAGGCGGCAACCCAGATCGTAAACCAGCATCACGGTAATCAGACCGCAGAGGGCATTGGGGATCAAAAATGCCAGCTTGAGATTACCAATCAGCGCATAACAGGCGGCAATGGCCCACATAAACACCGGCGGTTTATCAGGATAAAATTCGCCGCCACGGGTGGGAAACAGCCACTCGCCGCCCATTACCATTTCACGGGCAACTTCCACAAAGCGCGGCTCATCCGCAGGCCAGGGCGAGCGCAGCCCCATACCAATCAGCATCACCAGGGTGGTCAGTACCAAGAGTGACCAGAACACCCTCTGTTTATTGTCATCCTTAAAAAAGCCCAGCAGATAATCCATACCCGTCCCTATGCTTCTTCAGCCAATTCATCCACCTGGCGTTTGAGGTGGCTGCGATACAAGAAGGCGCCGATGGCGCTCGATAGAATAAAGAGCCCTATGCTGATCCCAAGTTGCACATGGTCAGCAAGACCAATGCCCGCACCGGCAAAGCTGAAAATCAGCATTTGCGGCAAATAGCCAATGGCGCTGCCAAGCACAAAGCCGCCCACACCAACTTTGGTGGTACCGGCCAGGAGATTGGTCAGCAGATTGCTGCCCACGGGCAGCAGACGGATCATCAATACCTTAAGCCAGGTGTTGCTGGCTATCAGCGCCTCAAACCGCTCAAGTCGGTGGCCAAAGCGGCGACGCAGACTGCTTCGCACAGTCAGGCGCGCAAAGTAAAAGCTCATCAGGCAGCCAAGCACCGCCGCCAACGTGGAAAACAGCGCCCCATAAAAGCCGCCCATGGCAAAGCCGCAAACAAAGGCAATGGCCTGCCTTGGGCCGCCCACGGCGGTAAACAGACTGCCCGCCATCAGCAGCACAGCCATGGCCTGCACCCCGCCTTCTTTAACAAAACGGGCCACCCAGTTGGAGTCGGTGAGATGATCGAACCAGCCTTCCCTGGCCGCCAGCATAAGTGCCAGCAACACCAGTAAGGTCAGGCTGAGTTTACCGAGGCGTTTAAGATGGGTTTTCATGGCTGGATATGGTCGTCAATCCGCTCGACTTCAGCCACCTTGCCGCGGCGGATAAGCCACATTACCCCCATCAAATCGACTATGCCCACCCAGGCCCGATTCCAGGCGTTGTACTTTGACACACCAGCCTGCCTGTCCCTGTGGTTCACTTCACTGACATGCACTTCGCCGCCGAGGCGTTTGATCAGCGCGGGCAGATAACGGTGCATATGGTTAAAGTGCGGCAGACGCAAAAAGGTTTCCCGCGGGAAGAGTTTAAGACCGCAGCCGGTGTCCGGCACGCCGTCATTGAGCAGGGCATCGCGCACCTTATTGGCAACTCGGGACTGAAAACGTTTCCAGGCGGTGTCTTTGCGGTTTTTACGGTAACCGGCGATACAAAAGTGCGGATTGGTGACCTTATTGGCCACAGCTATCATCGCCGGAATATCGGCAGGATCGTTTTGGCCGTCAGCATCCAGGGTCACTATCCAGTCACCCTTGGCATTGAGCACACCGGTATGCACCGCGGTGCTCTGGCCGGTGCTGTTTTTGTGGCGCACAACCCGGGCATTGCAGCCGCATTCGTTGGCGGCATCCAACACTTCCTGGCCGGTGGCGTCACCGCTGCCATCATCGACCACGACAATTTCGAATGTTTGTTCTTCTTGAAGGGCGGCGGCAATTTCCCTGACCAGATTGCCGATGTTTCCCGTCTCATCTTTGGCGGGGATTACCACAGAAATCATTGACCTAAAACTCCTTTTGGCGGTATGCCGTATGGCCAGCATATCGTACGCAAGCCGTAAAGGATAGGGGGGATTTCTTTCGTAAACATGACAAAAAAGCGCGCCGGATGGCGCGCTTTTTACGATTTGATAACACTCATTCGGCGATTAGAAACGGTACTCGTAGCTGCCAAATACAGTCGCATCATTGCTGGAGTCGAGCTCGTAGTCTGACTTGGACACTGTGCCGCCCAGAGTCACCATACCGCTCAGCAGCGGTTGACGATAAGACACCTCCAGCATCAGCAGGTCTTCTTTCACAGGCTGAGGTGCCCACTTATTACCGGTACTGACGCCGTCCTTGTTCAGCTGCGCATAACGCAGGTAGGCGCTGATGCCCTTGCTGTCACTGAACTGGCCAATCAGGCCCAGCACCCAGGTTTCGGCGTCGCTGTCGTAGGTCGAACCCAGCGAACGGCGATAGTAGCGCGAACCGGAAAGATAGGTTGAATGTTCATAGAAGCAGTTGAAACTGTTGCTGTTTTCACTACAGGCCACCAGGGTGTCGGTGTACTCAACGAAAAGCTTATACTGCTGATCTTTAAAGCCAAAACGGGTATCAACACCGGCCATCTTGGCGCAGTCCGCCAGATCCCATGGCATGGGGCCACTGGAGTCTTCACAGGTACGCTCGAGGTAAATGCCCACGGGCACATCGAACCAGGTGTCGGCGTAGCGGATGTCCCAACCGGCCATCTGGTTACCCAGGCGCGAATTCAACGAAGGGTCGCAGTCCACAGAACCATCGGCACATTCACCACCGCCGGAGATGGTATCCCAGAAGGTACCCAGACCACAGTCCTGACCTTCGCCGCACATCTGCACCGTCCAGGAGGCACCAATTTCCACCTGTTTGATGGGGCGCAGGGTGCCGCGAAAATTCCACAGCAAGGTATCTTCAACCGCTCTGTCATCGTTCATCCAACTGATGCCCGTGGTCAGGGTCCAGGGACCAATCCACGACAGCCAGGGCGTTTCAAAGGCTGCCGCGTTATTGCGGCTCAGCATCAGTGACGGCATGGGACGGGCATTATTGGACTTGTGCAGCGCGGTATCGAATCCCGGGCCCCACCACTGCTCCACGGCACCGGCAGAAATCACCCAGTTGCCCAGCACTACAGCCGCCCAGGAATCGTCGAGGCGGAAGTCTTTATCATCCTGCGCATCGTAGGCGGCAGTGGCCGACAGCTTAAAGGCAAAGCGGTTGTCCATGTATTCATGGGAGGCTTTCAGCTCGCCCTTTTCACGGTAATCGCTGCCGTAATGCTGGAACCGCGCCGCATCGGTTGCGGCTGCGCCCTTGATACGGGTATTGCCGCGATTGTCCACCGCCTGACGATAGTAATAGTTAACCCGCGCGTAGGCAGCAGCTACATCCGGCGCCATCATCGACGGCTCAGCCTTGCCCAGATCCACGCCAATACCGGCCCACATCAGCGGAAAGGTATTCACCGGCATGGTGATCACCCCGGCATCAGCCAGCGCCTGAATATCGGCTCTGAGATAAACATCGGAAGAATCCACCCAGGGGGCGGCCTGCGCCTGGGAAGCCAGCAGTGCCAGACTCAGGGCAGATAAAGACAAGTACTTCATTAAAATCCCTTTTTAACTGTTACTTTTTACGGGGCAGCGCCAGCAGCTCGGCCGCAACCTCGGGGTGCACAAATTGGCTCACATCGCCGCCATGCAGTGCCACTTCTTTCACCAGAGTGGAAGAAATAAAGGAGTTTTCTTCGGCAGGGGTGAGAAACACACTCTCAAGCTCGGGGCTTAAGCGGCGGTTCATGTTAGCGAGCTGGAATTCGTATTCAAAGTCAGAAACTGCACGCAGGCCCCGCACCAGCACGCTGGCCTGCTGCTCTTTGGCGAAGTCCACCAGCAGCCCGGTAAAACCCACCACTTCCACATTATCCAGATGAGCGGTGACCTTGCGCAGCAGCTCCACCCGTTTCTCCAGTGAAAAACGTGGCTGCTTGGATGGGCTGGCCGCCACTCCGATAATCACATGCTTAAACAGATTCGCCGCTCTTTCTATCAGATCGGCATGACCATTGGTGACCGGATCAAAGGTTCCCGGGTAAATGGCTCTCGTGTGCATGCTCAGCGCTCCTATCGCTCAATAATCTTTGGCAGAGCGCCCATATTACCTCGGTTTTTGAGCAGTGACAGCTCATAGCACAGCTTTTGCCACAAACGTTTGCATCTGTTGCGCTCAACCTGACGTCTGTCGGCGGTTTTATTGATTTCACTGCCAAAGTCGCCATTCAGCACCGGAAACGGTCGGCTCACCAGACAATGCAGGTCCTTTTCAAACCAATACTGGATATCCATATCGATGGGTCTGGCAATGGGATAGGCGCTCGCGAGCAGTTTTTTCGCGCCGCTGGCCGAAACAAACTGCCCCGTGGTGGTCGAGGGCAGCTTCAAACAGCGGCAAAGGCTCAGGCCATTGCCTAAATCGAGTGTCTCCAGGGTGTCCTTGGTTTTGCTGCCATGGGAAAGCTTGATGTAGTCCCAATCGTTGGACAAACGTGGCAAAGCTTCGATAAAGCCTTTGATTTCTGGCGTTAATATCGCATCGTCTTCGAGGATAAGCGCAAAATCCAGCTCATCGGCAACAATACGCTCCCAGCAGCGCACATGGCTTAAATAGCAGCCGATTTCACCGTCATTGAGGATCTTGTCGTACTTGCGCTGATTCGCTTCCAGGTTAAATACCTGCGCTTTTTCATCGGCCGACAGCAAGCTGCCGCGCACGGCGCTGACCCTTTCATAGGGCAGGCCAAGGTCTTCCAGTTGTTTGGCCATGGACGTCATTCTGTCCACGCTGGAATCCAAATTAATTACCAGGACGCTATACTTCATTCGTCTTAGTCTCAATAAACTACAAGAGCGGGATTCTACCATAAGAGATGTCATTTTATTCGGCATCAGTAGCGGAATGAAACCGAGTTAACAAGACATTCAACAGACTGATGATATAATTCGCAGCCTGAACCTAAACTGTCGAGATCATCATGAAACTGCCAATCAGCGTTTTTATCATCACCAAAAACGAAGAGAAGCATCTGGCTAAAACCTTAGCCAGTGTTCAGTGCATGGATGAAATCATCTTGGTGGACTCTGGCAGCACAGATAAAACTCTGGAAATTGCCAGAGAATATGGCGCCACGGTTTATCATCAGGACTGGCTTGGATATGCCAAACAAAAACAACATGCTATGTCACTTTGCAAGCACGAGTGGGTATTGAATCTCGACGGTGACGAGGCCATCACCCCAGAGCTGGTGGCGGCTTTCGAAGAGATCATGACTCAGGATAAAGCAGACAGCGTACGTTTTTGGCGCAACGATATTTTTATTGGCGAGCCACTTTCCCGCTTCAGTAAAAAAGCCAACAACCACAGGTTCTATAAAAAGTCGAAATCCCACTTTGACGGCTCAAGAATGGCGCACGAAAGTGCTACTGTTGACGGCAAAGAGATATTTATCAACCTGGCCTTCAATCATTATGGTTACGATTCAATATCAGCCATAACCACAAAAAATAACACTTATTCAACATTGAAGGCGAAAGAGAAATATACCAAAGGCAAAGGTTATTCTCTGGCGAAATTAGTCTTGATATTCCCGCTGGTGTTTATAAAAGAGTATATTTTTCAACGTAAAGTATTTTCCGGCAAACGTGGGTTTATTTTGTCCATCATGGAGGCTTATTACGCTTTTATGAAGGAAGCCAAATTATTTGAATTCCACGAGCAGGACAAACGCTGATCCACGCGCAATGAAATTTCTGTTTGTTGTTCGTCAGTTAGCGCCAGGCGGTGCCGAGCTCGCCACCCAGCTGCTGGGGCGAAGCCTGCAAGGTCGCGGCCATCAGATCCACATCCTCTGCCTTGGCGACTTCAGCGCCGACGATGCCGCACTGTGGCAGCCCTGGGCTCAGGTTTCCGCGATAGACAAACACTGGCTGCGCCAGTTCACACCCGCCGCGGACGAGCAACTGGTGCTGGTCGATGGCGTTGGCCATCGCCATGCCCCCCGCAAACATGCCATCTCCATCATTCACAGCGACTGCAATGCCAGATTTCGTGCCCGAAAAGGGCTAATTGGCAAAGTGCGCAACCGCATCGAAGCCAGACGCAGATACCCAGGCCGCGAGATCCTGGTGTCCCGTGCCATGGCTGACGAACTGTCACGCTGGAGCGGTCGCCCCCACCCGGTGATCCCCAACCCCTTCGATGCTGATGCCGTGCGCCGGCTCGCCAATGAACAGGGCTGCGAGATTCCCACACCTTACCTGCTCCATATCGGCCGCATCAGCGCCGAAAAGCGTCAGGACAGGTTAATCCGCACCTATGCAGCCACCCCACAGTTACAGCAGCACAGATTGGTATTTGTCGGCAAAGAGCAGGACGAAACAAAGCCAGGGATCCCGGCACTGCAGGCGCTGGCTGCGGGTCTGGGCGTGGCTGATAAAGTGCTGTTTACCGGCAACCTATATAACCCTTTTCCACTTTTACAGCAGGCAGCCTGCCTGATCCTCTGCTCGGATTCCGAAACCATGGGATATGTGTTGCTCGAGGCCATGGCGCTCGATATCCCCATGGTCAGCACCGCCACCACGGGCGGCAAAGAGGTACTGGGCAACAGCTTCCCCGGACTGGTACAGTGCAACGCACAGCTGGGCAGCACCATTGCCGCCGCCCTGGCATCGCCGCAGCGGTTCAAAAAGTCGCTGCCGGCAGACTATGATGTCGATGCCGTTACCGATGCTTTTGAGCGCCTGGTCGAAAATCTGCGTTCCTGATCCCGCTACAAATGTTATCTACAGGAAACAGGGTTATCGGCCTGCTTGCTGTTGGTAACCAGGCTGCCAAACAAGCATTAACACTTGGTAAATTACTAAATTTTCATTATTTTTGGCTGGATTCCCTTATCTACAATACAGCTGTTATCGGTAATTTCTGTGTGCAGCTATGACCCTTTCTCTCATCATCACCACCTACAACTGGCCAGAAGCCCTCGACTCTGTATTGGCGTCGGTACTACAGCAAAGCCGTCTGCCGGATGAAATCATTGTGGCAGACGATGGTTCGGGCGACGCAACCCGGCAACTGATAGCAGCCTGGCAGCAAAAATCACCTGTGCCTTTGCACCACAGCTGGCAGGAAGACAAGGGGTTTAGGGTCGCCGAGAGTCGTAATAAAGCCATCAGCCGGGCGAAGGGCGATTACATCGTATTGATTGATGGCGACATGGCGCTGCACAGGCACTTCATCAAAGACCATCTGCAGGCGGCCACCCCGGGCTTTTTCATCTCGGGCAAACGGGTACGGATGACAGAAAAACTGAGCAAGGCGGTAATGAACCGGCAGACACAACCCCACCTGTTTTCGCCGGGACTTTACCGTGGCCGCTGCGCCGCAGTCCGCTTTCCCTGGTTGTCACGCCAGCTGGCGATGACCAAGACTGAGTCGGTGGACAGCATCCATGCCTGCAATATGGCGTTTTGGCGCCAGGATGCCTTAAAGGTCAATGGTTTTAATATCGCTTTTGAAGGTTGGGGGCCGGAAGACAAGGAGTTTGCCGCCCGGCTAATTCACAGCGGAGTAAAGCGCAAGGTGTTGAAATTTGCAGGCATCGCCTTTCATCTCTACCACCGCGAAAGCAGCAAAGCCATGCTCGACAAAAACGTCCAGCTGTTTGAGCGCTGTCTGTTTGAGCGCATCAGCCGCTGTGAATCAGGCCTGGCTCAAAGCCGGTAAGCAGGCTTAACGGCCAAACAGCGCTGATACCTTGCTGCGAAAACGCCGGAAAGCCACCGACAGGTCTTTCAGCCAGTCCGGCGTCGACAACTTGTAGCGAATACCACGGTGGTCGCCAATATGGCGCACATAGCCTTTCGGAAAAATCGCGCCACGGAAACCACGCTCAAAATAGGCTTCAGACAAGGTGCGCTCACCACTGTAAGCACTGATGGGCGCCACAATCTGATAGTCGCTTAACCGACGCAGCCCCGGATTGAAGGTAAAGCCATGCCAGAGATCGGCATTGGCATGCTTGCGATGGTTAACCTTCATCAGCTGATAGCTGAGCGAGCGCTCGCCGCCGGTATGCAGCAGCTCGGCATCCACCGGATGACCATTGGTGTCGTCCTGCTCCCGCAGCCATACAGTCACCACCTTCTCATCGGCGTCCAACACCCGGAACGAGTCCTCAATAAAGCCGGGGCGGTAGAATTCCCAATCATCTTCACAATGGAAAATATAGTCGCAACGCACCTCGGCGTAGGCGCGGTCGATGCTCTTCATCTGACCCAGTTGCGGTTGGTTGTGCAGTACGGTGAACTTCACATCGGCAAAGCGGGCCAGGGTGGCGTTGAGCCGATCGATATTGTGGCTGTCTTCGACGATGATGTGCTGGCTGATGGGATAGGTGTTGTGCTTGAAGAAACTGCGCAATGTTTTTTCAAGCAAATCAAATCTGTTGCAGCTGGTAATAACCAGTGCAACCTCACGGTTTGTCATACAGGTCCCTGGAGTTCGGCTTCCCTTTTAAAGAAGGGGAATCTATCAACCTTTTGAGCTTAATGCCAGATAGCTTGCTGCAACCTGACTCGCCTGTAACTTATGTGATAACTCTGATGGCAATGTTGCAACTTTATCCACCGCCAGCGCCTTGTCGATGGCAGCGGCCAGTGCTTTGGGGTCGCGTCTGGGCACCAGGTTGGCAGCAAGTTCACCCAGCAGTATCTCGTTGGGACCATGGGGGCAGTCGGTGCTCACCACGGGCGTATGAAGGGCCAGCGCCTCAATCAGGACCGTGGGCAGGCCTTCGTAGTCGGAGCTTAACACCAACATCCGAGCTTCGCGGATCCAGGGGTATGGATTGGTTTGGAATCCGGGCAGGATCAGCCGCTGCTCAACCCCATAGCGCCGCGCGAGTTTGAGCGCCTTTTTGGTGTTCTGGCACAGCAATACCAGGGGGATCTGGCTTTGGGTCAGCGCCAGCGCCTGCAACAGAATGTCGTGGCGCTTCTGTTTGGCGATACGACCAACATGGATGAGATAGGGCCCTGGCGGCAACTCGGCACTCTGGGCGGCTTTTTCACTTAAGTTTTCGAAGTCAAACGGGTTGTAAATCACCTTAGTCGCGGCTGGGCGAATACGTTTGCCTTCAATGATTTCTCTGGCAATGCCCGCAGAGACGGTCACCAGATGTTTGCCACTGAGGGCTTTTTTGGCCCGCAGCATCGACATATAGGCCAGCGGCCCCAGCTTGCGTTGCCGGCGCAGCTCTTCCTCAATGGAGTTGTGCACCACAAAATGCAGGTTTGGCAGTGACAGCCTCGACATCAGCAGGTTGCTTTTATCGAGGTTCGACAGGATAAGGTCAAACTCACCGTCGGCTTCCGTCAAACCGGCAAACAAACGTCCCAATTTGGCCGCTGAGCTGCCAAGGCGCCAGAAACCGGTGTAGTTGCCCGCACCCTTGCCAAAACAGCAGTGCACCTTAAGTCCTGCTGGCAACTGATGTTCGGTGTCTTCTTCCAGGGTAATAAACTCGACCCTGTGACCATCGGCAATCAGGGTTTGCGCCAATGTCAGCATCACCCGCTCTGCCCCGCCACCAGCGAGGCTGTCTATCACTATGGCAATCCGCTGACTCATTTGTGCTCCAACAGAGCCGACAGCTCGGCTTCGACCCAATCCAGACCATTACCGCAATCAGACTGCTGCAGCCGCAGGGTCAGCGCCTCGCATTCCGCATTGAGCATGGCCATTTTGGAGACCAGCTCGTCAGCCCCCGAGGACATCACCAGACCTTTGGCTTCACAGCGGGCAATGCGCGCCGGCTGATCCTTGGTCACCGCCACCGCAACGCAGGGCTTTTTCAGGGCTATCGCCTGCAGCAGGGTATCACCGCCGGACAGCACAGCGCCCCTGGCGGCCGCCAGCAGATTGATAAAATCGTGATTGGTCAAAGACGCCTGATACTGAATCCCCGGCCTTGGCGGCATCTCACCTTTGTACGCAGGGCCCATCACCGCCAGCGCCGGAATTCCGGTTTCACTGAACTGCTGCGATGCCGCCTCGACCAGCTGCAACATCGCCGCCCTGTCACCCAATGTGTGCGCGCCCGAACCGGCGTTCAGCAGCCAAAAGCCGCCGTATGTCAAACCGAGCTGCATCAGCAGCGCCTGCTGCCTTTCGGCATCAACCCTGGCAAAAAATGGCCCCGTTGCCACAGGAGTGGCACCGCCAAACAGCTGCAACTTGAAGCGGGAGAAGGCCGATACCTCGGGAATAGCAAACTCGGGCTGGGCAACCCAATGACAGTCTGTGAGGCGGGCGCGGGAGAGTTTCATACCTCTGCGGCGCTTGCGGGCATGCTGGCTGATAAAAATGACCGCCGCCCCCAGACGCTTGGCATGGGCCAGCTGACTGCGACGGCCCGAAGCATCAAACACCACCAAATCGGGTTTAAAGTCGGTCATGAAATTGCACACGGCTGCCACCGCCTTGGTGGGCGAGTCCTGCAGCAGTGTCGCGGGATAGGGGCAAGCGTTGCCGTAAGGGGCATCCCGACTCAGCAGAAAGTGTATCTGTGCCCCGGGCCAGAGCCGTTTTACTTCATCGGCAATGATGACGGAACGCATATACTCTCCGATACCTGTGGCATCGGAGACCGGGAGAAACAAGACGCGGGGATGCTGGCCTTCCACTTTGGCTCCATTTTCCTTTTAGTTATCAGGGCCGTTTATTTTTATGGCCTCAATCTTTCAAGGCCTTATCCATGGCGTCAATAACCGCAGCCACAGTAATTTTGTCCATCAGATGCGGGCCCTTGGCACGGGTACCCCAGGGCACAGCTTTGCCGGGGAACTGCTCGGCAATGGCCTCATCATACACGCTGACCACCAGCTCGGGGAATAAATAAGGCCCGGTACGGCCAGGGTTGGAATGGGCATACAGGCCAATCACAGGCGTGCCCTGGGTCACCGCCATATGGGCCGGGCCAGTGTCAGGGGCAATGACCAGAGAAACCCGCTTCAATAGCGCCAAAAGCTGCACCAAAGAGGTCTTTCCAATAAGATTGGTTAGCCCCACCGAACAATGAGCTTCAATTGCAGCGGCGAGATCTTTCTCAAGCTGGGCCGGACCACCACAAAGCAGCACCCGATAACCCTTGGAAACGGCATACTCGGCCGCGGCGGCGTAACGCTCAGGCAACCAGTTGCGCTCGGCTTTGCTGGCGGCGGCACAAATGGCCACCACTTTCTCGCCATCGGCAACCAGCTCACTGGCAAAGGCCTCGTCCGCAGCGGCAATGTGCATGTCCCAGCGAGGAGTCAGATCTGTAACCCCCAGCTTTTTGGCAAAGCCCATAAATCCTTCCAGCACATGGGGCGTAGCCAGGGCTTCGACCCGCTCATTGGTCACCAGCCACTGACCTTCTTTGGCGCGGGCACGGTCAAAACCAATGCGCACTTTGGCGGGGATCATCAACGAGGCGATGGTGGCTCTCAGCGCTACCTGCATGTGCAGCAGCACATCGAAATGACGCCCCTTGAGGGCACGACGCAGCTGACCATAAGCCTTGGAACCCTGTGATTTATCAAAAATCACAAACTCGATGCCCGGCAGGTGCTTGAGCAACTGATACTCCACCTTACCTATCACCCAGGTGATGGAAAGGCTGGGGTATTGGCGCTGAATCGCCTGCACCATGGCCACCGCATGGCACACATCGCCAATGGCAGAGAGGCGCAGCAGACACAAAGATTTCATCGTGTTAGGGTCAAATTTCATGGCATGGACACAGCTTGGTGCAAAGGCCGGATCTTAATGTAGAATGGCCGCAGGTTCCACGCTTTGGACAAGAATTCCACCCATGCAACTGCAAAAGCATCCCCCTTTTATCGTGGCCACAGCCGCGGGTGAATCCTGCTCACTGACCGCCAGCTGCTTCGAGCCCACCTACTGGCAAGGGTTGGATGCCGTGACCGGCACCTCCAAGGGACGCTATACCACCTGGTTTGTGCGCCACCCCGATGCCAATGAAGACTGGGTGCTGCGCCACTACTGGCGCGGCGGCCTGATGGAAAAGTTCAGCAAAGACAAATACCTGTTTGCCGGCATGGATAACACCCGCGCCATTGCAGAACTGGCGCTGCTGGAAAAGCTTCACAGTGAAGGTTTGCCGGTGCCGCGCCCGGTGGCTGCCCGGGTGCGCAGACACGCGCTTTGGTACAGTGCCGATATTCTGATTGAGCGGATGCCGGGCTGTCGTGATTTGCTCGCCTGGCTCGAGCAGGGCCCCATCAGCGAAGCCGACTGGAAAGCCCTGGGCAGTTGCATCGCCCGCTTTCATCGCCGCGGCGTATACCATGCCGACCTGAACGCCAAGAACATTCTCAAAGGCCCAGAGGGATTTGCACTGATTGACTTCGACCGGGGTGAAATCCGCACCCCGGCAGATAACTGGCAACAGGCCAACCTTTCAAGACTAAGGCGCTCTTTTAATAAAGAAAAAGGCAAGCTTCCCTCGCTTGCCTTTGATGATACTTGCTGGCAATGGCTGCTCAGCGGTTACCGCAACTGACCCGGCGGCTAAAGCAAGCTCTCCAATACCGCCAACTGCCGCTTGAGTGCGCCGCGGTTGGCGGCCACGACTTCAAGTCCGGCGTTACCGGCGCTTTCTCGCACTAGTGCATCGCCGGCCGTCGCCACTAACCAAGCCTCAAATGCAGCGGGGTTTTCACATACGCCAAGGTTACCGGCGTCGCTCAGCAGAGAAGTAATCTCTTTAAAGTCCCAGTGGTTTGGCCCCATGGCCACCGGCAGCCCCATGGCAGCAGGCTCCAGCGGATTATGACCGCCATTCTCAATCAGGGTACCGCCCACAAAGGCCGCATCGGCAGCGCCATACCAGGTGAGCAGCTCTCCCATGGTGTCGCCCAAAAGCACCTGAGTGCCTGATGTTGGTGACTCACCCAGGCTGCGTTTGGCCAGGCTGAATCCGGCCTCTTCGATGGCTCTGGCGGCATTGGCAAACTGCTCAGGATGGCGCGGCACCATAATCAGCAGCGACTGTGGCTTGGTAGTCAGCAACTGCCGGTGGGCACTGAGCATGGCGCTGAACTCCCCCGGGTGCACACTGCCCGCCACCCATACAAAGTCGTTATCCCGCTGCCACTCGCTCCTCAGGGCCCTGGCCTGCTTACGGCGCTCGGAGGGAATATCGATATCAAACTTCAAACTGCCACAGACGCTGATGCGGCTTGGGTCAACGCCGAGCGCCACAAAACGCTCAGCTTCCGGGGCTGTCTGCACTGCAATCCGGTCGAGGGATTTAAGCATGGGCGCAGTAAGCGCACGGTATTTGGTGTAGCTTGCGGCCGACTTTTGCGACAAACGGGCGTTCAGCAGCGAAACCTTGACGCCACGGGCCTTGGCGGCAGCGATGAGGTTTGGCCACAGCTCGGTTTCCATGATGATAAGCTCGGCGCAGCCCAGCTTGTTGATAAAGCGGCCCATGGCGAAATATAAATCAAACGGCAGATAGCAGTGCTGCACCTTATCGCCGAATGCCTTGATAACCTCGGCCGAGCCTGTGGGGCTGGTGGTGGTGACGGTAATGCTGAGCTCTGGCCGCTCGGCCATGATGGCGCGGATCAGCGGAATCGCGGCCAGAGTTTCGCCCATGGACACCGAATGGATCAGCAAATCCGTGGGCTTAAGTGGCGCCAATGCGAACCGCTCACCCCAGCGACCACGATAGTCTGGGCTCTTTATCGCTCTCAGCGCTAAATAAATCAGCAACAAAGGCGATAACACATATAGCAAAATGGAATAGAAAAATCGGGCCATAAGAACCAAGATATGTATGAGTTTTGCCTGATGAATTGCGGCAATGCTACCATAACCCGGGATGCAGACATAAGCACAGAGCGACCCGCCGGGAAGCGGCCGCCAAGAATAAGACAGGATACCCATGAAGACCCGCGATAAAATTATCCAGGCCAGTCTGGAGCTCTTTAACGAGCATGGCGAGCGAACCATTACCACTAACCACATCGCCGCCCATCTGGATATCAGCCCCGGAAACCTTTACTACCACTTCCGCAATAAAGAAGACATTATTCGCTGCATCTTCGATCAGTACGAACAGCACCTGCTCTCAGGCTTCAAACCCTACGATGGCCAGAAGGTGGATTTGGAACTGCTGATGGGCTACTTCGACGCCATGTTTTACACCATGTGGCAGTTCCGCTTTATGTACGCCAACCTGGCCGACATCCTGGCGCGGGATGAAACCCTCAAGTCGCGCTACCTCAAGGCGCAACAGGCGGTACTCGAGCAATCCATCGGGGTACTGAAGCAGCTCAAGCAAGACGGCATCTTTATCATTCCGGACGATCGCATCAGCGACCTGGCCGATACCATCAAGATGATCATCGGCTTTTGGATCAGCTACAAACTGACTCAATCAAGCATTGCCACCATCAACAAGGGCTCGCTGTACGAAGGCCTGCTGCGGGTGCTGATGATTTTCAAGGCCTATGCCACCCCGGACTCCCTGCCTACCTTCGACCGGCTCGAACAGCACTTTCAGGAGCTGGCTGCCTGACAGCCGCTGCGCTCACCCCAAGGTAAATTCCAGACACGGGCTCAGCCATGAGCCCGGCCACATTGCCACCGTCTGACTGGTGACATTTTCACCGCGACAGGACTACAATCAAACACAGACCTGTGCGGCCTACCCCAAGGTTACAAATTAGTTTTTCTTATGTGAAAACCTCGCACGCCCTAGCGCAATTTATGCGGTCATTCATGCAGCAAAAATAAGCTGCGGGCCAATTGAGTTTAGGGGTAGAATGCCGCCACTCCAACAAAAGCAGAATAAAGTTAACTAAGGAGAGACAAGTGGCATCAACCTCATTCTACGAGCAGATCAAACAGCAACTCGCCGACGTGAAGGCCGAAGGTCTTTATAAAAGCGAGCGGGTGATCGTCTCACCTCAACAGGCATCCATCAAAGTGGGCGGCGACGAAGTGATTAACTTCTGTGCCAACAACTATCTGGGCCTTGCCAACCACCCAGAACTGGTAAAAGCGGCTCAGGCCGGTTTGGCCGACCACGGCTTCGGTATGGCCTCAGTGCGCTTTATCTGCGGCACCCAGGACATCCACAAACAACTGGAAGCCAAGCTGTCCGAATTCCTCGGCACCGAAGACACCATCCTGTATTCCTCTTGCTTCGATGCCAACGCCGGTCTGTTTGAGACTCTGCTCGGCCCCGAAGATGCTATCGTCTCCGATGCCCTGAACCACGCTTCCATCATCGATGGCGTGCGCCTGTGTAAAGCCATGCGTTTCCGCTACGCCAACAACGATATGGCCGATCTGGAAACCCAGCTGAAGGCCGCCCGCGACGCCGGTGCCCGCCATATCCTTATCGCCACCGACGGCGTGTTCTCCATGGATGGCGTAATTGCCAACCTCAAGGGTGTGTGCGATCTCGCCGACCAATACGGCGCTCTGGTAATGGTTGACGACTCCCACGCGGTGGGCTTTGTTGGTCAAAACGGCCGTGGTACCCACGAATATTGCGACGTGATGGACAGAGTGGACATCATTACCGGCACCCTGGGCAAGGCCCTGGGCGGCGCTTCCGGTGGTTACACCTCAGGCAAAAAAGAAGTGATCGACTGGCTGCGTCAGCGCTCACGCCCTTACCTGTTCTCCAACTCCCTGGCTCCAGCCATCGTGGCCGCCTCTATCCGCGTACTGGATATGCTCAAAGAAGGCCAGGCCCTGCGTGAAGCCGTATGGGAAAACAGCCGCTACTTCCGCGAGCAGATGTCTGCCGCTGGCTTTAAGCTGGCCGGTGCCAACCACGCCATCGTTCCTGTGATGCTGGGCGATGCCAAACTGGCGGCCGAGTTTTCTGCCCGCCTGCTTAAAGAAGACATCTACGTGATTGGTTTCTCCTTCCCGGTGGTGCCAAAGGGCCAGGCCCGGATCCGCACCCAGATGTCCGCCGCCCACACCCGTGCGCAGCTGGACAAGGCCATTGAAGCCTTCACCCGTATCGGTAAGGAGATGGGCATCATCTGATGCCCTCGGAGCACACACATGAAAGCACTCGCTAAACTCAAGCCCGAAGAAGGCATTTGGATGGTTGATGCGCCCAAGCCAGAAATGGGCCACAACGATCTGCTGATTAAAATTCGCAAAACCGCCATCTGCGGTACCGACGTGCATATCTACAACTGGGACGAGTGGTCACAAAAGACCATTCCCGTGCCCATGGTGGTTGGCCACGAGTACGTGGGCGAAGTCGTTGATATCGGTCAGGAAGTTCGCGGTTTCAAGATTGGCGATCGGGTATCCGGTGAAGGCCACATCACCTGCGGTCACTGCCGTAACTGCCGCGCCGGCCGTACTCACCTGTGCCGCAACACCACAGGCGTTGGGGTAAACCGTGAAGGCTCGTTCGCTGAGTATCTGGTGATCCCGGCCTTTAACGCCTTCAAGATCCCCGATGATATCAGCGACGATCTGGCGGCAATCTTCGACCCCTTCGGCAACGCTGTGCACACAGCGCTGTCGTTCGATCTGGTTGGCGAAGATGTGCTGATCACCGGCGCCGGTCCTATTGGCATCATGGCTGCCGCCGTGTGCCGTCACGTAGGTGCCCGTCATGTGGTAATCACCGACGTGAACGAATACCGCCTGGAACTGGCCCGCAAGATGGGCGCCACCCGCGCCGTTAACGTGGCCAAAGAAAGCCTGAAAGACGTGATGAAAGACCTCGGCATGACCGAAGGCTTCGACGTGGGCCTGGAAATGTCCGGCGTACCGGCTGCCTTCCACGCCATGCTGGATACCATGAACCACGGCGGCAAAATCGCCATGCTGGGTATTCCCGGCGGCGAGATGGCAATCGACTGGAGCAAGGTGATCTTCAAGGGCCTCATCATCAAGGGCATCTACGGCCGCGAAATGTTTGAGACCTGGTACAAGATGGCCAGCCTGCTGCAATCTGGCCTGGATCTGTCTCCTATCATCACCCACCACTTCAAGGTGGACGACTTCCAGCAGGGCTTCGATGCCATGCGCTCCGGCCAGTCCGGCAAGGTCATCCTCAGCTGGGATTAATCCGGCATCGCACAGGGCGCTGTACAGACTATGGCGCCCTGTTGCACACTAGAGTACAGATCACAGCCTGGCGCCGACGCGCCGCTCGCTTTTTGAGAATCTTATGTCATTCAAACATCTGAGTGTAAATGAGCTTATCCACCTGCGCGCCGAACAGGGCGAGGGTGTGCAAATCGCCGATATCCGCGATCCCCAGAGTTTTGCCCACAGCCATATCGAAGGTTCGGTCAATCTCAGCAATGACAATCTGGCGCGCTTTATCGCCGAAGCCGATATGGACAAGCCTTTGGTCGTGGTGTGCTACCACGGCATCAGCAGCCAAAGTGCTGCCGGCTATCTGGTTGAACAGGGCTTCGATGAGGTGTATAGCCTCGATGGCGGTTACAGCGCCTGGGCTCAGGCGAACCTCTGATGGAATTCGGTCGCCTGCCAAACCCCAGAGCCGCTCAGGCACTGGTGGATTACCTCAAGAGTCGCGGCATTGAATGCCGACTGGCCGCGGACGAAAACGCCGTGGTGCTCCTGGTGGTAAATGGCAGCGATTATCCTGCCGCCAAGGCCGAGTTCGACTATTTTGTGCAGCATCCCACCGACGACAAGTACCTTGCCGCCTCCTGGGAAACCGGCACCACTTCGGCCAATCTGGATTACGGTGCCCCTGGGCTTGCCCTGCTGAGCCGCTTCGTGACTGCCGCCGGCCCACTCACCCTGATTATCTTTGCCGCCTGCATGCTGGTTTATGGCGCCCTCAACCTGGGCTTTGCCAGTCAAACCTATGAACTGCTTAGCTTTTTCGGTGCCACAGGCCCGATGAACACCAGCGAAGTCTGGCGGGTGTTTACCCCATCACTGCTGCATTTTTCGCTGATGCATATCAGCTTTAACCTGCTGTGGTGGTGGTATCTGGGTGGCAAAATCGAAACCCGCATCGGTACAGCGCCACTGCTGATTCTGCTACTGGTGGCGGGCACCCTGCCCAACGTGCTGCAGTACTTTGTGTCGGGCCCCAATTTTGGCGGCCTCTCCGGGGTGGTGTATGCCGTCGCTGGCTACACCTGGATAATGGGTGTACGCAAACCTGCCGCAGGCATAGGCCTGCCCGCAAGCTATATGGGCTTTATGGTGATCTGGCTGGTGCTGGGGTTCTTCGACATTCTTGGCCTGTCCATGGCCAATGGCGCCCACCTGGGCGGCCTTGCAGTAGGGTTATTGCAGGGACTGTGGGACAGTCGTCGCCGCTGAGCGTTTTGCTGGGCAGCGACAACCGCTGACGACGGTCAGGCCATCGCCAATACTTTATTGACCAGCTTTTCGATGCCCGAGTGCGCCTCGGCAATGCTGCCCGCCAGCATATAAGCGGGGGTGCTCACCACCTTGTTGGCCTCATCCACTACGATGTCATGCACTGATGCATCCTGATGCTCACCGCCCATGGCGCTGAAAGCCTCGCCGGTGCCCTTGTCGGTCCCTATGGTGCCTTTGGCGCCCTTGCCGTAAAGCTTGGGGATCATCACTGGGGCAATACAGATAAAGCCCACCGGCTTTTTCGCCAGTACAAACTCAGCGATAAAATCGCGCACCTCGGGGGCTAGGTCGCAGTCGGCGCCCACCAATGCAAAGTTACACAGGTTCTTGGCCGCGCCAAAGCCGCCGGGAATGATCAGCGCATCGAAGGCGGTCACATCCAGCTCAGAAGTGGCCTTGATATCGCCACGGGCAATGCGCGCCGCCTCGACCAATACGTTGCGGCTTTCGCCCTGAGCGACCTCGCCGGAGGCATGATTAACCACATGCAACAGGGGAATATCCGGCGCAAAACACTGGTAGGTCGCGCCCGCCCGGGACAGGCTCAGCAATGTCAGTACCGCCTCATGAATTTCACTGCCGTCGAACACGCCACAGCCGGCCAGCAGGACTGCGATATTCTTCATAAAAAATTCCCTCTTATGTAATTTGGTTTTAACAAAACTGACACAGATCGGTTGATCTGATTAAAAATCGTGCTAAGTTTATTCATCAGCTTTGGCGAGCAACAGGAAGTAGCATGGCTCGCCGGGCAAATAAAAACAACCAACAAAGAAATCCACAGATCAGGAAGATTTAACGGAATTGCCAAGCTCCTCACAGAAAACTTGAAAAACAATAATAATCAACAACATATAAAATTGCCCTTCAGCATTATCGAATGACATTCCAATTTGTTGATCTTTTAGCTCACAGACTTATCCACAGGCCGTGAGCCGTTCGCTGTGGCCGAATTTCCGTATCTGTGGCATGCTTAGCCCCCAAGAATCCATGGACTGTCGACGCCTATTTTATGCCTGATATAGCCAGCAACCCTCTCATCCTTGTGGATGGTTCCTCTTACCTCTACCGCGCCTATTACGCGCCCCCTCACCTGACCAACTCCAAGGGAGAGGCGACCGGCGCCGTTTATGGTGTGGTCAACATGCTCAGAAGCCTGTTGTCACGCTACCAGCCCACTCAGATGGCAGTGGTATTCGATGCCAAGGGCCCAACCTTCCGCAATGAAATGTTTGCCGACTATAAGGCCCACCGTCCGCCGATGCCTGACGACCTGCGCAGCCAGATTGCGCCGCTGCATCGCATCATCAAGGCGCTGGGTATTCCGCTTATCAGCATTTCCGGCGTTGAGGCCGACGACGTGATTGGTACCATTGCCGTGCAGGCCGGCAACGAAGGTCGCAGCGTGCTTATCAGCACCGGCGATAAAGACATGGCTCAGCTGGTGAACGAACATATCACCCTGATCAACACCATGACTGACACCATCCTTGGCCCGGACGAAGTGACCACCAAGTTCGGCGTGGGGCCGGAGCTGATTATCGACCTGCTGGCGATGATGGGTGATAAGGCCGATAACATCCCAGGTCTGCCCGGCGTTGGCGAGAAGACCGCGCTGGCAATGCTCACAGGCGCAGGCGGTGTGGCAAAACTGCTGGCCGAGCCCGATTGCGTCACAGACCTGGGCTTTCGCGGCGCCAAAACCATGGCAGCCAAAATTCGCGACAATGCCGAAATGCTGGAGCTGTCTTATCAGCTTGCTACCATCAAAACCGATGTAGAGCTTGAGCAGGACTGGCATCAGCTGTCGCTCACCGAGCCGGATCGTGACGAATTGATTGCCTGCTATGGCGAGATGGAGTTCAAGCGCTGGCTTGCCGAAGTGCTGGACAACAAGTCACCCCTCGGCGCCAGGGCTTCTGCAGCGCAGGCAAGCCAGGAGACTACCGAAACACCGGTGGCTGCCGCCATCGAAACCCAATACGACACCCTGCTGACCGACGCCGAGCTGGATGCCTGGCTTGAGAAGCTCGGCAAGGCCGAACTGATAGCGGTAGATACCGAGACTACCAGTCTCGACTATATGCAGGCCGAATTGGTGGGCCTGTCCTTCGCCATTGAACCCGGTAAGGCTGCTTACCTGCCGCTGGGGCACGACTATCCCGGCGCGCCGGAGCAGCTGCCGCGGGACGCCACCCTGGCCAAGCTCAAGCCACTGCTTGAAAATCCCGCCATCAAAAAAGTGGGCCAGAACCTCAAGTACGATATGAGCGTGCTGGCCAATGCCGGTATCCAGCTTAAAGGCGTGGCCTTCGATACCATGCTCGAATCCTACGTGTTCAACTCGGTGGCCAGTCGCCACGACATGGACGGTCTGGCGCTCAAGTATCTGGGCCACAAGAATATCAGCTTCGAAGAGATTGCCGGTAAAGGTGCCAAACAGCTCACCTTCAACCAGATTGCCCTCGAACAAGCCGCCCCCTATGCGGCCGAAGATGCCGATATCACCTTAAGACTGCATCAACATTTGTGGCCGCGCCTCAGTAAAGAAGAAGGCCTGGAGTCAGTATTTACCGAGCTCGAACTGCCGCTGATTGATGTGCTGTCTGATATCGAGCGCCGCGGCGTACTTATCGACAGCATGCTGCTGGGTCAGCAGAGTGAGGAGCTGGCACGCAAGATTGATGAGCTTGAAAAAAAGGCCCACGAGATTGCCGGTGAGCCCTTCAATCTGTCGTCGACCAAGCAGTTGCAGGAGCTGTTTTTCACCAAGCTGGGTTATCCGGTCATCAAAAAGACCCCAAAGGGCGCGCCTTCCACCGCCGAAGAAGTCTTGGTTGAGCTGGCACTGGACTACCCGCTGCCTAAGATCATCCTCGAGCATCGCAGTCTGACCAAGCTCAAGAGCACCTACACCGATAAGCTGCCACTGATGATCAATGGCCGCACCGGTCGGGTGCACACCAGCTATCATCAGGCCAACGCCGCCACCGGCCGTTTGTCGTCCAGCGACCCTAACCTGCAGAACATTCCTATTCGTACCGAGGAAGGCCGTCGTATCCGTCAGGCCTTTGTTGCGCCCGAGGGCAAACGCATTCTGGCGGCAGACTACTCGCAGATTGAACTGAGGATCATGGCGCATCTGTCCCAGGATGAAGGCCTGCTGCGTGCCTTTGCCGAAGGTAAGGACATTCACCGCGCCACCGCCGCCGAAGTGTTCGACGTGGCCTTCGAGACGGTGACGCCTGAACAGCGCCGCCGCGCCAAGGCGGTGAACTTCGGTCTGATTTACGGCATGTCGGCTTTTGGTCTGGCCCGTCAGTTGGATATTCCCCGCAACGAGGCACAAAGCTATATCGACACCTACTTTAAGCGCTACCCTGGCGTGCTTAAGTACATGGAAGACACCCGTGCCATGGCCTCGGAGCAAGGCTATGTGGCCACCCTGTTTGGCCGCCGTCTTTATCTGCCGGAAATCCGCGACCGCAACGCGATGCGCCGTCAGGCCGCCGAGCGCGCCGCCATTAACGCCCCGATGCAGGGCACGGCAGCTGACATCATCAAGAAGGCCATGATTGCCATTCAGCACTGGATTAACACCGAGACCCAGGGCGAAATTAAGATGATCATGCAGGTGCACGATGAACTGGTTTTCGAGGTGGATGCCGATAAGGCCGATGCCCTGAAAGACAAGGTGTGTGAAATGATGGCGGCCGCCGCCAGACTGGATGTGCCACTATTGGCCGAAGCGGGGCTTGGCGACAACTGGGATCAGGCCCACTGATAACCTCTGACTGATAACCTCTGTAAGTCCGTTGGCGGCGCAGTGTCGCCGCCAGCGGCTTTACCCTGCCAACACCAGCAAGATAAACTTCTGAAAATAAAAGAATATCAGTTATCGCCGTAACAGATCTTGTTATACCTCTTTTATACGCTCAATTCCGATTTCTGCATCTTCCTTACTGTCAGCCCCTTGTTTGGTCACCTCAGCTGACAGGGTAAGCCGCGCTTAGCGTTCAATTCCGCCTCAGCGCAGCTCAGATTGCTGGTGTAGCTGGGCTTCCCGCTACTTCTGTTTCTGTAAACCGACTTCTGATAGCCCCGGGTCTTCCTGCTGCTTCTTTCCACACTTCTCTCCACATTTGTCACCGCACTTGTCACCAAACTTCTCTCCACACTCGCGCATCTCGATGCGCTGCTCACCACATCGCTACTCACCAGATAGAACATCCAGGCAACGCTGAAACTCAGCGCCAGACGTCGGCGCGGCTGCAGTTAACTGGCCTCAGCCCGAATGATTGCGCCTGGCGCTAGTGCGAGACGAACTAGTCCTTTATGAACAATTGCGTCTTGCGCTATCACGCCAGACAGTAACAAGAGAGCGCTCGCCCTTTGGTGATAAGCAATTGATATAAAAATGTAAAAATCATCTGTGTGCATAAAGGTAAGTGCAGCAGCCAAACCTCTGCGCTCTCCGGGTCTTGTGCACAGCGCGTCAGAGGTCAGTTTACGGCTTGTGAATGCGGTTACCGGTGGACGTGTTAGTCACTCTCAGCAGTCTCAAAGGCCGAACAATCCGTATCAAATCCGGCAAAACAGTGAGAAGCTGAGTAAAGACTCTGGATGTAGCCTTTTGATCAGAAAAAATTCCATGAACGACTACTAAAAACCTAAGCGCCTGTTTATAGGCTCTTAATTGTAACTTTCAGATCAAATTAAGCTGCTTTTATGAGCGTTTCAGTGGGATCGACCTCACATTATTGTCTCTTTTTCAAAAAAACTGTTTTCATATTTCCGTCAATTACAGTATTATTCTCGGCGTAGGGTACAGAGGTTAAGATGTTCTATCTTTCAGACCTTTATTTCACTTGATAGTGATGCCAAATTATGGCGCCCCAGCATCTCGTATGCTGGGGCTTTTTTTATGCCCTGAAAAAATTTTAGAGCTTTTACTTTAATTTCACAGAAAGAGCGGATAAGATGTGTTCATTGAGAGCCATCGAAGCAGTTTGGTGGTACTTGAGTCTTGTTGAATTTTTAGCTTCTCCCCAAAAGAGCTAAGACTTTGCGCCGATGGCTGGTCCGTCGGCGTTTTTTTATGTCTGAAATCAACCGAATTTCAGCGTTACCGGGCACACCGACATCGGCTGGCCCCGTTAACACATTCCACACAGCTTAAAAATACCATGTAGCTTTAACATACTGTTTTTCAGGCAATAAAAAACGCCGCAAGCGGCGTTCTTAAATGCATTGAGATACGGTTATTCGCCGGTTTCTTCAGCCTCACCTTGCTCTTCGAGCCACTCTGGGTGACACCAGGCATCCAGAATCGACAGCACCTTCGGCTTGCCGGTGCCTTTTAAGGAAGAGAAGGGTTCAACACTCACCCAATCGCCAAATTCGGCCAGCTCTTTCCGTACCGCATTGACGGTTTTCATCTTGTCGCTCTGGCCCAGTTTGTCGGCCTTGGTGAGCAGTGCCAGCACAGGAATTTGACTCGCCACTGACCACTCAATCATCTGGCGATCGAGATCTTTCAGCGGATGACGAATATCCATCAACACCACCACGCCACTGAGGCATTCGCGCTTTTGCAGATATTCACCGAGGGCATTTTGCCATTTACGCTTCATATCCAGTGGCACCTTGGCAAAACCATAGCCGGGTAAGTCCACCAGGCGGCGCTGACTGTCCAGCTCAAACACGTTGATAAGCTGGGTACGCCCCGGCGTTTTACTGGTACGAGCCAGGTTCTTTTGCTCAGTCAAGGCATTGAGTGCACTGGATTTACCGGCGTTTGAACGACCGGCGAACGCAATTTCCACCCCGGTATCACCCGGCAGGTGCTTGTCGAGATGGGCGATATCCGGCGCACTGATCAAAAACTTGGTTTGACGAAAATCGATACGGGTTTGGCTCACTGTGGACTCCGGAATATTGTCAGGCTTGGGCAGAAATTGTCGAAGAATTGCTTACTTTTGCACGTTTTCGTGTAAAATATTGCACCGATCACATTACGCTATATTACCACGCTTGCGGGCCAGGCCGGTAAGCTCGGGACAATAATCTTAACAAGAAGTTGGAACGCTATGAAAAAGTTAGCTCTTGCGCTGTCTGTTCTCGCTGCTATGTCTACCACTGCGATGGCTGAAGGTGATGCGGCTGCGGGTCAATCTAAAGCGGCTCTGTGCGTTGCCTGCCACGGCGCCGACGGCAACAGCATGATCGACATGTACCCCAAGCTGGCCGGTCAACACGCCCATTACCTGGAAAAGCAGCTGCATGATTTCCAGAACGCCATGAAAACCGGCGGCAAAGAAGGCCGTATGGATCCTATCATGGGCGGCATGGTAATGACCCTGAACGAACAGGATATGGCTGATCTGGCCGCGTTTTTCGCCAGCCAGACTCAAACCCATGCTCCAGTAGCCGACGTACCCGCACTGGGCGAGCAACTCTACCTGGGTGGTGACATGTCTCGCGGTATCACTGCTTGTGTGGCCTGCCACGGTCCAGACGGCAAAGGTACTGAGCAAGCCGGTTTCCCAATGGTTTCTGGCCAGCACGCCAACTACATCAAGATCCAGCTGACCAAGTTCCGTGACAAGGCCCGTACCAACGACCTGAACGGTATGATGCAGGATGTGGCCAAGAAGCTCAGCGATGCTGACATCGAAGCCCTGTCCAAGTACATCGCTAACCTGAAGTAACCCTCAGGTGTGATATGAAGGGCGAGTATTATCGCCCTTTTTTACATCGCAAAGTTGACGTTTACGTCAACTGATTTTATTTTTACTTGACACCGATCACGCTTTTCGGTTTAATTACCCTCGTGCCAAAACAAACCCATCTGTATGAACAAAAATCATACTGACAACATACAGGTTTCGGTACGGTTTACATTCAAGATATAAGAATAAAGTTAACTAATAACAATAACATCGCTAAGCCCACTCACGAATAATAATAACGAGCAGTGATTTCATGATGAAATCCGGGTAAATCAAATAAGGGAACGCCGAATGTGGCATCTGGCTGTTTAGCCCTCCCCTTAAAATTTCAGGGATACTCAACCAACAGGATTCTGTGCCTTGCACAGGAGCGCACTGGAAGCGTAATGCTTTGGATGCACCGGCTGGATGCTGTTATCACTGGAAGGTACCTGTGACAAGGATGGTTTGCTTATCGTCAATGAAGACGGGTTGGTTAGCGGATGTGTCACAGACCATCTACGGAAACTGTTATCAGGAAGGTGACAGTATATAAAGAAAGTGTCTGGAAGACCGAAAACGAGAAATTTCCGCAAGGAAAGCAGTAAAAAGAAGACGGATCTGACCGGGAAAGTCACATAGCAAGTACGGATACTTGGAATCAGGATAGGGTGCTGAGGCACCGATGTTGAGGCGGCAGGCAACTGCCGCCTTTTTTCTTTCCCGTGATATACTTGCCCCGCCCTGACACTCGCCTCAACTATGGGATCCCATGCGACGTTGCCCCCTGTGCCTAAGGCTGGATACCCGGCTGTTTCATCAGGATAAGAAGCGCAGCTTCCACACCTGTGGTCACTGCGGCCTGGTATTTGCCGATGGCGGTGCCCATCTGCCACCCCAGGCCATTCGCAGTCGTTATGGCCGCGGCGGTTCCCTTGAAAACCAACGAAACCTGCCTCAGTTTGTGCTGCCTTTGCTGCATGAGCTCGGCCAGCAATCCCAGTCTTCTCTTTCTGGATTGAATTACGGCAGACTGCTCGATGACGAGACGCTGACTCTGATTGAGGAAGCTGGCCACCGGCTGAAACAGTACGATCCCTTTGTCGCCCCCGACACCGAAGCCCTGCAGCAGCAATACGATTTTATCTGCTGCTATCGGGTATTTGAGCACTTCGGCGCTCCGCATCGGGAATGGCAACTGTTCCAAAGGTTGCTCAGTGAAGGCGGCTACCTGGCGCTCAGCACCCGGCTGCTGACCGACCCAGGGCGTTTCGGCAAGTGGCATCACAAGAATAATCTGGCCCATGTCAGCTTCCCGAGCCGGGAAACCTTTGAATATCTGGCCGCTCACAGCGGCTTTAGGCTAATATTTGCCGAAAACGACCTCATCCTGATGCAAAAAGCATCGGGATCTGCTATAAAACGCGACCCAAACTTGACCCCGGGCAATTGAACCGGGTTATTCCAGGCACTGCGGAGTTAACACAGTCATGACCCGAATCAAAAAGTCACGCAAGCCAAGCGGCACCGCGCCCAAACACGCGCCCCGCACCCCAAAATCCGAGCGCGCGCCCTCATCCAAAAAGCGCGACACCGGCAATAAGTCCGGCAGCCGCCAGAACCCCGGTATGGACAAGCAAGGTGGTTCAGGCCAAAAGGGCAGCAAAGACCCACGTCACGGCAGCAAAAAGCCGATAGCACTGGAGCTGGCCCCACAAACCAAGGCGCCGGTAAAAGCTCCCAAGCCCAAGCAGCCAAAACTCAGTGACGAACAACTGCTGCTGAAACTCGAAGAAGATCCACGTCTGAACGAACTGCTGGATCGTCTGGAAGAAGGTCGGGTACTGGGCGGCGAAGATCAGCGCTGGCTCGATGAGCAACTGTCGAAAATCGAAGCCCTGATGGACAAACTCGGTATCAGCGATCTGGACGACAGCCAGGCCGACGCCAGAGATGACGATGACGCCCTGCTGGACAAATTCGAGTCTGGCGCCGAGCTGTTGAAACAGTATCAGGATAAAGACTAAAACGGAGCAGGCGAACCATGTCCTCTACTCTCGTCATTATTGCTGTAGTGATAGTGCTTGCCCTCGCGGCTTATGCGGCATCACTGCTGTGGAAACTGAAAAAGCAAAATGAAGCCCGCGCTGCGGCCGAGGCTGAGCGCAAGGCCGCCACCGATGCCCGCCGTGAGTCGATATTTGAAGACATTCGCTACATCGCCCACGCCATGCTGGAAGACAGATGTGAAGTCTCTGAAGGCGTGGTGCGCATTGCACGCCTGTTTGAGGTGTTGTCGCTGTCTGAGCGCGTCAGCGGCGACTATCCGGCGCTGTTTCAGCACTTTGAGCGCATCCGTAATCATCCCATCATGGAAGAGCGCAAGGCGCTGCCAAAGCAGGAACGGATGAAGCTTGATTTCGAGCGGATGAAGTCCGAGGCTGAACTCACAGAGGCAATTCTGGATGATGCCAAGCGTTTGAAAGACTTCAAGCTGGCAAGCTGCCACTGACAGTGAAGCTTCATGCATAAAAAAGGGCGCTCGGCGCCCTTTTCTTTTTGGCTGAAGTTATTTCACCTGTTCGCCGTCTTTAATCACCAGCTGCACGTTTTCAAGCAGGGCAATATTATCCAGCGGATTACCGCGAACCCCCACCAAATCCGCGAAGTTGCCTGGCTTGATGGCGCCCAGCTCGCTCTGCCCCAGCACATTGGCCGCCACCGAGGTAGCTGACTGAATTGCAGCCATGGGAGGCATGCCCGCCTGGGCCATCAGCACAAACTCGCGGCCATTGCTGCCATGCTCAAACACCCCGGCATCGGTACCAAAGGCGATGGTCACCCCAGCCTTGTAAGCCCTGGCAAAGGTGTCCTGAATTTTCGGGCCAATTTTAGCGGCTTTGGGGCGCACGATTTCAGGGAAGAAACCGTCAATTTTCGCCTTGTCGGCCACGTATTCGCCGGCGGTCAGGGTTGGCACCAGTGCAACCTTGTGTTTTTTCATTAGCGCAAACAGCTCATCATCCATGTAGGTGCCGTGCTCAATGGTGTTCACTCCGGCCAGAATGGCGCGCTTCATTCCTTCTTTGCCATGGGCATGCACCGCCACCTTAAAGCCGTAGTCTTTGGCGGCGGCCACTATGGCTTTGAGCTCTTCATCGGTAAACTGCGGGTTTTCACCGCTCTTGGCCACCGACAGTACCCCGCCGGTGGCGGTGATCTTAATCAGGTCCGAGCCGTCTTTATAGCGCTGACGCACCGCCTTATAGGCATCGACCGGACCGTTTATGACCCCTTGCTTGGGGCCGGGGTCGCCCACCAGCTCCTGATTGCGGCCGTTGGTCTTGTCGGCATGGCCGCCGGTGGTGCCAATGCTGGTACCGGCGGTAAAAATCCGCGGCCCCTGCACCCAACCTTTGTTGATGGCGTTACGCAGCGCGATTGAGGCATTGCCAGCATCGCCCAGGTCACGCACTGTGGTAAAGCCCGCATTGAGGGTACGTTTGCCATACATCACCCCACGCAGTGCCACGTCGGCCGGGTTCAGAGTATAGGGCTCGAGGTAAGAGTCTTTACTGCCCTGAAAGGTCAGGTGGGTATGCATATCGATAAAGCCTGGCATCAGGGTGCCATCACGCCAATCAATCACGGTATCGCCCGCGCCCGGCGTGCGATAGCCCCGCTCTACCGCCTGAATGCGGTTGCCGTCCAGCACCACTGTGGCCTCTTGCAAGGGCTTGGATGACTCACCGTCGATGACTGTTCCCGCATGGATGAGGGTCAGCGCGTGAGCATTGGCACATAACGCCCACAAAGTGACAGACAAGAGCGTCTTTTTCATGGATATTCCTTCTCCTGTGACGAAATTTACAACCTGGATCAAGGTTATTTGGCCGAAAAGGCCTCATACTTCGCCCATTGCTAAATTACCGGAGGACACGACTTGAAGCAGCCCACACAAATCAGCTGGGATCAGTCGATGATCGAGAAATACAACTACAGCGGTCCCCGTTACACCTCGTATCCCACGGCGCTGGAGTTCAACGACGGTTTCACCGAGCAGGATTTGCTGAGTGCCATTGAGCACAGCAAGAGCGACAAACTGTCACTCTATATTCACATTCCCTTCTGTGCCAAGCTTTGTTATTACTGCGGCTGCAACAAGGTCATTACCCGCCATGCCCACAAGGCCGATCAGTACATTGAGTACCTGGCGAGTGAAATCTTAAATCGTGCCCCCCTGTTCAAGGGCTATACCGTTACCCAGATGCACTGGGGCGGTGGTACTCCTACCTTCCTGAGCCCAGAGCAAATTCTGCGCCTGACCAAGCTTTTGAAGGACAATTTCAACTTTGCCGACGAAGGCGAGTTCTCCATCGAAGTTGACCCGCGCGAGATTGAGCTGACCATGCTCGATACCCTCAAAGAAGCCGGTTTCAACCGTATTTCCATTGGGGTACAGGACTTCAACAAGCAGGTGCAGGAAGCGGTAAACCGTCCGCAGGACGAGCAGTTTATTTTCGACCTGATTGCCAAGGCCAAGGCTATGGGTTTTGAGTCCACCAACGTGGACTTGATTTACGGCCTGCCCCATCAGACGCCGGAAAGCTTCGCCGAAACCATTCAGCGCATTCTGGATTTGTCGCCAGACCGTCTGTCGGTGTTCAACTACGCCCACCTGCCTGCACGCTTCGCCGCTCAGCGCAAGATTAAGGACGAAGACCTGCCATCACCGCAGCAGAAGCTGGAAATCCTGCACCAGACCATCGAGACCCTGGTGGACGCCGGTTATCAGTACATCGGCATGGATCACTTCGCCAAGCCCGATGACGAGCTGGCGCGTCTGCAACGCGACGGCAAGCTGCACCGTAACTTCCAGGGTTACACCACCCAGGAAGAATGCGACCTGCTCGGCCTCGGTGTGTCGTCCATCAGCCAGATTGGCGACTGCTACGCCCAGAACCAGAAAGATATCCGCCCCTACTACGAGGCCATCGACGACCATGGTCATGCACTGTGGAAGGGTTGCAAGCTCAATCACGACGACGAAATCCGCCGGGTGGTGATCAAGCAGCTTATCTGTCACTTCGATTTGGATATGGCCGTTATCGATGAAAAGTTCGGCTTCACCTTCGAGGACTACTTCGCCCAGGATTTGAAGCTGCTGCAAACCTTCATCGACGACAAGCTGGTGAGCATAGAAAACCGTCGCATCCATGTGTCTGAAACCGGCCGCCTGCTTATCCGCAACATCTGCATGTGCTTTGACGTGTACTTCCGCGAGAAGGCCCGTCAGCAGCAGTTCTCTCGGGTGATCTAAGCTTCAGGCTTCATCAGCCAACAAAAAACCGGCCACTTGGCCGGTTTTTTTATCAGCTTAATCGCTTACATCAGGCTTTGGCTGCGTACAGCGCTTTACGCTCTGAGTCAGAGATAAACGCCATCTCCACGCCATTGGCCTGCAGCTTGGCAAGCTCGGCGGCACTGAAGCCCATCTCGTTATGGGCAAGGGCGTACTCGTGCTTGATGTCGATATTGCTCACGCCCGGATCATCAGTGTTGAGGCACACAAGCACACCGGCATCCACGAAGGTGCGCAGTGGATGCTCAGCCAGCGACTTCACAGTAGAGGTTTGCAGGTTGGAGGTAGGGCAAGACTCGATACCTATGCTGTGCTTGGCCAGGTACTCCATCAGCTTGGGATCCTGAACCGCCTTCACGCCATGACCGATACGGGTCGCCCCCAGCTCCTGAATCGCCTGCCACATGCTCTCAGCACCGGCGGCTTCGCCTGCGTGTACTGTGATGTTAAGCCCTGAGTCACGCACCCGCTTGAAGTGGTCGTTAAACAGGTTACCAGGGAAGCCCAGCTCGTCACCGGCCAGGTCGATGGCCACCAGCTTGTCGCGGTGGGCCAGCAGGCCATTGAGCTCGGCGGTGCAGGCATCCACACCGAAGGAGCGGGACATGATGCCAATCAGGTTAATCTTCACCTGGGGATGGTCTTTCATGCCCTGATTTACGCCGTCAATCACGGCCTCCACCACGCCTTCGATAGGCAGCTTGTGGTTCATTGCCATGTAGTAAGGGCTGAAACGCAGCTCGGCATAATCGAGGCCGGACAGCGCCGCGTCGGCCACGTTTTCACGGGCAACCCGCTGCACTGCATCCAGGTCTGCGAGCACGGCTACCATCCAGTCGAGCTTTTTCAAAAACGCGACCAGGCTGGTTTCCTTACCCTGAATTTGAACGAAAGGCGCCAGCGTCTCCAGCGAGTCCGCCGGTAAGGCGATACCGTGCTGATGACCCAGCTCCCAAATGGTTTGCACCCGGACGTTGCCGTCAAGATGCCGGTGGAGATCCACCAAAGGAATCTTGTTATCGATCATAGTTAACCCCTGTTTGAATGCCCCGCCAATTGTGTTTTTATTCCTGGTCTTGGGCAGAGGTTAAGTTTAACACGCATTTAGGCGCACCATTTCGAGTAATCTTCACTCTGTTCGCAAAATCAACAATTTCTCACAAACTTAGCCGCTAAACTTCATCCACCGGGCTGGCAAGCAAAGCTGAGTCAGGCATAATCCCAGCTTGGAAAACACAAAATCACAAGGACAACGGCATGCACAAGCTCTTCACACCGTCACTGCTCGCGTTGGCACTGGCCGGCACCCTCGCCGGTTGCAACGTCAACACCACCGCCAGCGATGCTTACAGGTATTCCTACGACGCCAATCGCGCCCAGCAGCGCCCGGCCGCCGAAGAGCCCAAAGCCGCAGCGGCCGCCGTTGCCCCGGTTATTCTCGATAAGAACCTGCAAAGCATCATCGACAAAGCCTGGCAGCTGGATTTGGAAATCAGCCCCTCGCTGGCCTACAGCCAGGGCGACAAGTCTGCCGCAGGCAAGCTGTCAGATCTCTCCCCCGAGCGTCTGGCCGAGACCCAACTCAAGCGCCAGGGCCTGCTGGCCTCATTGAAGGCACTCGATCGCAGCAAGCTTTCCAAGGAAGACCGCATCAATGCCGATATCCTTCAGGGGCAAATTCAAAACGATGTCGACATGTATCAGTTTAAAGACCACTACATGCCCATCTCTTCCGAAGGCGGCTTCCACGCTTATATTGCTTCCATGGCCAAGGGCAGCTTCAAAACCCGCGAAGACTACGACAACTACCTCGCCAAGCTGAATGCCCTGCCGCAATACTTTGCCCAGCAAACCTTCTGGCTGCGCCAGGGGCTGGCAAGCGGCATTACCCCGCCCAAGGTTACCCTCAAGGGCTTTGAAGACAGTATCAGCGCCTTTATGGTGCCGGTGGAAGACAGCACCTATTTCGCCCCTTTCAAAGAGTTTCCGGCCCATTTCAGCGCCGCTGACAAGGCTGAATTGGCCAAAGCCGGTCGCAAGGCCGTAGCCGAGAAAGTGCTGCCCCAGTATCAGGCCTTCTATGACTTCATGACTGGCGAATACATGCCAAACGCCCGTGAAACCATCGCCGCCTACGATATGCCAAACGGCCAGGACTTCTACGAGAACCGGGTGCGCTACTACACCACCCTGGACATGACCTCGGACGAAGTGCACCAGTTGGGTCTCAAGGAAGTGGCGCGAATCCGCGCCGAAATGGAAGAGGTCATCAAGAGCACCGGCTTTAAGGGCAGCTTCGATGAGTTTCTGCACTTCCTGCGCACCGATCCGCGCTTCTACGCCACCACCCCAGAGCAACTGTTGAAAGAAGCCGCCTATATCGCCAAAAAGGCCGATGCCATGCTGCCAAAGTTCTTTGGCAAGCTGCCACGTCAGCCCTACGGCATAGAGCCGGTACCGGCAGAAATCGCCCCCAAGTACACCACAGGCCGCTATTCGGGCTCCTCCAGTGCGGATCAGCCCGGCTACTACTGGGTTAACACCTACGCGCTGGACAAGCGTCCATTGTACGAAATGGAAGCCCTGACCCTGCACGAAGCCGTGCCAGGTCACCACCTGCAAATCGCCCTCAATCAGGAGCTGGATAAGCTGCCCAACTTCCGCCGCTACAGCTATATTTCGGCCTTCGGTGAAGGTTGGGGCCTGTACAGCGAATACCTGGGGCTGGAAGGCGGTTTCTACACTGACCCTTACAGCAACTTTGGCCGCCTGACCTATGAGATGTGGCGCGCCGCCCGTCTGGTGGTCGACACCGGCATGCACGCCAAGGGCTGGAGCCGTCAGCAGGCCATCGACTTTATGGCCGGCAACACGGCGCTGTCGCTGCATAACGTCAACACCGAAATTGACCGCTACATCTCCTGGCCAGGTCAGGCGGTGTCGTACAAAATTGGAGAGTTGACCATCAAGCGTCTGCGCGCCAAGGCCGAAGCCGAGCTGGGTGACAAGTTTGATATCCGCGCCTTCCACGACGCAGTGCTGGCCCACGGCAGCGTGCCGCTGTCGGTGCTGGAGCAGCAAATCAACGACTTTATTGCCGCCGCCAAAGCGGCATGATGCGATTCCGGGGCCCATGGCCCCGGTATTTTTCCAGGACCCGAATACAAGAATCTGCTTTGAACACCAAGTTAACTATTCCGCCATCGCAGCAAACTCTGTTTGCCCAATGCGAACTTGGCAGCCTGACCACCAGCCCGGGCGTCGATATCGCCTGGCTGGCATTGGCACATCCCAGCCCAAAGGGCAGCATTGTGTTTTCCAACGGCCGTATCGAGGCCTTTCTCAAGTACCTGGAGCTGTATCAGGCCTTCTATGATGCAGGTTACAGCGTCTTTGCCCTCGACCATCGCGGTCAGGGGTTATCCAGTCGCCTGACGCCCAATCGTCATATGGGCCATGTAGCGCACTTTGCTGACTACCTCAGTGACTTCCACGCCTTTATGGAACAAGTGGTACTGCCGCGCGCCACAGGGCCGCTGTTTTTATCCGGCCACTCCATGGGCGGCGCCATTGGTACCTTGTATCTGCAGGGGCATCCGGGGCTGTTCCGCGCCGCCTGTTTCTCGGCGCCCATGTACGGCATCTGCCTGCCAATGAACAAGGTGTTTATTCGCTGGTTGGCCCATAAGCTGGATGCCAGCGCCAAGGGGCTGCCCAACTATATTCTGGGGGGCAAGGATTACACCCCGGCGCCCTTCGCCAAAAACGACCTCACCAAGAGTGAGGCACGTTATCAGGCTTACCGCGAGCTGTATGAGCAAAACCCGCAGCTGCAATTGGGCTCGCCCACCAACCGCTGGCTGCTGGAGGCACTGGATGCCTGCGATGAAAGCGTATTGGCTGCCCGCGAAACCAAAATCCCGCTGCTGGTACTGCAGGCCAGTGAAGACACCATAGTGGACAATAAGGCCCAGAACCGGGCGGTTGGCGGCCTGTGCGAGCTGCTGGCCATTGACGGCGCCCGCCACGAAATCTTTATGGAGTTGGATCCGGCAAGGGATAAGGCCATCAACGCCTTACTGAGCTTTTTCGCCAGCCACAGCTAACACCACCATCGACGGTCAGTGCATCACTGACCGCTTCAGGCAGCTCAACGGAAAGCTTGGGATTCGGAAAGCTTGGGATTCAGGCGCTGGCGCCGGTGCGGGTATCAAGCTCATCTGCCACCAGCAAGCTGGCCGACATGGGTTTGCCCAGCAAATAGCCCTGAAAGAAGTCACAATCGAGCACTGTCAGGTAATTCTGCTGCGCCTCGGTTTCTACCCCTTCGGCCACCACCTGCAGATTCAGGCTGTGGCTCATGTCCACAATCGCCCGCACTATGGCGTCGCCTGCCTCGGTACCGATACGGCCCACAAAGGCGGCGTCCAGCTTAAGCCGTGACAGCGGCAGACTCTGCAAATAGCTCAGCGACGAATAGCCGGTACCAAAGTCATCAATGGCAATCGAGAACCCGGCGCGGCGCAGGTGCTGCATCCGCTCGCTGATCACATTGAGATTGGACAGCAGCGCGTATTCGGTCAGCTCCAGCTCAATCTGCTTGGGCGACACCTGCTGCGCTTTGAGCAGCGCAATCAGACGCTCGACAAAATCACTCTGGTTGAAGTGGCGGGCGCTGATATTTACCGCCACCGCCGGCATGGGCGTGCCCTTGGCCTCCATCGCCTTGATGGTACGGCACACTTCCAGCAGCACCCACTGACCTATGTTGAGGATAAGGCCGCAGTCTTCTGCTACCGGAATAAACTTGGCCGGTGAAATCGGGCCTCGCTCGGGGTGATACCAGCGGCACAGCGCCTCGCAGCACACCAACTCGCCGTCACGGCTGTAAATCGGCTGGAACACCAGCGACAGCTGCTCGCGCTCAATGGCGTGACGCAATTCATTCTGCAGCCACAGGTTTTCGGTTGCCTTGTCTTCCAGCGCATCGTCGTACAGGGCACAGCCATTGCGGCCGCTGTCCTTGGCCTCGTACATGGCCATATCGGCACGGCGCAGCAGCTGCGAAGGCTCATGGGTATGGCGATTGTCGAACAGGCAAATCCCCACCGAAGCCGACACGTTAATCTGCTGATCCGACAGTTGGAAACTGCGCGCCAGCAACTGGCGCAGCTCGGCGCCCAATTGCAGCGCCTGATGGGAGGCCTGCGCCTCGTCCGGGGCCAAATCCAGCACCATGATGGCAAACTCATCACCGCCAAGACGCGATACCAGCGCGTTGCCGTTGAAGAAGCCCGACAGCCGCGCCGCCACCTGGATAAGCAAACGGTCGCCGTGGTGATGCCCCAAGGCATCATTAATCAGCTTGAAGTTATCCAAATCAATCAGCAGCAGCGCGCCCATACGCGGCAAACCGGTACCGCCGGACTGCTGAAACTCGTACAGGGCATCCATCACCGCCCGGCGGTTAGCCAGGTTGGTCAGTGCATCGTGATTGGCCTGATGGGCAATGGCCTGCTGATTACGCATGTCTTCAGATACATCCCGCTGACTGCCAATCACCCGCGCTGGTCTGCCATCGGGCTGCCATTCCACCACCATGCCACGGTCAAGCACCCAAATATAATGGCCCTGACGATGCATCAGCCGGTGACGGCTTTCATAGACTTCGGTTTCGCCGTTCAGATACGCCTGCAATCTGCTGATCACCTGCTCCCGATCTTCCGGATGCAGGCGGCCTTCCCAGGCGCTGTATTCGTTTTTCACTTCCATGGCGCCGTAGCCGAGCATTTCTTTCCAGCGGTCGGATAAGAACAGCTCGCCGGTACTGATTTGCCAGTCCCAGATGCCGGTTTGCGAGCCTTCCACGGCAAACAGCCAGCGCTGCTCGGAATCCCTGAGCTGCTTTAACGCCCGCTGCAATCGCTGCTCGGTGGAATGCAAATAGTCCTGCAACCGGGCCACTTCGCTGGAGGCCAGGGTGATGGGTTGGCCAAGTTCATCCACGTTGGCGCGGCGAGCCAGGCGCAGCAACTGCCGTAGCGGCCGCACCCCCACATAGTGAAACACCAGCAAAAACAGCAAAATGAAGATGGCGCCGCCACCCCAAATCTGCATAAAGCGCTGCTGCAATTGCCCCACGGCACGGCTATAGGCACCGGAGAGGTCGTATTCGAGGTAAATAAGGTTGATATCGCCGTAACGAGGGATGCCCTTGTGGCTCACGGGGTAGTAGGCCTGAATCGACAGGCGCTGCGGATTCACCTGTACCCAGGGCTTGTCGGCGGTAACGGTTTGCTGATGCCGCAGCACGTCGTAGCCATCAATCACCTGGCTGGCACGGCTGCCCTGCCACACCAGATGGTTGGCGTAGCGAATATTGCTGGCGGGATCCACCAACACCATCACCATCAGGTCGAGATCGGTGGCGGCGAGGGAAACTTCCTGGGAAATACGGTCAACGTCCTGCACCGCCAGTGCCTCAGACACTATGTGCTGCAGACGGAACATCTGCTGGCGGATTTGTGCCAGTTGCGACTCGGCAACCTGCTCCTGCTTTTGCGACTTTTCGTAGAAAAACTCTGCCCCCACCAAACACAGGTAGAGCAGGGTCAGGCACAGGGGTGCCATGATGGCCAGGGACAGTCGCGGCAGTCTTGGCAAAAGGGTTTCCATTCAGGTCGTTGCTAACAGGGCTTTATGCTATCGGTATTCCGTGGCTTTGGCAAAAAGCCGATAACATCTCAGCCTTACGTCCTAACGCAACAAGCTGAATATCAAGCTAAAAGCTACTGGTAGTATCTGATACTAAAACTGTGTTTCTGCCAAAACGCCCATTCAAAGGCCGCCAAAGGTATCGCAAGCCGCCATGGAAACCGCATTAAATCCGGTATCAAACCAGCGCATACGCTCGGCTGAACTGCCGTGGGTAAACTTCTCTGGCATCACCCGGCCGGTGGCGTTCTTCTGCAGGGTATCGTCGCCAATCGCCTTGGCGGCGTTGATGGCTTCTTCAAAATCGCCCCGCTCCAACATGCCTTTACGCTGGGCATCGGCGCCCCAGAATCCGGCCAGACAATCGGCCTGCAACTCGAGTTTCACCGACAGCTTGTTGCCCTCCACCTGACTGCTGCCCTGCTGGGCGCGGTGCACCTTGTCGGAGATATCCAGCAGATTCTGCACGTGGTGCGCCACTTCGTGGGCAATCACATAGGCCTGGGCAAAGTCGCCTCCGGCCTTGAGCTCGGTCTTCATTTGGCGGAAAAAGGATAAGTCGATATAGACCTTTTCATCGGGCGGGCAATAAAAAGGCCCCATGGCCGCCTGCCCCACGCCGCAGCGGGTTTGGGTGGCGCCGGTAAACATCACCAGAGTAGGCTCGCGGTATTGCATGCCCTGCTTGCTAAACTGGCTGCGCCAAAAGTCTTCGGTTTCGGCCAGAATCACCTTCACAAAGTCGGCCTCGGCCTGATAGGCCTTGGTATCGCCGGGCTCACTGGTCAGCTGTTGCCCCTGAGGCGCGATCAAATTAAGCGGGTTTTGCCCCAGCACCAGCATCACCACTACACCCACCAGCAGGATAATACGGCCGGTTTTGGTGCGCACCAGCCCCAGCAGCAGCGGCAACATCGAGCGCCCCGCGCCCCCGGCCACGCTCATCTGCTGCCCACGTCTGTCTTCTACATTGGAACTTTCCCGTCTGCCCTGCCAGCGCATGATTGTCTCCCAGCCCTGTCTGCCCGATTACGCCTGAGTTCATTCTATCGCCGCTGTCGGTAAAAGCGGCATACGACTAACTTGGGATAAATAGGGGATTGTGCGCAAGCGCAGCCAACTTATTGGGGTTATGAATAAACAAAAAGCGCCGAAAGGCGCTTTTTTAATAGCTTGGTTGAACAATCGGCTACTTGAACGTGAGATGACCGCCGAGGCGGAAACGGTTGCCGGGGTGGATAAGCCGGGCAAAGCTCACCACCCCCTGACGTGACCAGGTACGGCGGATGATCTGCAGGCAGGGCTCGCCTTCGGCCATATTAAGGCGACTGCGCACCTGCTCTTTGGGCATAATAGCCTCTATGGTGTGGCGCGCCTCGGTCAGCGGCGCCACCTGCGACAGATATTCGTGGGGTGTCTGGCTGCTGAAATCCTGCTCCAGATAGTGCGGAATGAGTTCTGGATTCACAAAGCGCTCCTCCAGTTGCAGCGGCAACCCCTGCTCGCAGTGCACCAGCAGTGAGTAAAACACCTCGCTGCCTTCTTCCAACCCCAGCGCAATGGCGATGGGTGCAATGGCTTTCATCGGCTCCAGCTCCAGCACCTGCACACTGTAGCCATGGCCACGGCCTTTAATCTCATCGGCAATGTTACGAATGGACAGGATGCTTGACTGCGATTTGAGCGACGCCACAAAGGTGCCCAGCCCCTGAGAGCGCTCCAACACCCCGGCCTCAACCAGTTCGGTCAGGGCTCGGCGGGCGGTCATGCGGCTGCAATCAAACTGTTCCGCCAGTTGGTTTTCCGACGGCACCCGGGTGTTTTCTTCCCACTCACCGGACTCGATATGACGCCGTATATATTCTTTGATTTCGGCAAACTTGGCTGTGGCCATGGGCATCCCTTAATTTCCGCCTGACGTGGTTTGCGGCTGTCTTTCTCGCCTGAGTGTCGGCTATAATCCATACTTGTATATACAAGTAGATACTGTCTGATCAGCAAAAGATCAAGCAGTAACAATAGATTAGTCGGTTGCCGCGCCCTATTGGCCATATTTACAGGCAAAATTACTGGCAAAAATGCCCTACAACACAGCCACAGCAGGAGTCAGCATGTCTTGGGATCAGGTTTGGATTGATATCAACATTGCCACCATGGACCCGTCCAAAAGCGAGGCCTACGGCGCCATCACAGATGCTGCGCTGGCGGTGAAAGACGGCAAAATCGCCTGGCTTGGCAAGCGTGCCGACCTGCCCGAATTTGATGTGCTGGCCACCCCGGTGCACCGTGGCCACGGCGGCTGGCTCACCCCCGGCCTGATCGATGCCCACACCCATCTGGTGTTTGCCGGTAACCGTGCCAACGAATTTGAACTGCGCCTGCAAGGCGCCAGCTATGAAGAAATCGCCCGCGCTGGCGGCGGTATTGTCAGCACAGTGAAGGCCTGCCGCGAAGCAGACGAAGCCGAGCTGTTCGACCTCGCCCGTCGCCGCCTCAATGCGCTGGCCAAAGAAGGGGTGACCACGGTGGAAATCAAATCAGGCTATGGCCTGGATCTGGACACCGAACTGAAACTGCTGCGGGTCGCCCGTGAGCTTGGCAAACATCACCATGTTGATGTGGTCACCACCTTCCTCGGCGCCCATGCGGTGCCGCCAGAGTTCAAAGGTCAGGGCGACGCAGGCACAGATGCCTATGTGGATCTGGTGGTTAACGAAATGCTGCCCGCCGTGGTGGCCGAGAACCTTGCCGATGCCGCCGACGTGTTCTGCGAAAACATTGCCTTCAACCTGGGGCAGACCGAGCGGGTGCTGAGCGCCGCCAAGGCGCTGGGGCTGGATATTAAGCTGCACGCCGAGCAACTCAGCAACCTTGGCGGCAGTGAACTGGCCGCGCGTTTGGGTGCCAAGTCGGTTGACCATATCGAATACCTCGACGAAGCCGGCGTGAAGGCCATCGCCCAAAGCGGCACCTGCGCCGTGCTCTTGCCGGGAGCCTTTTACTTCCTGCGGGAAACCAAGCTGCCTCCCATCGACCTTTTGCGTCAACATGGGGTGCCCATGGTGCTCGCCAGCGACTTTAACCCCGGCTCATCGCCCATCTGCTCGACCCTGCTGATGCTCAATATGGGTTGCACCCTGTTCCGCCTGACGCCGGAAGAAGCACTGGCCGGTGTTACCCGCAACGCCGCCCGCGCCCTTGGCCGCGAGCAGCGCGTTGGCGTATTGCGCGAAGGTATGGATGCCGACTTCTGCCTGTGGCGCATCTCCACCCCGGCGGAATTAGCCTATTCCTACGGCGTGAACCCTCTGGTGGATGTAGTGAAGGGTGGCAAACTTATTCACCAGTGATGCTGAGGCTCAGTCGCTGCAAGGCTGATTGAGCTTGTGCCAAACTGGCGTTTGGCGAATGCGGTTTTAAGCCCTACGGGCTTGCCGCTGTGAGCGGCTAACACCGAAGCCTTCCAGGCTTCACCCGGGCAAGGGCAGAAGCGGCCTGCAAGGCAAGCGACAGAACAGTTTCTGTCGCTTAGCTGTCGCCGAAGCGCTCTGCGCGCCACGCTGAGCCGGTGTGGACTTTCCTCCTATCTAATCCCATTAAACCGCCCCGACGAAGCGGACAACCCAATGCCAATCAATGCCGTTTAAGCACTTTCAGCACCTGCCATGTGAGGTAGCTTATGGCGAGGCTCAACATCAGGGCGATGGGTGAACACCACCAACCAAGTAGCTCCTGGTCGGCTGGTGTGCCACCTTTAATGGCACCAAAGGTGACAGAGGTGCCGCCCGGATTTGACCAAAGCCCGACATCCTGGGGCGAGACAAACTTGTACAGACCCGTCAGCAGTAATGCCAGGGCAATGATAAAGCCGAAAAAGCCCATGCCGTAATAGAGAAACTGACCTATACCCCTGCCGACGGCACGGATGGCACGAAAACCATCGGGCGGTGGCGTCCCGTTAAGGATGTGCCCTACGTATTGCTCCGCCAGCTCTCTTGGCGAACCGAAACCTTGCAATAACTGCTCGATATCGCACTGTTGTCCTTCGCTGGTCGCCGCCTCCAGCGCATCAAAAATATGGCTTTCTATTTCCCGCAGTACTTCATCTGCATCGACACGCTTGAGTCTGGCCAGATATTTGTCGAGGGAGTTTAAATAGTCGTGTATCAGTTGATGTTCAGTCATGTGATGTTCCTTTTTCACAGCCATTCAGGCTTTTTTCCAAGAGCGCGCTGATGTCCTCCACTGACTTTAGCCAGCGGGAGCGCAGCTCCAGCAATCTTTGTTCACCCAAGGTGGTAAGACAGAAGTACTTACGGGGCCGGGAATCACCCTCCTGCCGCCAATGGGCATCAATCAGGAGTTCCCGCTTGAGACGGTCGAGCAAGGGATACAGGGTGCCCTCGGTGATGCGCATGGTCTCGTAACTGTGCAACAGTTTTAGTAACTCAAGGCCATAGCGTTCACCGCCATACAAGGCCCCAAGCACCACCAGCTCGAGGGTCCCCTTCCTTAGCTGGATATCCCATTTCTCAGTTTGATTGTCTTCAATCACTTTATTAGTCATGTTTAACACACTACCTTGCACTACATAGCAATATGTTTAACACCATATACTGTTTGTTTGCAAGACTATTTATCCCTGGGGAAATTGAGAACAGCCGACTTGTTAAAGCACATCGCTGCCATCCTGGTAGCCCCTCATAAAAAACGCCGACTACTGTCGGCGTTTATTCACCCTGAACGAGTGTCAGGACAAGCAGGTTCATTCTCTGCGCTATCTCTGCACTATTGCAGGGCTATTCTGCCGTGGTCGGGTCTATCATGCGCCGGACCTCGCTCACCGAGGTCACAGGGAAACCGCCGCGCTCGGCGTGTTCCCGCACAAGGCGCTCATCCGGGGCGATGTAAACGCAGTACACCTTATCCGGGGTAACAAAGCTCTCGACCCACTGTACCTTGGGGCCCATTTCTTCCAGCACTGAACAGGACTTTTGCGAGATTTCGCGAAACTCTGCCGCGGATAAACCACCGGCGCCCGGTAAATCTCTTTCGATGATGAATTTAGGCATAACGACCTCCTTACAGGATCTCGTTCAGTATAGTTGCTGACAGGGCTCGCGCCCTGGGTTTGCAGACGGTTTGCCCCGCAAACACCAGTGGCTGAAAGCACGGCCGAAACCCTGCAAGACCCTGGCGGCACTGCTAGGCTTAATGGATGAAAAATTCACCAGAAATAGTCCAGGAAGGGATCCCATGCTTCTGTTTTTGAACGTGAAACAACGCATCCTGCTTATCGTCTCTCTGCCACTGCTGGTGTTTGCGCTGGTTGGGGCCTTTGTCATTTTTGAGCTTGGCAAACTGCAACATGAAATCGATGAGATGTTTGAGCAGAGGGTTATCCCCATGCACGAAATCTCCATGGTAAAGAATGACTTGGTTGTGACTATTCCCAAGCTGGTGTACAGCAATTTCAGTGGCAAACTGGCAAGCTACGATCTGAAAGCCGAGTTGGACCGAACTCTGGCGCACAGCATGTCGGAATGGCACAAATACAGGGCCTTGGATCATGGACCGCTGGAAAATCAGATGATTGTGGCGATAAGCCCCGATATCGAGGCATTCAGCAACTTTCTTTCCGAGCTTAAAGACAGCATCAATGGTCAGCCGGTTTCCAAATCACAAATCGACAGCCTGTTCGCGCTGAGCAAACCCCTGAGTGACCAATTTAAAGGCCTGATGGAAAAGCAGCTGGAAATGAGCCGGGAGCTTAAACAGCAGGGAGATAAAAACGCCCAGCTCAGTCGTCAGATCATCATCGGCAGCGTGGTTGGGATGATTTTCCTGCTCGGAGTGATTGGGGTTGTGGTGTTTCGCAGCATCAACAAGTCACTGACCGAGCTTGGCAATACCATCTCCCATATCACCAAAAGTGCCGACCTCACGGTGCGGGTGCGTCTGGAAGGCACAGATGAACTGGCCAAAATCGGCGAGGCATTCAATGCCATGGTCGCCAAGCTGCAAAATCTGGTGAATAACATTCTTTCAGGTGTGATGACCTTAAGCTCGGCTTCGGAAGAAATGAGCGCCATCAGCAATATGATGGCCGCCACCTCGGAGCAGCAAAGCCAGCAAACCACCCTTATCGCCAGCGCCGTGACTGAAATGAATGCCGCCATTCACGAGGTATCGCAAAATGCAGTCAGCACTTCCTCCCGCGCAGGCGACGTAGAAACCCTGACCCGCGAAGGCACCACGGCCATTCGCGAAAGCATAGACTCAGTGAATGTACTTGCCACCACAGTGCTGACTAATGGCAAGCTTATTCAGGATCTTAACCAGCAAAGCAATGAAATAAATCAGGTGGTGTTGATGATCCGTGGCGTGGCCGAGCAAACCAATCTGCTGGCACTGAACGCCGCCATTGAGGCCGCCCGCGCCGGTGACTCCGGCCGGGGTTTTGCGGTGGTGGCGGACGAAGTACGGCAGCTGGCACACGACACCCAAAAGGCCACCGAGAGCATCAGCGAGATGATTGGCCGCTTGCAGTCGATGTCGGAGCGGGCAGTAAAAGAGATGGCTGATGCAGAGCAAAGTGCCCAAAGCAGCATGGAAAAGGCTGAAAAATCTTCAGCTATCATCAGCCAGATCCAGGCGCAGATGAACGAAATAGTGCTGATGAATGCCCAGGTGTCCAGCGCCACCGAAGAGCAGTCGACAGTAATAGCCGAAATCACCCAAAGCATTACCGAATTCCACGAAAGCATTGCCGCCGTAACCGAAAATGCCCAGCAGAATGCGCTGGCCAGCAGCGACCTTGCCAATCTCGGCGCCAGCCTCAAGGGGGAAGTGGAGCAATTTGTGGTGTGAAAGCTGAGTCGCTGCAAGCCGTTTGGCGTTGTGTTCTCGCGCTGTTCAAGCTCTTGAGCGTTGTGTTCTCGCGCCGTTTGCAGCACTGTGCTCAAACGGTTTTCGGCGCCGGCTATTTGCCTAAGCGCCCTTCTATCAGATCACGCTTGCGCTGCAGGCAATCTGCAAGATAGTCCATCAACAGCCGGATACGCGGTACGGCACGAAGGTCTTCGTGAGTCAGCAACCAGATGTCCTGAAACGGATATGGTTTTGTATTATCAATAGCTTGCAGTGCTGGCATTTGGTCGGCGATGTAACAGGCCCCGCGTACCAGGCCGCCACTTTCGGCCGCTAGTTGATGACGCAGCACCAAATCATCCAGCACCAGAGCGACCCCGGCGTTCGGATAAGGCGATGCAGCAATCCAGTCCGCCGTGCCTGGCGCCGTTATCCAGCCAAGCTCGGCGGCGGGCCGCTGCAGATAGTCGGGGCGGCAATAATAACCAAGCCAAATGGGGAACAGCCGCCGTCCCACCAAATGCTCATCCGGGCTGTTTGACACCCGCACTACGATATCGGCTTCACAGCTATCGAGGCTCGCCAGCGCGTAGGAGCAATGGATCTGCAGCCTGATCTGCGGGTATTGCTGCTGAAACGCGCTGAGCTCATCCAGCAGCAGCCACTGGGCAATCGCGGGTGGAAGCGATAGGCGAATGTCGCCCTGCAGTGCATCTGTGGCGGCCAGTTCATCACGGCGATTGCCCTGAATAAGCCGCTCCATCTGCTGGGCTGCCTCAAGCAACCTTTGCCCCAGAGGCGTCAGCTGCAAGCCCTTGGGGGACGTCTCAAACACAGGCGCGGCGTACCTGTGGTTCAGTGCGGCCAGCCGTCTCGACACAGTGGCATGGTTCATCGACAGCAGCTTTGCCGCCGCCCGCAGGCTTTGCCCCCGCGCCAATGCCAGTATTACCCGGTAGTCATCCCAATTATCCATTCGCTCATCCACAGGCCCAACGCCAGCCCCCAAGGTAACCCCTTATGGCGGCGATGAAAACCGCAGCAATGTGAGCAAAGCTTTCAGTTCAGCGGGAAGGCGCCCTTATCGTCGTGCACCGCAAAGGCGGCAATTTGCCAGTGGCCATCCTGCTTGCTGAGCAGATAAGTCGCCCCCACCAGGTTGTAGCGCGAGCCATCGGCGCGAAAGCGCTCGGCCACGTTGCTCGCCAGTGCCAGTTGGCCGTCCAGCAGCCGCACATCTACCTTTTGCCAACGCACCCTGGCAACGCCCTTGGCCTTGAGGCTATCCAAAAAGCCCTGAATTTGGGTTGAAAACTCGGCTTCACTGGCCACCGCCGGAGCCCGGTTGTTTGACATCAGCATCAGCTGCGGCCGGTACAGCACAGGAGCCGAATCCAGCTTGCCGGTAGCCAGGTAGTGGTTGTATTTGGCCATATAGTGCTCGAACAGCTGGGCAATTTCGGCCTTGTCATCTACTGCCGTGTCATCGGCAGCCTTTGGGGACGGCGGCATGGATTGCTTACCACCGGCCACCTCACTGTCGGTCACCTGAAAGGTATCAGCGGCGCAGTAATCAATCAGCCCCGGTAAAGCCAGCGCAAAATGACTTGTGCCAAGCAGTGTCAATGCCAGCAGCCATCTGTAACTTCCGCCAAGTGGAAGGATCATCAGTTTTGGGTTCATCACATCATCCTTAATGGAGCCGATTGTCGAATGGGGGTTGTTGTCAATTGGCGGCCACCAACCAGGCCACCTTGGCTGAAACGCTATGGCCCATGCTAGCAAAGCTGCGCCGCAATACAGGTGGATAGTTTTTCGACATCCCTGTTGCGTTTTCGCACCACGCCAATTGCCGCCGGTCATATTTAAAAAATCGCGACCACACCGTTGACCTGTCTACAGCTTCATAGTTTAAGTTGTGTTATCAGGACTTGGAGACAAAGCAGATGGCATTACGCATTTCAGAACTGGCAAACCGGCTCGGATTGTCGCGCTCAACCCTGCTTTACTACGAGAAACAGGGACTTATCCGCGGCAAACGGCTGGATAACGGCTACCGGGTATACAGCGAAAAAGACGTACAACGGCTGACCCTGATCCAAAAGCTGCAGGCAGGCGGCCTCACCTTAAAAGAGTGTCTGGCCTGCCTCGATGAGCGGATCGACAGGGCACTGCTGCAAACCCGCCTAGCCGAGCTGGACGCCGAGATTGCCCAAAAGCAGGCTTCACGGACACTGCTTGCAGCCCTTCTGGGCGAAGGCGATTTGAAGGCGTGGCACGAGTCCCTCACAAAAGAAGCGCCCGAGGCGCATCTGGATTGGTTACAAACCCAGGGCTTCAGCGAAAAAGAAGCACTGCACCTGACATGGTTATCTAAAGATATGAACGAACACGACAAATTTATGGCCGACTTTATGCGCATTTTCGCCCCACTGACACGTTGGGCACCGGGCAGCGAGGCGGATACCTTAAAAGCACTGGCATCCGTGCCGCTGAAGCCAACGCGCATTCTCGACATCGGCTGCGGCAAGGGTCTGGCGACCGGCGTACTGGCCAGGCACACCCAGGCCAGCATCACCGCCATCGACAACGAAGAAGGTGCATTGGCCGAGCTGCAACAGCAGCTTCAGCACAGCGGCCTAACCAGTCGGGTCAGCACCCTGTGCGCCAGCATGACGGACATCCCACTGCCAGCGGCCAGCGCCGATCTGATTTGGGCCGAAGGCAGCGCCTATATCATGGGGGTCGAGCAGGCGCTCAAGTCCTGGCGTAAGCTGCTGGTCGATAACGGCGTGCTGGTCCTCAGCGATCTGGTGTGGCTGACAGACGACAAAGACCCTGAGGCCGTATCCTTCTGGCAGCAGGACTACCCCGCCATGACCTCGGTCGAGGCGAGAAAGGCACAGATGCAGGCGGCGGGTTTTGAGGTGATTGACAGCTTTAGCCTGAGTAATGAGGCCTGGCAGAGCTTTACCGGCCCTCTCGCCGCGAGAGTTGATGAGGTTTCCAAGCAGCTGGCAGGCTCGCAGGCGTTAGCCAATGTGCAGCGGGAGCTTGATATTTTCAGCCGCTTCCTCGGCCAGTTTGGCTATCAGTTCTTCGTGCTGCAAAAACGCGGTTAACCTTTTAACCGCCAATTCCCCCGCTTATCGGCAAATTCCCCCCGCTCAGGGTTTCTCACTGTAGCGGGGGTTTTTGTTTGCCTATTCTGGCTCCAACAACTGCGATGCAGTCGCAACCGATAAATCACGGAGCCAACAATGGATAACGCACTCAATAAATTAGAAAAACAGCTTTCAAGGCAAAAACTCATCAATGGCGTGCTGCTGGGCGGCTTGGTTGCCCTTGGCGCCTTGCAGCTGTATCAGGCAAGCGCCCCCAAGGTGTTCGATGAAATCTCAGTTGAGCGGATCAACATAGTCGAAAAGAGCGGCTTTAACCGCATGGTGCTGGCCAACTCCGAGCGCTCCCCCGGGGTCGACAAGTACGGCAAGGAAGTATGGCGCAGTGAAGAAGCCCGCCCCGGCATGATTTTCTATAACGACGAAGGCACCGAAAACGGCGGTTTTGTGTTCCGCGGCCACAAGAAAGACGGCCAGGTAGACCACGGCCTGCACATCAGCTTTGACCGCTACAACCAGGACCAAACCCTGATGATGCAGCACATAGAACAGGGCGATTATCAGCTGACCGGCCTGACTGTGATGGACCGCAGCGACCAGGAAATGGACTTCGCCAAAGTGCGCGAATATCTGGAGGCGAGCAAAGCAGGCGACACAGCCACTGCCGAAGCCATTTACGCCCAGCTTGAGAAAGACAAGCAGCTTGGCACCTACCGCGCCTTTTACGGCACCCTCAATGGCGATGCCAAATTGCAGCTGCACGACACCGATGGCAACAAACGCATCCAGATGGTCGTGACCGAAAGCGGCGAAGCCAAGCTGGAGTTCCTCGACGAAAAAGGTCAGGTTATACTCCGTCTTCCTGAAGGGACTAACTAATGGCAATGGCTAAGCTACTCAACATTCTGGCAATTTTTGCATTCTCACTGGCGGTGGCCTTTTACGCCGCCCTGCTGAGAACCGGCCCCGATGAGCCTTTGGTGGTGCATTTTGATGCCCCGGTTTGGATTGCGCTGCAATCCTTTGTGGCCCAGTGGCTGACCCTAAAATGCTATCAGCTGCTGAGCAAAGGCCAAGGGCTCAGCCCGCGTCCGAGCCACTACATCAAGGTGTATCTGGTTTCCGCCATCGCCTTTGCGCTGCTGATGAGCATTGCCACCCTGCCCATCGAAATCGCCGCCGGTTTGCAGCATATCGATGGCTACCATCTGCTGCTGTCCATCGCCACCAATCTGGCGCTGCACCTGATGGTGGGCGGCGTTACCCTGGTGCTCAAGGTGCTGGACAACCACCAGCAGCAAGCCGTGGCGCTTGAGCGGGAGAAAAAACTCGCCCTCGAACGTCAGGTTGCCCTGTTGCAGGCTCAGCTGGACCCGCACTTTTTATTCAATAATCTCAATGTATTGTCGGCACTTATCAGTAAAGACCCGGACGAGGCAGAGGAGTTTCTGCACACCTTTTGCGACATCTACCGCTATGTGCTGGAAAACCGTGAGCGGCCTTTGGTGCCGCTGCATCAGGAACTCGATTTTGCCCGGGACTATATGGCGCTTTTGGATATTCGCTTCAATGGCGCCTATCGGCTTGAGCTGCCGGATTTCACCGACGATGCCGCAGCGCTCAGTCAACTGCTTCCGCCCTGCACCTTGCAGTTAACCCTCGAAAATGCGGTGAAACACAATCAGGGTGACAGCACCGCGCCGCTGCCCATCAGGGTGCAGATCCGCGAGGGCGAAATCCAAATCCGCAACCCGATGCGTGAAAAGGCCTTTAAACCGGCTTCCAGCGGCCTTGGGCTTGCCAATCTTTCCGCCCGCAGCCTGAGCCTGTGCGGCCGGGACATTCGGGTAACCAAGGACAATGGCGAGTTCTGCATTGCCATTCCATTGCAAAACGCGGCGACAGCAAAGGTGCAAAGCAGCGCCGAGCCAAAAACCGCCACCACAACTCATACCACCAACAGACCCGCCGCCTGACCGGCGGCCATCACACAGGGAGAAGGCGTGAAAATACTGGTCATTGAAGACGAGCCGCTGGCGGCAGATAAACTGATAGGCTATATCGAGCGCTATTTCGACGGCGCCGAAGTGCTGGCGGTGCTGTCTCGGGTGGATGAAGTGATTGGCTTTTTCGAGCAGCCACAGGGGATAGCGGCGCCCGAGCTGATATTTTCTGATGTGGAATTGCTGGATGGTCAGGTGTTTACTGCCATGCAGGCGCTGGATTTGCCCTGCCCGGTGATTTTTACCACCTCTTACGAGCAATACTGGATGCAGGCCTTTGCCAATCAGGGCATCGAGTATCTGCTGAAGCCCTTTTCCTTTAAGCGTTTCAGCGAAGCCATGGCCAACTTCGAGCAGCTCAAACTGAGCCTGGCCGCCAGGGCCGCCGCCAAAGCGGGCAACTATAAGAGTCGGCTGCTGCTGAAAAAGGCCCAGGGGATGCAGGTATTAGCGCTTACCGACGTGGCCTGTTTTCGCACCTCCGGCGGGGTGGTGATGGCCTGCGACACAAGCGGCGAGCACCATATGCTCACCTCGGGCTCCATCAACGAACTGCAAACCCAGCTCGACCCCGAGGTGTTCTTTCGCATCAGCCGCAGCGACATGGTGAATATCAACTTTGTCGAACGATTTGAAAATTATGGCAAAGATACTCTGGCTGTGTATCTTTCCTGCCTCGATGAGCCGCTTATCACCAGCAAGACCCGCAGCGCCGAATTCCGCCGCTGGCTGGATACCTGAGTGGATGGCTGAGTGGATAGCAGAGGCACGCACCCGCTAAAAAGCACAGTTACAGCAGCTTGAGTTCGATGCCGCGCAGCACGGCGCGGGTGCGGTCACGGGCCACCAGCTTGGTGAGAATGGACGACACCTGATTGCGAATGGTGCCGCGGGACTTAAACAACGCCGAGGCAATTTCCACATTGGAGTATCCCGCCGCCATTAGTCGCAGCACGTCCAGCTCGCAGTCCGACAGCGGCGTGTACGGCAGGTCGCGATTGAGGGATTCAAGCTCGGCCCGGCTCACCACCCCAGCGGTGACAGCTGGTTGAATATGGCGCTTACCTGCGGCGAGCTTCAACACCGCCTCTGTGAGGCTTTGAAAGCTGATGTCTTTACGCAAATAGCCCTGCGCCCCCAGCCGCAAACTCTCCAGTACCAGCTCGTGCTCATCGAAGGTCGACAACATCAGCACCGGTATTGGCGCACTGCCTGCCAACCGCTCTTGCTCACGTAGCAGCTTCAGCGCCTCAATGCCTGACAGCCCTGGCATGCGCACATCCATGATGAGCAGCTCTGCGCCGCTGGCGGCGAGGGCATCAGGCAGCGCCTCAGCCGAGGTGGCTTTGGCCACCACTTTAATGGCCCCGTGCAGTGAGAGCAGGCTGCAAAGCCCCTCCAGCACCAGCAGCTGATCATCCACCACCATCACCTTCACGGCAGCGTTGTTGGCCGAATTGGTATCTATTTTCGGCTGTTGCGGTGGCACTGCCGACACTTGACTGGCTGACATCAGGCACCCTCCACCAGCGTCAGTGGCAGGCTGATGGTCAACGTCAATCCCAGACCACAGGCAACATCCAGTTCACCATCCAAGGCCTCAACCCGCTCCTGCATACCCTTGAGACCATTACCGGGTTCGAGGCTGGTGATCATGGCGCCGTTGTCACTGGCCTGCCAATAGAGGAAGGCATGGTCGCGCCAGATCTCCAGCCGACATTCACTGGCCTGACTGTGGCGACGGATATTGGTGATGGCTTCCTGGGTGGCACGCAGCAGCAGCTCGGCCACCGCAGCATTGGCGCAGCGCACCTTGTCATCGATGGCGAGGATCACCCTGGGCTTGTCGCAGTCATCAACCAGGGCCGACAGACTCTGGCTCAAATCCAGCCCCGACAGACTGCGAATATCCGACACCGCCCGGCGCACATCGGCCATCAGATCTTCGGCGAGCCCCTTGGCTTTATCCAGCTGGGCCGGTTCCGGCTGGCCACCGAGCTGGCGCATCAGCTCCAGTTGTAAATTAAGCGCTGTCAGGCGGTGGCCCATCAGGTCGTGCAAATCGCGGGCAATGCGAAGCCGTTCGTCGCGCTTGGCGGTATCCGCCAGCAGTGTCTGGGTCGCGCCAAGCTCCCGCAGCAATTGGCGGTTGGCCTCGTTGGCCTCGCTCTCTTTTAAATTGGCCCAGGACAGCCGCAGTGAAAACAGGTTGTAGGCGCTGTAGAGCACACCATTGGTCCAGCTGTATTCCATGTCGGTGGTGGCCACATACAACATTGGCAGGGCGATGGCCACGGCAATACAGCGGCGCAGCGGCATCACGCTGGGCAGATTGGTCATCAGAATAATGCTCAGGATAAGAATGATGCCGTTGGCCACCAACAGCAGCAGCGCCAACATGGCGGGAACCTGAAACATCAGTCGCCGCATCGGTGTCATGGCGGTGGCATTTGCGAAGGCAAACACCAGCGTAAGACCACACACCAGCACTATGGCCGGCAGCGGCGGCATATCAAAGCGCAAATCATGGCCCTGCCAGATTTGGCTGAGCGTGTACCAAAGCACAGGTACACACACCAGCAGCAACAGCAAAATATGCCCCGGGCTTTCGGGCGCGGCGCGGCTGGGCACATCCCGTTGCTGCCAAATCCGTTGCAGCCACCTTTGTTGCCAACCCCGTTGTAACGCTTCCATAGTCACATCCTTGATGATCACAGCTCTTGATAAAGCCCTCTGCGGCCCTGCTTGTCAATGACCAGCAAGTAGGAGCTGCCGAGGGAGCCATCACACACATCCACCGCAATGTTATTCACCTCGATAGTGCCAGCGCAGTTTTGCAAAATGAATCGCCCTTTCAGCTCACCGCGACTGAGACTGTAGTCTTTCCCTTCCACCTTGAGGCTGAGCGCATCGGCGGCAAATATCCGCAGTGAAAATTCGCTGTTCACGTCCTTACGTTCCATGGCAAATACCCGCACATCCAGCGGGCCATCCCCTTGCCAGGCCAGAAAATGATAGCGGCGCTCCCTTTTCACTTTGAGGGTAGTTTTGGCACTCAGCGACATACCCTCCACCGCCACATAGGCACTGATGCGCTCTTCCACATTGACTTCATGACTGATGGTTTCGGCAGTTGCGCCCACCGGCAGAGTCTTATAGTGGTATTTGCTGTTGGCCGGATCGCGCGCTTTGCCCTGCAGGTCAAAGTTGGCGATATAAAAACCCACCTCATGGTCGGTGGCATTGATCAGCTGATACTTGTTTTTGTAGTAGTTTGAGCCGAAGTTGGCGGTTTCCAGCGACTCGCTGTTACAACCACACAGGGGCAATAGCAGAAGCAGATATGCGGCTTTCATGGTTCCCTCCGGATTTGCCGTTAACCTTTGTCCAAGACTAAGGCGATGCCGGGCAGCAAACATGTGTCAGTTGTCACTTTCGACATCACCCTTGGCAAATATCCGTAAGCGGGATAGATTAAAAATCTTTGGATAACACACTGAAAAATAAGCCAGGAAGGCCCATGAAAACGAACCTATCTAAACTGAAAGTAGCTGCCGCTATCTCAGCCCTGTTGCCCCTGTTCGCCGCCGCCGAGCCAGCACTGCCGCAAACCGCTGAAGCCTGGGCCAGTGCAGCCAAAGCCGACATAGAAGCTGCGTATCAAATCACCCACGACAACCATCCAGGCATGTTCGACCCACTCAATCCCGGCTTCGGCGCCCAGCTCGAAAAGGCGCGCGACGACGCGCTGGCCTTGGTTCCCAAAGTAACCGACCCCATCAGTTATGTGATGGCCATCGGCCGTTTCAGCACTGTGCTGCAGGATGGTCATGCCGGCGCCTATACCGATTTTAAGCACCCGGGGTTTCCGCAAACCCGCTGGCCGGGATTTAATACTGTCTGGCGTGGCAACGACCTGTGGGTGTCTTACAGCGATCTGCCACAGCTTAAGCGCGGCGATAAGGTGCTGGGCTGCGACGTTAAATCCGTCGATACACTGTTCGATGAGCGGGTATTCCAATTTCAGGGGCAAAAAGATCAGCCAGGCCACAAATGGCGCTTCGGCCATCGGGTGCTCTCTGACTATGGCAATCCCTTTATCACAACCCCGGAGCGCTGTGAGTTTGATACTGCCAAGGGCAAGCAGAGCCTTACACTGAGCTGGTCAGCGCGGCCGGAAGCGGCACTCGAGGCACTGCAGAGCGATTTCAACGGCGATCGTCTGCCGGTGGGGCTGAGTTGGCATAAGGATATTGCCTGGGTAGCCATGCCAACCTTCACCCCGGACGAAAATGATACTGCCGCCTATGACAAGCTGGTGAGTGAACTCACCGCGCAGCGGGACAAACTCCAACAGGCAAAAGCCATAGTGCTCGACCTGCGCCACAATCAGGGCGGCTCGTCTTTATGGAGTGAACGTGTCGCCAAGGCATTGTGGGGCGAAGGCCGGGTGTTGCGCCGCCTTGAGGCCAAGGGTGCAGCCACCGAAGTCTGGTGGCGGGCATCGCCCGGCAATACCGTACATGTTCAAGGTATCGTTAAAGAGTTTGAGAGCGAGGGCCAGACAGAGTACCTGGAGTATTTCGCCGAGGCCGCCAGCGGCATGGCGGCTTCACTTAAGCAAAACGAGCCTTTTTTCAAACAAAAAGATGAGGTTCCGGCAATGAGCATGGCCGATGCCATGAAGGAGCAGCCTGGGGACATCCCGGCGCTGACAACCGCAGTGATTGCACTGGTGCCGGGCCAATGCGCCAGTGCCTGCCTGGATGCGCTGGATGCGTTCAAGCTATTTGACAACACTCGCCTGTTTGGCGCTCCAAGCAGTGCCGACTCAAGCTACATGGATATCCGTACCGAGGCGTTTCCATCCGGCCTAGGGGCCGTGATCATTCCCAACAAGGTGTATGTGAACCGCAGCCGCGGCAATGGCGAATACTACGCCCCCGACCTGCCGTACAACGGCCTGGACTGGTCAACCGAGGCGCTGCTGCAGGCGATCCGCCAGCGGTTGTAATAATCAGGCACTGACAGTTCTACGACCGGGTTTGACACAGCCGGGCATAGAGCTTGTCTGCCTCGGTAAAACCACGCACCCCGGTCAGCAGCTCACCGCGTTTACCCAGCAGCAGGATAACAGGTGTGCCGGGAATGCCACCCATGTCTTTGAGCAGCTTTGGCGGCGCCTTGTAGGCGGGATGGGGAAAGTTAAGCCGCAGCAGTGCCCGCTTGAGGCTGTGGCGGTCGGCATTGATGCCCAGCGCCAGTTGGTTAATCACACACTCTGGCCGATGCCGTTGCAAACTGCTGGCCTGCTTGACGCACCAGGGGCACTCGGGCTCGAAAAACATCAGCAGCGTTGGCTTGCCCTCAAAGCCAGCCAGGCTGCCATCCTCGCCACCACGCAGGTTTTGGTAATGGTAGTCGCCAAGCACATTGGCCCGGACCGGCTGGCCCGGGCTCAAGATGCCAATCAGCAACGCCAACAGCATCAACCGCCGCATCAGAACTCCATCTTCAAACCGGCATAGATCTCGCGGCCACGCAACGGCCCGTAGATGTAGCCAACGTCAAAGCCGCCATCAGCATCGAAGAACAGTGGCGTGTCTTCATCGCCGGCCTGGGTGTAATCCAGCAGGTTACTGACCCCGGCGTAAAGCGACAGGTTATCGTTCATCTGGTAGCTGGCGCGCATATCCAGCGTGAAGTACGCCGGTGCCTCGGTGATTTTTTTCGACTCGGCAACCACTTGCCCCATGGCATCGAGGCGGTTGTAGCCCTCGTAACCGTATTTGGCCAGATCGCGGCTGCCGACCCACACCAGGCTGGCGTATAGCTCCCATGGCTCAAAGTCCCAGTCCATATCCAGTGTGATGCGCTCTTCCACCGGTGCTATCGAGTAGGAAGACTCAAACACCGAGTCATAGCTGAACACCTCGCCGGTAAAATTTAGCGTGAGATCATCGCTGACCTTATAGCCAAGCGCCAGATCGGTGGTGATCACGGATGCCTTCTGATCGAGTTGGGTCAGCAGTGGGATCCCTTGCGCATTGGTGGTGAGGTAAGCCAGATGCTCGACTTCGGTCCAGGCCAGCGATGCCGTGGAAGTGAGGCGATCGCCTTCAAAACTGAGGGCATAGGTGGCCGAATGGGAAATTTCCAGCTCGTCGATGTCGATATCAAATCCGAGACTGCCATCGAGAATGCCGTGGTCAGTTTCGAAGAACGACAGCGGCGCGCGGTAGCCGCGTCCGGCCGAGAGCCGCGACGTCCACTGGTCATTGTGTCCTAGACGTATATCAATACGGGGCGACAGTAGCGACTCATCCAACTCCACGCCCGGTTTTGCCGGGTCGACAAAGTCGGCACTGACACGGTCGTAGCGCAGCGCGGCGGCGATTTCAAGGTTGTCTGTTGCCTGCCAGGTATCCTGCAAATAGATGCCTTGTGAGTCATAGTCAAAGGAATCAGAGACATAATCCGGGTTAGCCGACCCCGCCAGCGAGTGTGAACGCATCTCTTCGGTGCGAATGTCACCGCCAAAGGTCAGCAGCTGATTGTCGGTCAGGCTGTGGTTGATACGGATATCGGTAAACCACATGGTGTCTTTGGCACGGTAGTCAAATCCCTCGTAGAAGGAGTCTTGCTGATGATCCGCGTAGCTGACGGTGACATGGCTGTTCCAGCTGTCGTTAAACTCGTGCAGCCAACCCAGCGAAGCCTCGTTGCGCTCGGTATCTATCCATTCTGTGGTCTCCCATGCCTTCCCAATGAAGCGCTTTCGTACATCACCCTCGGCAAACAGGTCCTGGGTGGCTGAGCCTTCTCCATCATAGGCGGCCAAAATGCCGCCTATGCCGCCCGCCTCACCATCGGCAAAGGTTTTGCCCAGCATGGGGCCGCCAAAAATCTCAGAGCGAATATTGGCAAGGCGCAGCACAAGATTGTCATCGTAACCAATATCTTGCGACAGGCGGGCAGTGATGCTGCGGTTTTCCTGCTGCGGTGCTTCGTTCACCAGATTGTTGTCGACATCGACCTGATCCCGGTCGTCATATTGGGCCACCAAAGTCGCGCGTGTGCTACCATCCTCGCTCACCCCTTTTCCGAGCAATGCAAGTTTGCGATAACCGTTTTCACCGGCAGCAATATCCACCTCGGCACCGTTTTCGGTCGGCTCGGCGCTTATCACGTTGATAGTACCGCCAATGGCCTCGGGCGCAATCAGCGAAGCACCGGCACCGCGGGCCACTTCAATCCGGTCAATGCCCGTGGTTGGAATAGCATCTACCGCGTAATAACCGGAAATCATGGTGTGCACCGGCATGCCATCCACCAGAATTGTGGTGTGCTCACCGCGCATGCCATTGAGCATGATGCGTTTTACACCGCACATTGAGCACTCGTTGGACACCTTGACGCCAGGCGTATTGTCGATGGCCTCTGTGAGATTGACGGCATTTTTGTCTTCAATTTTGCCGGCGCTGATGACTTCGGTCTTCATGATGGTGTCGGCCAAGGTACCCGCCTGTTCAAGGCGCTGACGCACCCCGGTCACCGTGATGCGCTCAACCTCGGTTTCGGCACTTGCCGCCGAATTATTTTCATCGGCCACCACGAACGGGGATATGGTCCCCATCACCACTGCCAGCGCGCTGGCTAAATATGAAAGCTTCACCACTATTACTCCTGTTGGGCTACTGAAAACCCACACAGGATACGCCAATGATAATAATTATCATTTGAGATTGATCAAGATTCCAACTTTTATCTCATTTTGTATCAGCCATCGCAGGCCTCATGCAGCCACAGGTTTAGCAGTGCCGCCGCTCACCATAGCGCCTCCGCGCCATCAGCGCTGGCAAACACTAAGTGCAGCGGCGCACTCGATTCTTTGGTGGATCAGCTCTTTGGCGACTCGGTTATTGGGCGATTTAGTTCAGTGGCACAAAAATGTCGGTGATAAGGTCACACTCATCCACCTGATGCACAAAGTTCAGGTACTCGAAAAACAGCGGCGCTTCGCGCACGGTCTCACCACTTTGGGGCAGCCAGTCGCGGAAAAAACCGTAAATACTGGCATCCATGGTAGCGTGGCTGCCGAGGTGGCGAATAACGGCGTAGCGACCACCAGCGATTTCACCATTTTCCACGCCCTGAGGGTTAGCCGGCACGGTTGCTTTAACACTGCCAGCCACCTTAAAGCGAAAGTCCTGGGCTGGCATGGTGGCCGGATCGCCATTGGGAATGCCAAAGGTGCGCGAGCTGGCAATGGGTGAGAGCCCGGTTTGCTTGCGCCACTCGATAAAGCGCGCGCTGGTATCGAGCACCCGCGCCGGGTTGCCCTTGTGTTCCAGCCAGGCCACAGCCCGGCTTGGCATTTCAATCAGTTTTATGTCCATATCGGTTCCTGTTAACCCTTGCGGGGGCACTTTGATACTGTCCATAACCGAGTGCAACTGCGCCCAGTCAGGTGTCTGTCGAAATGCCGAAGGGCTCAGGCCAAGCTCGCGCTTAAAGGCACGGCTGAACGCCTCGGCGCTATCGAACCCGGCCTCCAGTGCGATGTCTAGCACCCGCATGGAATGCTCGAATCCGAGCCGAAACGACGCCCGTTTCAGCCGCTGCAGCTGCACAAAACGCCCCAGCGGAATGCCTAGCCCGGCCGCAAACAGTCGATGAAAGTGAAACCGCGACAAGTGCCCCACCCGACTTAAGCTGTCGAGGCTCAAATCCTCATCCAGATGACGACCTATGTAGTCGCACACCCTCGCAAGCCTGGGGTCGAGCCCTGTCGGCACAGTTGCCGCGAGGGCTCGTTCAAGCTCTGAGCTTATCTTTGATGACATCTCTTTTTGCTTCACTCTCTTGGTTTCGCTCGTATCTTTTACAGCCTGTCGCTTTGATTCAGGCAATCGCATTTCAACGGCCCCAGTGTGCCAAAGCCCAATCACCGCTGCCTGACCGATATTGCTGAATTAAAAACACCGACCCATGGGTCGGTGTTTTTATCGAAGTGGCAATTACTTGAGTTCAACCACGCCCGGATAATACACGTCCGCCGGTGATGTACGCGGTAAGGTTTTGGTAGTTGCAGCCCCACCGGCCAAAGGCACGGCAAACAACATATCATCAGCCCCAAGCCTTAATATACCCAGAATATCGCCATTGGTGTCTTCAGTGAGATAGCCAATTACCTTACCAGCGCCCAATGTTGCGACCGGTTGAACCTGATTAAGCTGCGAGTCGAACTGCATCAACTTACCATTCTCGGTCCCATAGTAAAGCTTGCCGTTTGTGGCGCTGAGCAGGCCAGTGGATGGTATATCGGTCAACCCGGCTACCACATCATTGTTCACCGGATGACCACAATCATTGCTTACGGCCTGTATAGCCCCCTGATTTGCTGTCGCACTGGCTCGGGTCGCCACATACCAGGTGTTGGTGGCGTCACTGAAGCTCAATCCTCTTACAGGTGAATGCCCGGCTGTACTCACAAACGCGCTGGAACCCTGAGCCTTGGTTTGCATGTTGTAGCAGTGGATAGTGCTGCTGGATACAAACCAGGCCTCATCATTTCTCAGTTGCAGCTCACTGGCGGCATGGGCACTGTCGGTGGTGCCAAAGGCCGATAGTTCGGTAAAGGCCAATGAATCTGGGTCAATACGGTATAGAACCTGTCTGAAGTTGTCTGACATATCGATTCCCAGCCCGACCAAGCCGCCACGGTCGTCTTCCTTCAGCGCTATACCCGGGCGAATATCTCCATTCCCACTGCCATATTGGATGATGGCGTTGATGGGGTCGTAACTGAATAGTGTACCTGCGCCACTGAAGCCCGGAGCATACCAAACACCGCCGTAAACTTTGCCGTTACTGTGAACCAATGGCTTGCCTATTGGGTATGCCCCCGCCTTGTAACCCAGACTGGTAACTGAAACGCTGTCATCCAAACGATCCTTGGTGATAATGGCGCCATAACGTGTGTCACCACCATCAAAGCTAATCACAGAGACATACCTGTCATTGATGCTGTCACCGGGAACATCGGCAATGCCAGGATCGCCCAGGAAGACATAGCCTCTGTCTCCACCGCCCACAATGAAGGGGGCATCAGAAAAGTTAAGACCGCCCACACTGCGCACCTGCGAGGGTTTCACCGTGATACCAAAAACCGTATTTGTACCCTGGGTACGTATGGCATCAGCCAAACCGGCAGCGTTTTCGTCTGCATTGGTAATATAAAGCGCACCGCCTGTCGTGGATGGGGCGAACCCAATTGCAACCTGACCAGCCCAGTTCGAGAAGCGCCTGACATCACTCGATTGTCCGCCGGCAGTGCTCACTTCTGTCAACATGGCTTGGTGCGACGAGTCGCCACGACAAACAGAGAACACATCGTTACCTATCCAGCGGAATACTCCCAGACTCTTCCAGCACTCGAAATTGACATAGCCGCCACTCCCTCCCGCACGGGTATTAACGTCAAAGATAGTGTTGCCGTTATTTTGTAAGGCGCTGACGAAGGTATCTCCCGAAACGTAGATGTATGGCCCTGAGTATAGGTAATTAAGAGAGCTGGAATAGGTCGAAACCATAAACGGGTTGGGCACCCAGGGCTTGCTCAGATCCTGAGCGTCAGAGGGCGTTAACTCGAGAACATTCGTTTTGGTCGCGAAACGGGAACTGTAGTTGGCGATAAATATCCGGTTAGCGCCATTCCACTGCATGTGCGCCAAGGGGGAACGACCATAGGTGTCTCCCTGAGCATCCGGCGCGCCAAGGTCAGCTATCCAGGCAAACTTGAGATAGTCCGGACTGCTTGCATCTATGTTCAGATAGAAGACTCTGCCCGCATCCAGGTAACTGCCATATTTGGCTAAACCAAACAGTGCCTTACCGGAAGGATGAAGCAGCAAGCGGGTGTCAAATCCATAAACGCGATCACCATTCACAATTTCATATTCAACATGGTGCAGAACATCAACGACTTTGGTCACAGGATCAAAACTCATTACCGCAGCACCGGCATACAGCCCCTCATTTGGCAGCATGAAATAGAACTTCCCGCTGGCTGGATTAAATTCCAATCCAAGATATCCGGTGGTTTGAACCCCAGGCTTACCTTTAAGACTCAGCAACGGATGAATGTCAGCAATACTTTTCTCGCTGATGGAATAAAGCCCACCCACCTGATCCTCTCCACCAAGGGAACTGCTCAGTATCAGCGTATGGCCACTGGGGACGGGGTTTGCTCCAATACCATCACTGGGCTTATTGGAAATGGCTACTGTCACCGGGCTGCTATCGAGCTTACCGTCGCTAACGATAAGCTGAGCGACATAACTGCCGGCAATATCCAGGGTAAACTGGCTGCTGGCCTGATTGGTACCACTCAACGAGGCCAGACTCTGGGCGGGCTTACTTATCAGCGCCCAGCGGTAACTCAAGGTATCACCATTGGCATCATAGGAAGCCTGGCCGCTTAAGGTGACCAGATCGCCAATATTCACTTGCTGGTCGTTGCCCGCATCGGCAACCGGAGCAACATTTTTAGCCACATCATGGATAAGTACAGTATCCGGCAGGCTGTTGCCCTTGCCATCACTCACCACCAGTTGCACAACATAGTCACCCACCAGATCGGTTTTTAACGTCGGATTGGCGCTGGCAATATCGCTCAGCAGAGCCACGCTGCCACTTGGTCGGGTCAGCAAAGCCCATTGATAGCTCAAACCATCACCATCGGCATCGAAGGAGGCGCTGCCATCGAGGATGACACTTTGCCCGGCTTCCACGCCCAAGTCTGGACCGGCATAGGCCACGGGTAAGGTGTTTTTGTCAAAATCACGCACTATGACAGTGGCAGGTACGCTATCGAGCTCGCCGTCATTCACCACCAGCTGCACTATGTAATCGCCGCTGAGGTCCGCCACAAACTGGGTATCTATGGTGTCAGTGGCGCTGAGCACAGCCGCACTGCCAGCCGGTTGGCTCAGCAATTTCCAGCGGTAACTCAATGCCTGCCCTTCCGGATCAGTAGAGCGGCTGCCACTGAGGTTCACCTTGCTGCCTTTGCTGGCCTTTTGATCGCTGCCTGCATCGGCAACCGGAGCCAGGTTAACATCGGTAATGATTACAGCGTCCGGCGCGCTGTCAGCGTAGCCATCGTTCACTATGAGTTGTGCCACATAGTGGCCCTGAATATCCACAGTCAAAGTCGGCTGCGCAGAGCCAGGATTATTTATCACCGCCTGACTGCCAGCCGGCTGGCTCACCAAGCTCCAGCGATAACTGAGCGGATCGCCATTGCCATCGGTGGAGGCACTGCCATCAAGCAGCACTGTCTGTCCCGGTCCGCCTTTAATATCACTGCCCGCGTGCGCCACCGGCGGCAGATTGCTGTCGGTCAGCAGTACAGTCACTGGCAAACTGTCACGGGTGCCATCGTTGACTATTAACTGTGCTACGTAGCTACCGGTAACATCCGGGGTAAAGAAGGGGTGGACACTGAATGGTTCGCTAAGCTGTGCCTGACTCCCCGAAGGTTTGTGCACCAACGACCAACGGTAACTGATGGCGTCACCATCCGGGTCGTGGGACGCAGTGCCATCAAGGTGCACCTCTTGCGAAGTGGTGATAAGCCTGTCATGCCCAGTTACCGCAATGGGTGCCCTGTTCACCGATGAAGCGGCATGAAGGGTTACTGTGGCCGTTTTACTGGCGCTGCTGGCGTCTTTGACCACCAATGCCACTATGTAATCGCCCGCCACGTCCGGCGTGATACTGGTTTCAGCCACGCTGGCATCCAGAAGATTGGCCTGGCTGCCCGCAGGCCGGGACACCATATGCCACTCATAGGTTAGGCTGTCGCCATCTGCATCAAAAGACCCGGAACCACTGACCCTGACTGCGGTGCCTAACGCCATAAAAGCACCGGCAACCGGTTTTGCAACCGGCACAGTATTGGCATCCGAGATAATCATCCTATCCGGCGCACTTTCCAGAGTACCATCACTAACCACCAGCTCAGCAATGTATTGCCCGGCAACATCATGCTGAAGCAGTGGGAAAGCGGTCTTATCAAGGTAGAGACTCGCCTGGCTGCCCGCGGGGCGCTCAACCAGAGTCCATGAATAACTCAGGCTGTCGCCATCCACATCAAAGCTTTGGCTACCATCCAGGGTAATGGCTGCGGTGCCAGACAGTTTGATATCTGCGCCGGCATCGGCGACCGGAGGCGTATCCGTGTCGGTGATCACCACCACCGCAGGATTGCTGCTTTGAGTGCCATTACTCACCACCAGCTGAACCCGATACTCACCGGGGCGGTCGAGTACCAGTCCCGGGTAGGGTTTAGTGGCGTCGGTTAGCTGGACCTGGCTGCCCGTTGGCCGGGAAAGGATCTGCCATTCAAAGGTCAAGGATTTGCCCGAAGGGTCATGGGAACCACTGCCATTCAGTACAACACTGGCCCCAGACTTGGCACGGATTGGATGTCCTGCATCGGCGATTGGTAATGCCTGTTCAACGGGAGGCTGAAGTGGAGGCTCGACGGGCGGCGTGATCACCGAATTATCCCTGTCTCCACTGCATCCCTGCAGCACAATCAAGATACAAAACCACCAGACCAATTGAATGCGGAACATGGCGCCTCTCCCTGATTTCTTTCACCTCGCAAAATATGAGTGAAAGTATAGACCATGGTCGGAGAGGCAAATTATTGAAAACACAATGGCATACGAAGTCTGACGTTCGGCCACCCGCCCTAATACAAAAGCATTATTGCCGCAGGGAAAGTCGGATGACCTCACCCTCTTTACTGGCCTGTAGCTGGGTGAGCATCCGCTGGTAATGATGCTGCCAGAAGGGATGGTCGGTCAGAGTTAACGCCTGCTCGAGCTGCTTGGCAGCTGCAGCGTTTTTACCCTGGGATGCCTGAATGGTGGCAAGCTCAAACTTGAGGCTGTGGTTCGTCGGCAAAGCGGTGGAGGCCTCGGTCAGCACGGCCATGGCCTGCAGCGGGGCGTCCGGCAAAGAGGCTTTGGCGAGTGCCGTGAGCGCGCCTTCCGCCGAGACCTCAAAGCCATACACATCCCTGGACAGATGCTGATAATAAGCAAGGATTGCCGCCACGCCCTGCTGGCTGATGGCGCTGTCGGCAGCGAGTGGCTTATGCACCTGGTCGAACACAAACTCGATGCCGTGGGCAACGCCCAGCACCGGCTGGGTCATGTAATAACTGCCGTCGAGTCTGAGGCTTTGCCATTTAAGGCTTTCTGGCGCATGGGCCTTGAGAAGGGTTTCAAACTCGGCGAAGGCGTCCAGTTCGCCACTCTCGAAATCACTGTCACTGGTGGATATTTGCAAAAAGCGGGTCTTACCGGCGAGGGACTTATCCAGGCTTTGCAGCCGAGTTTTCGCCTGTGACTGCACCTTGGCAAAGTCTTCACTCAGCACAGGGCTGATGGCGATATAGCCGTTGAACAGTGCTGGCCGCCTGAGCAATGTATGCAGCACCAGGCCGCCATTGCCGGTAAAACCGCTGACTATCTTAAAGCCGTTGTTGGGGTATTTGGCCGAAGCCGCGGGCAACAGGGAGTTTTCAACGAAATCCAGCAGAGCTTCATCGCCGGTTTCAATGGCCGCCGATTTAAGCTTACCCAGACCTTGATGGCCATTGGGCGGGGTGATCACTATGGTTTCGACCCAGGGCCAGCCGCCATTGTGGCTCATCCAGTCCTGCATTCCTGCCAGCAGCGGCTGCGCGCGGGGATGCCAGTCGAGCATCAGCACATATTTCTGGGTTTTATCTTCGCCGTAGTTTGCAGGCAGGGTGATGGTGAAGGTGGCGGGCTCGTCCCCCAGCAGTGGTGAGCGAACCTCAAGCAACTCTGACGAGGGGCCTTCTGCCGCCTGAACCTGCGGCGATAAAGCACTGATACTCAGCAAGCTGCCAAGCAATAAGGTGATGATTCTTCTCATTGAATTTCCTTTATTGGTGTTTTTTCATCCTTATTGCAGCTCAAGCTAAAGTAGCAGCCAGGGCGTCGCAAGTGAAAAGTCTGCAACCGGGCCGGTGCCACGCCGATTTCAGCCGTTCAACTGACCGATTTATCTGGCAAAGGGGCGCAATTCACTTTAGGATCTGCCTGCATCTTGGGCACTGTCTTTTGGCAGCAGTTAGTGGAGTAGCAATATCATGGGTATCAGAGCCATAGTCGTAGACACCGCCGGCACCACCACGGATCTCAACTTTATTCAGGAAACCCTGTTCCCTTACTCCGCTAAGGTGATGGCCGAGTTCCTGACCGAGCAGCAGCACAATCCACTGGTGGATTACTGCATGAGCGATGTGCGTGATATCGCGCTGGAGCCCGATGCCGACGTAGCCCGGGTGGCCGAGATTTTAGTGCAGTGGATTGCCGAAGACCGCAAAGTCACTCCGCTGAAAACCCTGCAGGGCCTGATCTGGAAACAGGGCTATGGCAAGGGTGAATTCAAAGGCCATATCTACCCCGACTTCATCGAAGCCATTAAACGCTACCGAGCTCAGGGCTTGCGGGTGTACAGCTTTTCCTCGGGTTCTGTCGATGCGCAAAAACTGCTGTTTGGCCACAGTGACGGCGGCGATCTGACCGAGCTGTTCAACGGCCACTTTGACACCCGCACCGGCAACAAGCTGGACAAACAGGCCTACTGCAACATAGTCAACACCATCAGCCTGACACCAAGGCAGATCCTGTTTGTGTCGGATCTGGTAGACGAACTCAAGGCCGCCGAGGCTGCCGGTATGATCACCTGCCAAATGGTGCGCGACAGCGCCATTCGCACTGGCAAATACCGCATCATCCAAAACTTTGATGAGCTGGCCTTCGACTGAGCCGACAGATGTTGTAGCGGCTTTTGCCTCGAAAACGCCCCGCCACGCGGGGCGTTTTGTTTTTTGCTTGAGCCTGCCCACAGTGCCTGTTAAGCTCGAACGAATATTAAACAGGCGTTTGAATCATGCAAAACTATTCCGACAAGCATCCCCACATCAGCCATATCCCTGTTGCCTGGGGGGAAATGGATGCCCTGCAGCACGTTAACAATGTGGCCTATTTCCGCTATTTCGAGACCGCCCGTATCGATTTTTTCGGTCGCTTCTTCCCACTGGACAACATGTATCGCCAGGGGCTTGGGCCGGTTATCAGCGAAAATCAGGCCAGATACAAACGCCCCGTAACCTATCCCGACACCCTGCAAGTGGGCGTGTGGGTGTCGGACGTACACCCGGACCGCTTCACCCTGCACTACGAAGTGTTCAGCGAAGCCCAGCAGGCCATTACCACCACAGGCACTTCCGTTGCGGTCATGTTCGACTTCAAACTGGGACGCAAAGCCGATATGCCGTCCGAAATGCTGGCCTTGCTCAAAAATCTTCAGCAAAGCGAACCTAGCTGACTTGTGATTGTCTCACCCTTGATTACACTTGGGTTATTGCCACGAAGATGGCAAGAGAATAACGACAACACTTATTATTGGCAGCGCGCATGAAATCCAAATTATTCCGTGTCATCGGCAGCTTTATGCTGCTCGGCCTGATGGCCGCTCCCGGCGCCTTTGGCGCCAGCAAATCTGAGACCAGCAAGCAGGAACTGGCCTCCTACAGCGCCATGTTGGTCGATACCAAAACCAACGAAGTGCTCTATTCCAGCAATCCCGAGGCTGTGATGCCCATTGCCTCGGTCTCCAAACTCATGACCGCCATGGTCACTCTGGATGCCAAGCTCTCCCTCAAAGAGAAGCTCACAGTCACCGTTGCCGAAAATCCCGAGATGAAGAATGTGTATTCCCGCATTCGCCTCGGCAGTACCTTAAGCCGCAAAGACGCCATGCTGCTCACCCTGATGTCGTCGGAGAATCGCGCCGCCACGACCCTGGCCCATCATTATCCCGGTGGATACAAGGCCTTTGTGAAAGCCATGAACGCCAAGGCCAAGGCGCTGGGCATGAGCAACAGCCACTTTGTTGAGCCCACCGGCCTGTCGGAGAAAAACGTATCTACGGCCGCGGATCTGGTGAAGTTGCTGCAGGCGGCCCGCAGTTATCCGCTGCTGGGCGAGCTGTCGTCTACCCCCAGTAAGTCAGTCACCTTTGGCAAACCCAGATACAGTCTGGCGTTTTACAACACCAACCGTCTGGTCAACAAAGACAGCTGGGATATCAATCTCACCAAGACCGGCTACACAGACGCCGCTGGCCACTGTTTGGTTATGCTAACCCGCATGGCCAAGCGGGATGTGGCCTTTGTGGTGCTGGACTCCTTTGGTAAACAAACCCATCTGGGCGATGCTGGCCGCCTGAAAAAGTGGCTAGAAACCGGCAAAGTCAGTCCAATCCCGGCATCGGCCAAAACCTATAAAGAACAACGCACCCGCGAACGCAAAGGTAATAACAAGGCTTAATCATGGAAGACATAGTGCACGATCAACAGCAACAGGCGTTTTTGCTTGGCCACCAGGGAGTGGAAGCCAGGCTTGAATATCAGCGCCGTGGCGATGCCATCGACTTCAGTCGCACCTTTGTGCCCCCGGAGCTGCGGGGTCAGGGGCTGGCCGAGCGCTTGGTGCGTTTCGGACTGGACTGGGCCAGGCAGCAAGGACTCGACATCCACGCCAGCTGCTGGTACGTTCAAAAATTCCTGTAGCGATACGTATTTAAAGGACACATCATGCCGACCCATCTGGTTGCCGCCACAGAATTCCAGACCAGCACCTGGTCCGGGGGCACCAGCACCCAGCTGTGGATCTATCCCAAAGGCGCAAGCCTGGCGGAACGCGACTTCGATTTTCGTCTCAGCAGCGCCATAGTCGAGGCCTCAGGCCCTTTCAGTGATTTCAGCGGTTACGACCGACTGTTGATTGTGCTGAGCGGCCAGATGTCGCTCACGGTAGATGGGGTAAAGGGCGCCGCCGAACTTGGCGCCGACACCGCCCCCTTCGAATTTGCCGGAGCCAGCCAAATCCATGCCGAACTTGGCAGTGCCGCGGTGGAAGACTTTAATCTGTTTGTGCCCGGGGGCGTGAAAAAGACCGCCGCGCGCCACAAGCTTGGGCCGCATCAGCGCTGGCATCAGCCGGATATGCCCCAGGCGTTGGTGTATGGTATTTACCTGCGTCAGGGCTACCTGATTGCCGGTGAAAACCTGGTTGATAGTGAGTACCCACTTATCATTTCATCCGCGCCATTGAATCTATTGACCGAAGCTCCCAGCGATTTTATCGCCTTTGCCATTGGTCATCGCCAATAAGCCGGTTCAGCGGTTGTCGTAACGGCGGATTTGCCAGAACTTCTGCTTCCAGTAGCTGTTGGTGAGGGATGAAATCATCACCCCCTGACTGGTGGAGGCGTGCACAAAACGCTGGTCGCCCAGAGACACCCCCACATGGCGGGTACTCCAACCGGTTTTGAAGAAGATAAGGTCGCCGGGGCGCTGCTTGCCCTTGGCCACAGGTTCGCCCAGTTCAAGTTGTTCTTCCACCGTGCGCGGCAATGCTTTGGCCGCCAGATCCCGGTACACCAGCAAGGTAAAACCGGAGCAGTCTATCCCCTTTTTGCTCATGCCGCCGAGACGATATGGCACCCCCTCCCAGTCAGCATAAAGCCACAGCAGCCGCTCGGCGCTGAGGCCATTGCTGCTGACTTGGGCTTGGGCCGGGGCAGCGGGCAGCTCCGGCTTTGAGCTACAGCCCACCAGCCACAGGCAACCCCCAAGCAGCAACAGGCGAAATATCTGTGTCATCCATGACATGGGCATTACTTCTTGGGTCTGAATGGCTTGATGACCGACTCATCGCATTCAAGATAAGGGCCGTCCATCAGGTCGATGCAATAAGGGATGGCCGGGAACACTGCATCCAGACATTCACGGATAGATTTGGGCTTGCCGGGCAGGTTTACTATCAGGGTGTCGTCTCTGAGACCGGCGGTTTGGCGCGACAAAATGGCCGTTGGCACAAACTTCAGTGACTCGGCACGCATCAGCTCGCCAAAGCCCGGCATCATCCTATGGCACACGGCTTCTGTTGCTTCCGGAGTCACATCACGCTTGGCAGGACCTGTGCCGCCAGTCGTGACCACCAGACAGCATTGCTCGTTGTCGGCCAGATCAATCAGGGTCGCTTCGATGTCGGCCTGCTCATCGGGAATAAGGCGATAAACGCTTTCCCATTCGCTGGTGAGATAGGCATTTAGGGTGTCGATAATGGCTTGACCCGAGAGATCTTCGTAGATACCGGCGCTGGCGCGGTCACTGACGGTCACTATGCCGATTCTGGCTTTGGCCATGGCTGCTTCCTTATGGCAAGACGGAGCCGCTCAGGGCGGCAACTTAATGGTCCTCTAAAATAACACAATCAGCAGCTTGCCAAAGTATCCCTGGTCACAAAGGCGACCGGGTTCAAACTTCAGGGTGACTCAACAAGATAAGATACGAGGTGAACAGCAGGATGAAGCGCGGATATTGGCAGCCTATATTCAGTGCCTATATCGTGTGCCTATATCGGATACCAAGGTTAAGCGCCGGGCGTTCAGGCAGACTGAACCTGACTTTGCTCCAGGGTATCCTGCAATGTCGCCAGGAAGCGCTCGCGATTATCAGCCAAAAACTCCCATTGCAGATTACGGGCAGCAACTTCCATTTCCTTGGCCACCGCAGCCAGTGGCCCCATGCACAGATTGCTGGCCGCGCCTTTAATGGAGTGCACTGCGGTGCGCACGGCGGCGAAGTCTTTGCGATCCATGGCAGTTTCAAAGGCCTCGCGGTACACCATCATTTCTTCAACAAACACCGTGAGAATGTCGCCCAGCAACTGCTCATCGCCTGACATCAATTGCAGCGCGCAGTGCCGGTCAAACAACTCTTCCGGCGTCACCAGCACCTCGCCCTCTTCATCGGATGGCTGCATATGCTGTGCGCTCAGGTAACGCTGCAACACCTCACTCAAGACACCGATTTCCAGCGGCTTGGCGACATAGTCGTTCATGCCGGCCTCCAGACACTGCTCTTTATCGCCTTTCATGGCGTTGGCGGTCATGGCGATAATCGGGATGTCTTTACACTGCTCACCGGCATCGCCCAGGCGAATCGCCACCGTGGCCTGATAGCCATCCATTTCCGGCATCAGGCAATCCATCAGTATGATGTCGTAGTTTTTGTGTTGCAGCGCCGACAGCGCCTCGAGGCCATTGAAGGCAACGTCCACATGATGCAGCCCAAGATTTCGCAGCATCCCCAGTGCCACCATCTGGTTTACCTTGTTATCTTCCACCAGCAGGATTTGCGCCGAGTCTTCAAAGTGCCGCTCGGCAGTTTCGAATCTGTGCTCTTCTTCAACGCCGCCACCACTCAGAATATCCACCAGCGCCAGGGTTTGCGGCGGACGACAGATAAACTGGCACTTGGGCTGAGCATCGGCCTGTAAACTCAGCTGCTGCTGATGGGAAATCACCGCCAGAACCTGACAGTGCTGCTGTTGACCAAGATCCGACAACCAGTCCAGCTCGGCATTAATGGATGCCAAATGCTGCGGCACTGAATAGATCAGCCAGTCAGATTCCTGCAGCCCCAGGCTGGCTTCCAGGCCTTCGCGGCCATTGAACGACTTCACCTGCAATTTCCAGCCGCTGAAAAGCTCCATCAGCATCCGCTCGGAGGCCCCCAGCTCTCCCGCCATAAACACCCGACCACAGGGCAATACCGGCGGCCAGCTGCGACTATGATTGGCCACGTCCGGCTTGAGGTGAATATGGAACTTGAACGTACTGCCGGCATCTTCGGCGCTGATCACCTTGATATCGCCATCCATCAGCTCGCACAGCCGCCGGGCAATCGACAAGCCCAGCCCGGTGCCGCCAAAGTGGCGGGTGGTGGATGAGTCGGCCTGGGTGAAGGGAGAAAACAATTGATCCTGTTTATCTTTGGGGATACCTATGCCGGTATCTTCAATGCTCACATCGAGCCGCAAGCCACTGGAGGCCTCGCGCTGCGCCTGCACCCGGATGGCAATCCAGCCCATCTCGGTAAACTTGATGGCGTTGCCCACCAGGTTTACCAGCACCTGCCGCAAACGGCTCGGATCGCCACGCACCCAGCGCACATGAATGCCGGAAACATCCAGCAGCATTTTCAGCCCTTTATCTTCAGCGCGTATTGCCAGCGGCTGCACAAACTCATCCAAAAGCTTAACCAGATCAAAGGGAATTTCTTCAATCTCAAACTTGCCGGATTCAATTTTGGAGAAGTCGAGAATATCGTTGAGCAGGGTCAGCAACGACTCGGCGCTGGAGGAAGCGACAGACACGTAATGACGCTGCTGAATCGACAGTTCAGTGCGCCCCAGCAGCGACAAAATGCCAATCACGCCGTTCATGGGGGTGCGGATTTCATGGCTCATACAGGCCAGAAAATCGGCCTTGGAGCGCGATGCCGCCTCGGCCTTCTCCCGGGCATCCATCAAGGCCCAGTTGTTGAATTCCAGCTCCTGGGCATAACTTTCAATTTTGCGCTCATTGGCCTTGATACGGCTTAAGTCCTCGATACAGGCAAAAAAGCCAACCACCTCACCTTCGCCATTAAAATCAGGCACATAAGTTGCCTGAATATAACGAACTTCCTCACCACTTCGCTCAATATCTGATTCAAACACCTGCTGCTGGCCTTCCAGTACCCGCTGCTGATAAGGGCGAACCAGCTCTTCGATGGGGGCAGGCAACACATCAGCCACCAAATGCCCAAGCACTTCTTCTTCCGATTTTTCAAGCCATTGCAGATACCGCTTGTTGATAAAGCGGTAACAGCGGCTGGCGTCTACATAGGCCAGTTGCACCGGGATCACGTTGGTCACCGCATCGATGTAGCGCCGGGAATCTTCCAGCTCCTTTTCCTGGGCAATCCGCTGCTTGATGGAAGCATTGTAACTATCGACCAAAAGCCCGAACTCATCATCGGACTCAAGCGAAATCTCCCGCTGGTGATCGGCGACTATCTGCCTGCGAATGGCGCTGATCGGCGCCAGCACCACCCGCTGCTGCACCAGGGTATTAATGCCGAGCAGCAACAAAAAGCCCAAACTCTGGATCACTACAAATTCAATCAGGTCGGCGCGTGCCTCCACCTCCAGCGGCGCTGTGTTGTAGGCCACATAGAGCGCGTATGGCCTGAGCCGCTGCACTTCGGGGGAGATAAGATATAGCCTCGAGCTTTGATGGAAGATGCCATCCATCATATGCAACTCAACATTATTGGATTGGGTCAGGGCATCGCCGATAAGCTTGCGGATATTGTCGCCATAGACTTCGGCCACGGTGCGGCCCAGGTACTCTGAGTGATTGTCAGCGACAATTCGGTCTTCGCTGACAAGGCTCATGCGGGTGATGGACTCCTTGGTGGAAAGTGCCAGCACCACCCGTTGTAAATCGGTGCGGCTGGCCCGGGTTTCCAGCGCCAGATTCAAGCTGTTGAGCAAGTCCACCATCTCATGGCGGGCCTGATCTTTAATACGCTCCCGCATATCGGCCTGGTAATACAACGACACCAGCAGGCACACCACCACCGCCAAAAAGGCCGTGGCTACATTCAGCTTGTAGCCCAGGCTCTTGCGCCCTTTGCCGGAAAATCCAACCATTACCTGGCTCCGGGTAAGGTAAACATTCCAATCACGTGACTGCAATCCCCTTGCAGGGCATTGATGTGCTTAAGGGTGGTGCACACCGAGCGCGCCATGTTTTCGAGCGCCGCCACATCGCTGAAAAGCCTTTGCTGGTCGGCCTCATTCAACAGGTACAAATCGTTAATGGCAGCGATGAAGTCTTCTGGTGGAATGCCTTCGCGGCGCGCCATTATGGCAACGGCTTCTTCCTGATGAGTTTGAAAATAGGTGAGTGATTTTTGCCATGCCTGATGCAACTTGGGCACCAGATCCGGCTGTGATTCCAGCACCTTAGCCGACAACGACAGGGTATCGAGGATTTCGCCGGGGATCTCGCGGGTAGTAAACACCAAGTGGTGCTCATCACTTTTCAGCGAGGCCATCGAGTAAGGGGGATAGGTCACCATGGCATCGATGGCGCCTGAGGCGAGCAGCCGCGCGCCATCGCCCTGCTCCACATTCACAACCTTTACGTCATCAAGCAGCATACCATGTGCCGCCAGCGCGCGGGTCAGGACATAAATGCCGAGAGAACTCACCTCGCAGCCGATGGTTTTCCCCTTCAGTGCCGGCAAGTCACTGAACTCCTTGCGGGTGACAATCACATCACCGCCGTTGGAGTAATCCGCCGCCAACACCACCTTGATGGGCTTGCCGCCGAAGGCTTCTACCTGCACGGCTTCAATCATGGTGCTGGTAAAGCCATCAACCCGTTCCGACAAGTAAGCACGCTGGGCATCCGATAAAGTCGCCACCTGCACCAACTCGATATTTAATCCAAGCTCGGTGAAAAAGCCCTTTTTCTCAGCCAGATACAACATTTCGTAGCCGGGCCATGGGTTAATGGCCACGATGATTTTGGGTGCTGGCGCAGGCTGACAGCTAAACAGAAAACAGGCCATCACCAGCAGAAAGAGGTGTCTCATGGTTATCCTTCCTGTTGCTTTTGTTGCTCTTGGAGCTTGGGCTTGATGGTCGATGCTTCGGCGCGGCAACACACCACCCGATTGCGCCCCTGAGACTTGGCCCGGTACACCCCGTCGTCCGCCATCACCAGCAAATGCGAAAAATCGGCGTTATAAGGGCTGGCTTCCACCAGGCCGAAACTGCCGGTGATCTTAAGCCCCTCGGGCTCCAGGTCCTCCAGTTGCTGGCGCAGCTTTTCCATTTTTTGGGCAGCCTTATCCAGGCTACAATCCAGTAAAATCACAAATTCTTCGCCGCCCAGGCGCGCGACCACATCTTCCTTTCGGGTGCTGGAATTGAGCAGCTTGGCCACCGCCATCAGCACCTTATCGCCGGTGATATGTCCATGGGTGTCATTCACCTTTTTAAAATGATCTATATCCACCAGCACCACTGTCATCGGCGAGCGATGACGCACCACCCGCGCCAGTCGCTGCCGGGCGGTTTCCACCAAAAAATGACGGTTGTAAAGGCCAGTGAGCTGATCGTGCAGCGCCATAAACTGCAAGCGGTCACGCTGTTGTTTGAGCTGAATATGGGCGGAGACGCGGGCACGGACTATGGCAGGACGGATGGGTTTGGTGATGTAATCCACGGCGCCCAGCTGCAAGCCGAGCTGCTCGTCGTCATCGGTATCCTTGCCGGTGACAAAAATAATCGGGATTTCGGCGGTCATGGGGTCGGACTTGAGCGCCTTGCACACCTCATAGCCATCGAGGTCAGGCATCACCACGTCCAGCAGGATGAGATCGGGTTGAGGTTCACTGCGGGCAAGCTTGAGACACTGGGCGCCACTCACGGCCTCACGGACGTTATAAAGGCCCTTCAGGCACTGCCCTATGACCAATAGGTTCGTCCTTACATCATCCACAATAAGAACGGTAAAAGGTTCCATCATCTTGGCTGCCCACTCCCGGCTCACACCCGAAATCCTTCCTGTCTGGAAAAGTGTAGCAGCCAAAAAAAAGGGCGATGGAAAAAGCCCTTATTTTCTGTAGAAAAATAGCCCGAAAGGCTCGCTTTTCGAGGCGAATTACACGGCTTCTCCGGCGGCGTGCCCAGAGCTCCATGCCCACTGGAAATTGTAACCGCCCAGCCAACCGGTTACATCCACCACCTCGCCGATGAAGTACAGCCCGGGGCAGGCCTTGGCCTCCATGGTCTTGGAAGACAGCGCATCGGTATCCACCCCGCCCAGAGTCACTTCGGCGGTGCGATAGCCTTCGGTGCCACCGGGAGCAATTTGCCAACTGGCAAAATAGCTGGCCAGGGCATCGATTTCGCCCTTGCCCAGTTGGTTCAGGGTTTTGTCGGGCAGTTCGCCAATTTCCACTAACCGCTCCACAAACCGCTTGGGCAACAAGCGTGATAGCGCATTCTTGATTGACAATTTAGGTGATTCAGCATTGATTGTTTTGTACCAGTCGACAAAATCGATACCCGGCAGCAAATCAAAGCTCACGGTTTCTCCGGGGCGCCAGAAGGAAGAAATCTGCAACACCGCGGGGCCGGACAGGCCTCTGTGGGTAAACAGCAGTGCCTCCGAGAATGACTGACCACAGGCGGCCGTTACCGTCACCGGCAGGCTGATACCGGCAAGACACTCGAACTTGGCCTTATCTTGTGGCTGCAATGTAAAGGGCACCAGTCCGGCGCTGGTCGGCAGCACAGGAAGGCCAAACTGTTCGGCAACTTTAAACCCGAACGGCGTGGCACCAAGTTTGGGCATCGACAAGCCGCCGCTGGCAATGACCAGAGAGTCGCAGCGATAGTCGCCTTCACTGGTGTGCAGCAAGAAGCCGCTATCTTCTTTACTGATTGTGAGGATTTCGGTGCGCAGCTGGGTCTTCACTCCTGCCCAGTCGCACTCGGTGGTCAGCATCTGAACAATGTCTTTGGCCGAGTCGTCGCAGAACAGTTGTCCGAGGGTCTTTTCGTGATAGGCGATGCCGTGGCGCTCGACCATATCGATAAAATCCCACTGGGTGTAACGCGCCAGCGCAGACTTTACAAAATGGGGGTTGGCACAGAGATACGCCGAGGGCTGGGTCTGCAGGTTGGTAAAGTTACAACGGCCACCGCCGCTGATCAGAATTTTGCGCCCCAACTGCTTGGCATTGTCGAGCAGCAACACATCACGGCCACGGTAACCCGCTGTCAGGGCACACATTAGCCCTGCCGCGCCCGCGCCAATAATGATGACCTGATGATGCTTACAATCCGACATCCGCCTGTTACTCCCGGACATAAAAAAAGGATGCCAATTCTAGCATCCTTTTTCCTGTTGCAGCGCGGCTTTTACTCGGCTGCTGTTTCGGATTTTTTCTCGCGGGCCAGCAACTCTTTGGCGGCGTCCAGTGGCGATTTGCCCTGATACAGCACGGCATAGATTTGCTCAGTAATAGGCATCTCTACCCCGAGGCGTTTGGCCAGGGTAAACACCTCTTTGGTGTTGCGATAGCCTTCAACCACCTGACCGATTTCAGCCTGCGCCGTATTCACGTCACAGCCCTTGCCCAGCGCCAGACCGAAGCGACGGTTGCGCGACTGGTTGTCGGTACAGGTCAGCACCAGGTCGCCAAGTCCGGCCATGCCCATAAAGGTGGCCTGCTGCGCGCCCAGCGCTTCACCGAGGCGGCTCAGTTCCACCAGGCCACGGGTGATAAGCGCAGTACGGGCGTTGGCGCCAAAGCCAATGCCGTCTGACATCCCGGCGCCAATAGCGATAACGTTCTTCACCGCCCCCCCCAATTGCAGGCCGATAAAGTCGTCGTTGGCATAAACCCGCAGGCGTTTGGGGCTGTGGAGCAGCTCCACCAGTTCTTCGGTAAAGCCCGGATCTGTGCCTGCCACCGAAATGGCCGTTGGTAAACCGGCGGCCAGCTCTTTGGCAAACGTAGGGCCAGAAAGCACTGCCAGCGGGAAGGCATCACCCAGCGCATCACGGGCCACATCCTGCAGCAAACGGCCGGTTTCAGGCTCAAGCCCCTTGGTCGCCCACACGATGCGGGCATCGTCTCTGAGCATCGGCTTGGCTTTACCCAGCACCTCGCCGAATACATGGCTAGGTACCACCACCAACACATTGCGCGAGGCCGCGAGGGCCTTGCCAAGGTCGGCTTCGGTGATCAGGCAGTCGGGAAAGGCAATCCCAGGCAGGAAAGCGGCATTGCAGCGCTCAGCAGCCAGAGTCGCGATATGCTCGGGGTCATGGCCCCACAGCAGGGTTTTGTGTCCGTTACTGGCCAAAGAAATGGCAAGGGCGGTGCCATAAGAGCCCGCCCCCAGTACCGTAATATCGGCAGTGTCTTTCATTGTTTGTTACGCGTTGGCTTCTTCGGTCTGCTCGGCCTGAACGGCGGCAGCTGCGCGCTGTTGCACGTACTGGGCAAACAGGGCATCGAAGTTCACAGGCGCCAGGTTCAGCTGTGGGAAAGTACCACGGCTCACCAGGCTGGCCACGGTTTCACGGGCATATGGGAACAGGATGTTAGGGCAGTAAGCACCCAGAGAGTGGGCCAGTTGAGGCTCAGTCAGACCACCGATGTGGAAGATACCGGCTTGCTGAACTTCACACAGGAATGCAGTTTCTTCGCCGTTTTTGGCAGTCACAGTCAGCGACAGAACTACTTCGAACACTTCGTCAGCCAGCTTGGTGCTGCGGGTATCCAGATCCAGTTTCACCTCTGGGTTCCATTCTTTTTGGAATACCGCTGGGCTGTTAGGGGTCTCGAAAGATACGTCCTTGGTGTAAACGCGTTGGATGTTGAACTGTGGGGCTTGTTGTTCGTTATTTGCTACTTCAGCCATAATTTCCTACCTATCAATATGTTGAGTCGGCTTTTACGTCGAAAGCCAGTCTAAAGGGCTGGGCTTTTGAGGCCGCAATGGATCTCAGTACCGTCCCGGTTCAGATCTTGCCAGCTAAAAAAACTTCAAAAGCCCTTTGCCGACCAATGGATCAGGGTGCTGCGGACCCGATTTCATGTGGCTTACACTGCAGTATTCTTCACATGAAAGCAACATCCGCCGCTGACCTCAGCGTTTTTTCTGCACAGGCATGTTGGCAGCCTGCCAATCGCCCATTCCGCCCTTGAGGCTAAAGACTTGTTCAAAGCCCTGAGCAACCAACAACTGCGCTGCCTGAGCTGAAGTCATGCCAGCGTTACACACCAATATAATGGGGGTGTTCTTGTTACTTTCAAGGGAAGAAATTTGATTATTTTTGATCTCAGACATGGTGATGTTCACGGCATCCACAATATGACCTTTGCGGAACTCTTCTTTACCGCGCACGTCCACCACCTTGGCATTTTGCTTGTTTACCAGCTGTACCAGCTCCTGAGTGCCAATGTGCTTGACCTTGGACGTCATCGACTTGATGGTGGTAACAACCAGTGCCAAAAACAGACCCAGCCAGGCGAGGCTGAGCATAGGGTTTGCCCTGAAAAACTCGATGTATTCTTGCATGATATCCCGTCGTTTTAGAGACCTGAAACTGTGTGGCCAGAGAGTATACCATCACAACGGCACAATGCAGCAAAAACGCCCTTTCTGTGGGGGCTTCTCACCTTTTTGTACACAAATGCCGTCGATGGCCGCAATCGGGGTAAATGGCTTTGTCCCCTCGGTGCTGACGTAGTAATATTTGAACAATTTCCGATTCCAACACTTCTTCCATTTATCAATCTTGAAGGTAAACCACGATGACAGCTAAACGTCCTCTGGCATTACTGATCCTCGACGGCTGGGGCTATCGCGAAGATCATGAGAGCAATGCCATCTTTCATGCCAACACCCCGGTTCTGGACAGACTCCATGCCACCTACCCCAACGGTCTAATCTCGGGCTCCGGCCACGACGTGGGCCTGCCCGATGGTCAGATGGGTAACTCCGAAGTGGGTCACATCAACCTGGGTTCCGGCCGTATCGTTTATCAGGAACTGACCCGCATCAGCAAAGCCATCGAAGATGGCGAGTTCGATGACAACCCGGCCCTGTGCCAGGCCGTTGATGCCGCGGTGGCCGCCAACGGTGCCGTGCACATTATGGGTCTGTTGTCGCCAGGTGGCGTACACAGCCACGAAGAGCATCTGGAAGCCATGGTGCGTCTGGCTGCCAAACGCGGTGCCACCAAGGTGTACCTGCATGCCTTCCTCGATGGCCGTGACACCCCGCCACGCAGCGCCAAATCCAGCCTGGAGCACTTTACCGAGCTGTTTGCCTCGCTGAATGTCGGTCGCATCGCTTCTATCGTTGGCCGCTACTTTGCCATGGACCGCGACAACCGCTGGGATCGCGTAGTTCAGGCCTATGACCTCATCACCCAGGGCAAGGGCAAGCACACAGCCGGCAACGCTGTCGACGCGCTGGAAGCGGCCTACAGCCGTGACGAAAACGACGAGTTTGTAGCTCCCACCGCCATTGTGGATGCCGATGGCAACAGCGTCAGCCTCAATGACGGCGATGCGCTGATTTTCATGAACTTCCGCGCCGACCGTGCCCGTCAGATCAGCCGCAGCTTTACCGACCCGTCCTTCGATGGATTCGAGCGTGTGGTAACGCCTAAAACCCATTTCGTGATGTTGACCGAATACGCCGGCGACATTCAGGGCGCCATAGCCTTCCCATCGGAAGATCTGGTCAACACCCTGGGCGAAGTGCTGCAGAATCGTTGCCTGACCCAGCTGCGTATTTCCGAAACCGAAAAATACGCCCACGTCACCTTCTTCTTCAATGGCGGTAAAGAGCAGCCATTCGAGGGCGAAGACCGCATCCTGATCAACTCGCCCAAGGTTGCCACCTATGATTTGCAGCCGGAGATGAGCTCAACCGAGTTGACGGATAAATTGGTGGAAGCGATTGAATCTGCTAAGTATGATGTCATCATCTGTAACTACCCCAATGGGGACATGGTGGGTCATACCGGCAATTTCGATGCCGCCGTTAAGGCCTGTGAAGCCGTTGATGCCTGCCTTGGTCGCGTTGTAGACGCCCTGGCCAAAGTGGGTGGCGAATGCATCATCACCGCCGACCACGGTAACGCCGAGCAGATGCGCGACCCGAGCACCGGGCAGGCGCACACGGCGCATACCAGCGAGCTGGTACCCTTCATTTTTGTTGGCCGCAACGCCACCATCGCTGAAGGCGGCCGCTTAAGCGACGTCGCACCCACTATGCTGAACCTTATGGGACAAGACATTCCGGCAGAAATGACCGGCCGTGTATTGATCACCACTGAAGAGTAAGCCATTTGTCACAGCGTATTCTGTGGAAAGCCGGCGTTATCGCTGGCTTTCTTTTGCTCTCCCTGCCGCTCCAGGCCGATGATCTGGCGCGGCGTCAGGCCGAGCTCAAAACGCTGCAAAGCCAAATTGCCAAGCAGCAGAATGCGCTGAAAGATACCAGCAAGCAGCGGGAGCAATTGCAAACGCTGCTGCGCAAAGATGAAGAAGCCATCGCGGCGGCCGCCAAGGCCATCACCCAAACCCGTGGCAAACTTAAAACCGTGGATGGAAAGCTTGAAGGCCTGAGAGTGCGCAGCAAAGAGCTCAATGCACTCAAAGCCACTCAGCAGGAAAGCCTGTCAAAACAGCTCGCCAGTGCCTATCTCGCCGGTAACCACGACTACACCAAGATGCTGCTCAGCCAGCAAAATCCCGCCACTATCGAGCGGATGCTGGCCTACTATCAATACCTTAACAACGCCCGCATCAAGGCTATTAACGAGCTCAAGCACACCATGGATGAGCTCAGGCAAAACCACGCCGACCAACTCGACGAGCAGGAAAAGCTGACTCAGCTGGTTGCCGAACAACAGCAGCAGGCCAAGCGACTCGAAAACGAGCAATCCCAGCGCCAGGCGACCTTAAAAGAGTTGCAAAAGACCCTGTCGTCCCGCGGCGCCGAACTTGAGCAGCTGCAAATCGAAGAGGCCAGCCTAAAGCGGGTGCTGGAGCAGGCAGTGAAATCGGCCAAGGCCAGCCCCAAACTTACCGGGCTTGCCAGTCAAAGGGGCAAACTTAGCTGGCCGACCAAGGGCCGCCTGACAGAGTCGTTCGGCAGCGCACGTTCAGGCCAAATCAAATGGAAAGGCGTGTTGTTGTCAGCGCCGGAAGGTCAGGACATCAAGGCGATTTCCGACGGCAAGGTCATTTATGCCGACTGGCTAAAAGGCTTTGGTATGGTGCTGGTACTGGACCATGGCAACGGCTACATGAGCCTCTATGGCCATGCCCAGGCACTGCTTAAAGGCCCGGGGGATGCGGTAAAGGGCGGCGATACCATCGCACTGGTAGGACGTTCCGGTGGACAGACACAGCCTGGCCTATACTTTGAGATAAGGCACAAGGGGCAAGCCGTCGACCCGGCAAATTACTGCAGACGCTGACGCAAAGGCCCCGTACAGCAGGGGGCCTTTATGTCGCAGTTCATCCGCTATCTGGGGGCCATGGTACTTGGCCTGACGCTCGGCCTCTCGGTCAGCCTCTCCGGGCAAGAGAACGCCAAATCCATCCTCAACCAGTATGACTACCCGTTGCTGGTAGACATCATGGACACCATTGAAACCTACTACGTAAACCAGATCAGCAGGGATGAACTGATCGAAGGTGCCATCGAAGGCATGTTCAAAAAACTCGACCCCTACTCGGGTTACCTTACCCATCAGGACCTGATTAACATCCGTGATGCCAACAAGGGTGAATACTTCGGTTACGGCTTTGAAGTGGCATCCGATGATGAGTTTATCCGCATTGTCTCCCCTTTTGCCGACTCGCCTGCCGCCAGGGCAGGCATTGTGGCTGGCGATCAAATTGTCGCTGTGAATAAGCATCAGGTGGCCGAAATGGCACTGAACGATGTATTGGCCGAAATCCGCTACCACAGCGTGCACGACCTGCCACTGACCCTGACTCTGCGACATGCCAATCAACAGAGTTATCAGGTCACCCTCAAGCCCGATACCATCTCGGTGGCGTCGGTACAGGGTAAGTGGCTTGAAGGCGACATCGGCTACATTCGTCTCACCAGCTTTCAGGACAGCACCACCCAGGAGCTGATAAACCAAATCAATCAATGGCAAACGCCAGCCCGAGGTTTGATTTTGGATTTGCGCAACAACCCGGGCGGGCTGCTGGACCAGGCTATCCGTATTGCGGACCTGTTCCTGGCCAAGGGTCGTATCGTCTCGACCTCAGGGCGCTTCTTCGATGCAAATTCCGATTACTTTGCCTCACCGCAAACCCTGATGACCAATGTGCCCATCCTGGTGCTGATCAACAAGGGCTCGGCCTCCGCCTCGGAAGTGCTCGCGGCAGCACTGCAGGAAAATGGCCGGGCGCTGCTGATTGGTGAAACCAGTTTCGGCAAGGGCACGGTGCAAAGCCTCATACCCACCATCCACATGGACAGCGCCATCAAGCTTACCATTGCCCACTACAACACCCCCAAGGGCAACGATATTCATGCAAAAGGGATAGAGCCGGATATCAAAATAGCAGTAAAAGCTGCTGTTAAAGACGAAACGGATGTGGCTATAATCAATTCAGAACAAGCTGAAAAACAAAACGAAGATCTGCCGCTGGCCTCGGCCATTGCCTGGATCGAAAACCAAAAATAACTGAAAAAAATAATATTACGTGCGCTATCTGCTTGGTTTGCTGCTTGCAGCAGGGATTTTTTCGGCCCAAGGGGCCCAATTGGCGATCATCATTGACGATATAGGCTATCGTCAGACCGATGAGGACGTCCTGTCACTTCCCAAAGATGTCACCCTCTCCGTGATCCCTCAGAGTCCTCTGGGGGTTTCTCTTGCCGGCAAGGCCCACACCAAGGGCCATGAAATCATGCTGCACATTCCCATGCAGGCACTGAATGGTCGTCCGCTTGGCAATGGCGGCCTGACAACCGATATGAGCGAAGAAGAGATTAAACGCAAAGTTGATGACGCCATTGTGCGCATTCCCTTCGCCAAAGGTGCCAACAACCATATGGGCAGTCTGCTTACCCAAATGGATAACCATATGTCCTGGGTGATGGAGCGACTCAAGCAGAACAATCTGTACTTTGTCGACAGTCTGACAACCCGCTACAGCAAAGCCGGCAACAAGGCTGAGCAGTTAGGCGTGCCACTACTGAAACGGCACGTATTTCTGGATAACGACACCAGTAAACGTGGATTGGAAAAGCAGTTTAAAGTGATGATGGAGCAGGCGCATCAGCAAGGCTTCGTGATTGCCATTGCCCACCCACATCCGGCGACGGTGAAGTTTTTGAAGGCCAATCTGCATAGATTGGCCGATGAAGGCATCAGCCTGGTGCCTACCTCTCATCTGCTGCCGTACCGTCTGGCACAGCAGCAAGGTGCTAGCCCAAGCGTAAGATTGAAATAGACGGGTCGGGCAGCAGTGCCAGCAATTCATCACGATTAGAGACAATGTCTGCCAGCGAATACTGATCCAGTACTGCAAGGTAAGCCGCGACTGCATCCGCCAAAATGCCCTTCAACTGGCACGCAGGTAACAGCCGACAAAGAGGCTTGGCACAATCGATAGGTGCCAGTGAATGTTCCAGCTCCCGCACCAGTTCACCCAGGTTAATCGCCTCGGCAGGCTTGGCCAGTCTGAAGCCGCCAGCCTTACCACGCACCGTCTGCAAGTAACCAGCCTTCCCCAGATGATGCACAATCTTGGAAACATGATTGGGTGACAATTCAAATACTTCAGTGATCTCAGCAATCCGGAACAAGGCGGTTCGCTCAGGCTGCACGGCCATATACATCAGGGTTCGGATCCCAAAATCGGTATAGCGGGTCAGTTGCATAAGTCCTCACCTACAATCAGTTGGTTTGCGTCTCGAGGGAAGTGATATTCCACAGCGCTTCGTCATCGCTACCGCCACACACATCGGCGGTTGCCTTAAAATCACTGCACACATCGGGGCGGTCTGCCTGGCCGAAGATCAGACAAAGATTCTCATCACTGAGCTGCACACATCGCACACCAGCGGGCTTGCCTTGTGGCATCCCTGGGATAGGACTACTGATAGAAGGCGCGATACAGCAGGCTCCACAGCCCAAACGACATTCCACTTCCGTTTCTCCGATTATACCGTTGAAAGCAAAATCACTCAGTTTCGAACCGCAATAGTGCCAACTGCCGCACGCAATTGAAAGAATCGGGCGGTAGACCAAATGCAAAAAGGCCACCCGTTTGGGTGGCCTCTTCACTTATTAGGCGTCTGGCAATGACCTACTCTCACATGGGGAGACCCCACACTACCATCGGCGCTGCTCCGTTTCACTACTGAGTTCGGAATGGGATCAGGTGGGACCAGAGCGCTATTGTCACCAGACAAATTCATTATGTCCCCGCCTTTGGGCAAGAACATGCAATTCAGAAAGCTGATGCTCTATCGAGCCTGAGTTATCACTTCAATCAAGTCTGGTTTCTTCAAGACTATCTACACCATCTGAAACCCATCTGGGTTGTATGGTTAAGCCGCACGAGTCATTAGTACAGGTTAGCTCAACGCCTCACAACGCTTACACACCCTGCCTATCAACGTCCTGGTCTCGGACGGCTCTTCAGTGGACTCAAGGTCCAAGGGAAGACTCATCTTGGGGCTCGCTTCCCGCTTAGATGCTTTCAGCGGTTATCGATTCCGAACGTAGCTACCGGGCAATGCCATTGGCATGACAACCCGAACACCAGCGGTTCGTTCACTCCGGTCCTCTCGTACTAGGAGCAACCCCCCTCAATCTTCCAACGCCCACGGCAGATAGGGACCGAACTGTCTCACGACGTTCTGAACCCAGCTCGCGTACCACTTTAAATGGCGAACAGCCATACCCTTGGGACCGACTTCAGCCCCAGGATGTGATGAGCCGACATCGAGGTGCCAAACACCGCCGTCGATATGAACTCTTGGGCGGTATCAGCCTGTTATCCCCGGAGTACCTTTTATCCGTTGAGCGATGGCCCTTCCATACAGAACCACCGGATCACTATGACCTACTTTCGTACCTGCTCGACGTGTCTGTCTCGCAGTTAAGCTGGCTTGTGCCATTACACTAACCACACGATGTCCGACCGTGTTTAGCCAACCTTCGTGCTCCTCCGTTACTCTTTGGGAGGAGACCGCCCCAGTCAAACTACCCACCAGGCACTGTCCCTAGTCCAGATTCATGGACCGAGGTTAGAACACCAACACTACAAGGGTGGTATTTCAAGATTGACTCCACGAGAACTGGCGTTCCCGCTTCAAAGTCTCCCACCTATCCTACACATGTAGGGTCAATGTTCAGTGCCAAGCTATAGTAAAGGTTCACGGGGTCTTTCCGTCTAGCCGCGGGTATACGGCATCTTCACCGCAATTTCAACTTCACTGAGTCTCGGCTGGAGACAGCGTGGCCATCATTACGCCATTCGTGCAGGTCGGAACTTACCCGACAAGGAATTTCGCTACCTTAGGACCGTTATAGTTACGGCCGCCGTTTACCGGGGCTTCGATCATGAGCTTCTCTTGCGATAACCCAATCAATTAACCTTCCGGCACCGGGCAGGCGTCACACCGTATACTTCCTCTTGCGAGTTTGCACAGTGCTGTGTTTTTGATAAACAGTTGCAGCCACCTGGTATCTGCGACTGCCAGCAGCTTAAGGAGCAAGTCCCATCACCGCCAGCAGCGTACCTTCTCCCGAAGTTACGGTACCATTTTGCCTAGTTCCTTCAGCCGAGTTCTCTCAAGCGCCTTGGTATTCTCTACCCGACCACCTGTGTCGGTTTGGGGTACGATTCCTGCTAACCTGAAGCTTAGAAGATTTTCCTGGAAGCATGGCATCAACCACTTCAGTGCCGTAGCACCTCGTCATCAGCTCTCGGTATATATGTGCCCGGATTTGCCTAAGCACACTACCTACCACCTTAAACACGGACAACCAACGCCGTGCTGGCCTAGCCTTCTCCGTCTCTCCATCGCAGTTAGCAGAAGTACGGGAATATTAACCCGTTTCCCATCGACTACGCCTTTCGGCCTCGCCTTAGGGGTCGACTCACCCTGCCCCGATTAACGTTGGACAGGAACCCTTGGTCTTTCGGCGAGGGGGTTTTTCACCCCCTTTATCGTTACTCATGTCAGCATTCGCACTTCTGATACCTCCAGTGTGGGTTACCCCTTCACCTTCAACGGCTTACAGAACGCTCCTCTACCGCGTACACGTTATCGTGCACACCCGTAGCTTCGGTGAATTGCTTAGCCCCGTTACATCTTCCGCGCAGGCCGACTCGACTAGTGAGCTATTACGCTTTCTTTAAATGATGGCTGCTTCTAAGCCAACATCCTAGCTGTCTAAGCCTTCCCACATCGTTTCCCACTTAGCAATTACTTTGGGACCTTAGCTGACGGTCTGGGTTGTTTCCCTTTTGACGACGGACGTTAGCACCCGCCGTCTGTCTCCCGGATAGCACTCTTTGGTATTCGGAGTTTGCAAAGGGTTGGTAAGTCGGGATGACCCCCTAGCCTTAACAGTGCTCTACCCCCAAAGGTGTTCGTCCGAGGCGCTACCTAAATAGCTTTCGAGGAGAACCAGATATCTCCCGGTTTGATTGGCCTTTCACCCCCAGCCACAAGTCATCCGCTAATTTTTCAACATTAGTCGGTTCGGTCCTCCAGTTGATGTTACTCAACCTTCAACCTGCCCATGGCTAGATCACCGGGTTTCGGGTCTACGCCTTGCAACTAAACGCGCAGTTAACACTCGGTTTCCCTACGGCTCCGCTATTCGCTTAACCTCGCTACAAAACGTAAGTCGCTGACCCATTATACAAAAGGTACGCAGTCACGGTCTCAAGAACCGCTCCCACTGCTTGTACGTATACGGTTTCAGGTTCTATTTCACTCCCCTCACAGGGGTTCTTTTCGCCTTTCCCTCACGGTACTGGTTCACTATCGGTCAGTCAGGAGTATTTAGCCTTGGAGGATGGTCCCCCCATGTTCAGACAACATATCACGTGTGCCGCCTTACTCGATTTCATCATCGGTTAGTTGTCGTGTACGGGACTGTCACCCTGTACCGTTGCGCTTTCCAACGCATTCCACTAACACCCCGAAGACTTAAGGGCTAATCCCCGTTCGCTCGCCGCTACTGAGGGAATCTCGGTTGATTTCTTTTCCTGAGGGTACTTAGATGTTTCAGTTCCCCTCGTTCGCCTCACTAAGCTATGTATTCACTTAGTGATGACACCTTATGGTGCCGGGTTTCCCCATTCGGACATCGCTGGCTATAACGGTTGTTACTACCTCACCAACGCTTTTCGCAAGTTACTACGTCCTTCATCGCCTCTGACTGCCAAGGCATCCACCGTATACGCTTAGTCGCTTAACCATACAACCCGGATGAGTTTCCTCACCGCGCTGTATTGCAACCAGCTGGTTTTCGATAGTTCATTTTACTGAACTCGCCTTGAAGAATTTCCAAAACACTTGATTGAAGTGTTTGAGAACTCAATTTTTGTATTCACTAAATCCGAAGATTCAGTTTCTACTATCAGCTTTCCAAATTGTTAAAGAGCATATCGCCTTACGGCAATATCAGGTTTAAGACAAACCTATCTGTGTGAACACTCAGCAGGATAATGTGTCGCTTAGGTAAGGAGGTGATCCAGCCCCAGGTTCCCCTAGGGCTACCTTGTTACGACTTCACCCCAGTCATGAACCACACCGTGGTAAACGCCCTCCCGAAGGTTAAGCTATCTACTTCTGGTGCAGCCCACTCCCATGGTGTGACGGGCGGTGTGTACAAGGCCCGGGAACGTATTCACCGTGGCATTCTGATCCACGATTACTAGCGATTCCGACTTCATGGAGTCGAGTTGCAGACTCCAATCCGGACTACGACCGGCTTTATGAGATTAGCTCCACCTCGCGGCTTCGCAACCCTCTGTACCGACCATTGTAGCACGTGTGTAGCCCTACTCGTAAGGGCCATGATGACTTGACGTCGTCCCCACCTTCCTCCGGTTTATCACCGGCAGTCTCCCTAAAGTTCCCGGCATTACCCGCTGGCAAGTAAGGATAAGGGTTGCGCTCGTTGCGGGACTTAACCCAACATTTCACAACACGAGCTGACGACAGCCATGCAGCACCTGTCTCAGAGTTCCCGAAGGCACCAATCCATCTCTGGAAAGTTCTCTGGATGTCAAGAGTAGGTAAGGTTCTTCGCGTTGCATCGAATTAAACCACATGCTCCACCGCTTGTGCGGGCCCCCGTCAATTCATTTGAGTTTTAACCTTGCGGCCGTACTCCCCAGGCGGTCTACTTAATGCGTTAGCTTGAGAGCCCAGTGTTCAAGACACCAAACTCCGAGTAGACATCGTTTACGGCGTGGACTACCAGGGTATCTAATCCTGTTTGCTCCCCACGCTTTCGTGCCTGAGCGTCAGTCTTTGTCCAGGGGGCCGCCTTCGCCACCGGTATTCCTCCAGATCTCTACGCATTTCACCGCTACACCTGGAATTCTACCCCCCTCTACAAGACTCTAGTCTGCCAGTTCGAAATGCAGTTCCCAGGTTGAGCCCGGGGCTTTCACATCTCGCTTAACAGACCGCCTGCGCACGCTTTACGCCCAGTAATTCCGATTAACGCTTGCACCCTCCGTATTACCGCGGCTGCTGGCACGGAGTTAGCCGGTGCTTCTTCTGTGGGTAACGTCACAGCTGATAGGTATTAACCATCAACCTTTCCTCCCCACTGAAAGTGCTTTACAACCCGAAGGCCTTCTTCACACACGCGGCATGGCTGGATCAGGGTTTCCCCCATTGTCCAATATTCCCCACTGCTGCCTCCCGTAGGAGTCTGGACCGTGTCTCAGTTCCAGTGTGGCTGTCCATCCTCTCAGAACAGCTAGGGATCGTCGCCTAGGTGAGCCATTACCTCACCTACTAGCTAATCCCGCCTGGGTTCATCCAATCGCGGAAGGCCCGAAGGTCCCCTCCTTTCCCCCGTAGGGCGTATGCGGTATTAGCAGTCGTTTCCAACTGTTATCCCCCTCGATTGGGCAGATCCCCAGGTATTACTCACCCGTCCGCCGCTCGCCGGCGAAGATAGCAAGCTATCTTCCCGCTGCCGCTCGACTTGCATGTGTTAGGCCTGCCGCCAGCGTTCAATCTGAGCCATGATCAAACTCTTCAATTAAAGTTTTGGTCTCAATGAATTTCTGCTGTCATGCTTCTGCATGAAAACTCCTTCATTGATAAAATCGTTTTGTCGACTTCATCAACCTGCGAGTATCCACACAGATTTGCTTGTCTTATCTGATTTTTAAAGAACATCCGGTCGCGCTTGGCTCACCGGGTCAGGGCTGCGTATTCTACGCTTTCCTGATTTCGCGTCAAGCAGTTTTTGCAAACTTTCTTTTCGCGCCGTTGAAACTCGCTTTCGCTCATCTCAACTCCCTTCACAACCCGCTACGCTTAGCGCCGCTTGCCGTGTCAGTGGATGCGCATTATAGGGACCCCAAACTTTTGCGCAAGGGGTGTTTTTAAGTTTTTTTGTTTTTTTACCTCGTTTGCGGGAAAAACGACCTGACCTGCCGATTTTACGGCCTTATAATGCGAAAAAACCGTCATTTTGTGAGATTTTTATGTCAAAGGCTCTGAGATCCTATAAAGGAATAGCCCCAAAATTGGGCGCAAATGTGTATATAGATGAAGCCTGTGTGCTGGTTGGTGATATTGAGCTTGGTGATGATGCCAGCGTTTGGCCTATGGTGGCCGCCCGTGGTGATGTGAACCATATCCGCATAGGTAAAAGAAGTAGCATCCAGGACGGCACCTGCTTACACGTCACCCGCAAGACCCCAGCCAAACCCGACGGACATCCACTGATTATTGGTGATGACGTAACCGTAGGCCACAAAGCCATGCTGCATGGCTGCACCGTAGGCAACCGGGTGTTGATTGGAATGGGCGCGATTGTTTTGGACGGTGCCCATGTGAGTGATGATGTGATTTTGGGCGCAGGCTCTTTGGTGCCACCCGGTAAGGTATTGGAGAGTGGTTACTTATATGTGGGCAGCCCGGTGAAACAAGCCAGGCCGCTGACCGAAGCTGAACTTAAGTTCCTGCCCCAGTCAGCGCAAAACTACGTGCTGCTGAAAGATGAGTATCTGCAGGAGCAGTCTCCCGCTTAAAGCTCTATCCGGCCCCACTCATCGAAGGCATCTTCTTCGATGAGTGATTCGGCCAGCTCTTCCACTTCAAAACGCACGCTTTCAAGCAGGGCTGCTGCGTTGGTAACAGTCACTTCTTCTCCGCTCATGGCGGCGAGACGCTCAAAGGGCAGGATACATTCAATACGCATGCCCTGTTGATGGGCCACCAGCATCAACTGCTGTTTTTTGCCATCGATGGAAATCGCATCGGCAAAGATAATGCTCTGATTCATTTTACACTCCTGAAATAAGACTCTGCCGCAAAGTTTGCAGCACCGGCGCAGTATTGGGTCTCACCTTGCGCCATAGATAAAAGCTTTCCGCCGCCTGCCCCACCAACATGCCCAAACCATCGATACAGTCTTTGGCACCCAGAGACCGGGCCCATTCGTTAAACACGGTGGCGTTGGCGCCATACATCATGTCATAACACACGGTTTGATTGTCGATGGCGCTGGCATCCAGTGCTGGCAAGTCACCATTAAGACTCGCCGAGGTTGAATTGATAATGACATCGAAGGGGCTGCGGATATTGTTGCCTTCAACAACTTGGATATTGGCCTCTGGACATAATGCAGCCAGCGCTTCGGCTTTGCTCAAGGTACGATTACTGATGGTCAGCCTGGCACCGGCACGAATAAGCGGCAGCAAGGCACCACGGGCCGCGCCGCCAGCCCCCACCAGGAGCACCCGCTTAGCATTTAGCTCAACACCATGGCGGATGAGGTCGGCCACCAGCCCCATGCCATCGGTGTTATCTCCCCGAAGTCGCCCGTCCGGCAACTTTATAAGTGTATTGACCGCACCGGCGATGCGGGCATCATCACTGAGCTCATCACAAAGGGCAAAGGCCTGCTCTTTAAAGGGCACTGTCACATTTGCCCCTCGGCCCCCTGCGGCCATAAATGTTGTCACGGCTTCGCCAAAGCCATCCAGAGGCGTCAGTATCGCCTCATAACTGAGGGTCTGCCCGGTTTCTTTGGCAAACATGGCATGAATTTGCGGCGACTTACTGTGGCTGATGGGATTGCCAAATACGGCGTATCTGTCTGTCATGGATAACAAATCGGCTATAGGGGTTGGCTTCAGTCTACCCTTGCCCTTTTGGTTACGGCAATGGCGCCGTGCAGAGGAATTTTCAGGCGCACCACAAAATACCGCGCTGATGTATACTGCCGGGCAGTTATTGCCAGACAAAAACCGTATTTACTGAGTAGCAAGATGAACTGGATAAAGAAGATATTCCGCCAACAGCCTCAGGATGACCGAGATCCGAATCAGTCCAACGCTTACGACATGATAGGTGGCGACAAAACCATTCGCGCCATTGCTAAACAGTTTTACGCCCGTATGCAGCAAGGTGAAGACACCCAAAAACTGCTGGCAATGCACCCGGGGCCAATCGAGCAATCAGAACAGAAGCTGTATGAGTTTTTAAGCGGCTGGCTCGGCGGACCTCAGCTGTTTCAGCAAAAGTATGGTCATCCTGCGCTGCGGGCAAGACACATGCCCTTCGCCATTGATGAGCAGATGCGGGATCAGTGGCTGCTGTGCATGCAGCATGCGCTGGAACAGGAAGTGGCAAATGAGCAACACCGCAAGGTGATCTACCAGGCTATTGCCACCCTGGCAGACCACATGCGTAACCAATAAGCCAAAATTAATACTGATTGGTTACTTTCGTGAATCAATTAGCCAGCCAGTCCTGGGGCTTGAGGAAGCGCTCGTACAGCTCCGCCTCAGGGGTCCCGGCTTCAGGACTGTAAGCATACTGCCAACGTACCAGCGGCGGCATCGACATCAAAATCGATTCGGTGCGGCCACCGGTTTGCAACCCAAACAGAGTGCCACGGTCGTACACCAAGTTAAATTCAACATAGCGGCCACGACGGTAAAGCTGAAAATCCCGCTCACGCTCGCCGTAAGCCGTGTCTTTACGACGCTCAACAATCGGCGCATAGGCCTTGAGGAAACCCTTACCCACCGCCTGCATGTAGTCAAAGCACTTATCAAATTCCCAATGGTTAAGATCGTCGAAGAACAGACCTCCAACACCACGGGTTTCACCACGGTGTGGCAGGAAGAAGTACTTATCGCACCACTCTTTGTACTTGGGATACACATCATCGCCGAAAGGCTCACACAGATCTTTGGCGCTTTGGTGCCACTCTTTCACGTCCGACTCAAACGGATAGTAAGGCGTTAAATCGAAACCGCCACCAAACCACCACACAGGGTCAGCACCCTCTTTACGGGCAATAAAGAAGCGTACGTTGGCATGGGTAGTTGGGATATAGGGGTTTTTGGGGTGGATAACCAAGGAAACCCCCATCGCCTCAAAACTGCGGCCAGCAAGCTCAGGCCGGTGCGCCGTAGCCGATGCAGGCATAGAGGCGCCCATCACATGGGAGAAGTTCACCCCGGCCTGCTCAAACACAGCACCATCGGTCAGCACCCGGCTGATCCCACCGCCGCCTTCGGCGCGCTGCCAGCTGTCGGTGGCAAAGCTTGCTTTACCATCCAGCCCTTCCAGGCCAGCGCAGATGTTTGCCTGCAGCTGCATTAAAAACGCTTTTACCTCATCGGCGTTGGGAAGTCCCATGCTGTGTTCCTTCTTATCCTTGTCTGAAAATATGGCCGGTTTGAATATCGATAATGGTGGATGGCTGCCGGGATGGCCCCAAATCACCCAGCACCACGGCATCAATTTTATCGCCAAGCTGAGTTTGCACTTCATCCAGCGTCAATGCTGGCGGCTCACCTGCCAGGTTGGCACTGGTGGACACCAGAGGCTTTTGGCAGGCATCACACATGGCACGCACGCCTTCATGGACGCTCACCCGCACGGCTATGGTATCAAAGCCGCCCCTGAGCATACGCGATACCCCGGCTTGGGCCGGAATCACAAAGGTGAACGGGCCGGGCCACTTGTCGAAGGCGGCCTGCAACTGATCTTCGGTCACGCGGCTTAAATCGAGATAGGGTTTCAGCTGGTCGAAGCCGCTGGCAATCAGAATCAGCCCCTTTTCCCACGGGCGCTGCTTTAGCGCCAACAGCTTCTCAATGGCAGCATCATTATCCGGATCGCAACCCAAACCATATACCGCCTCGGTGGGATAGGCCACCACGCCGCCACTTTCGATAATGCCACTGACTTCGGAGGGGTTTACCTGCAACATTAAGGTTATCTCAACGATTCATAAGTTCGCACCAATGCCACCCCAACACTCGGCAGGTCGCTCAGTATAGCGACAAGGCGGACAAGCTTAAAGAAATGTGCCCCGGGTCACAGAGGCCGTTTGTATTTGCACGGTTTATTGGGGCATTCGAGACGGCTGCCGCTGGCGCCTTTTCGTTGTACCAGCAGCGCAAAGCCACAATCTGGGCAAGTTTCAGCTACAGGCGGAAACTTGACCAAAAACTTGCACTTGGGGTAGCAGGAGCAGGCATAAAAGCCTTTGCCGTAGCGGTTGGTTCTGTGTTCCATCACACCGGTTTTGCACACCGGGCAGGCTACCGCCTCTTCCGGTGCGGCCTGATCGGGCTTTTCGATGTGATGACACTCAGGGTATTGAGTACAACCGATAAAAATACCGAAACGACCCGATTTGACCGCCAGTTCATGACCACATTCAGGGCAGGCTGAGCCCTCAATTACCTGAGTTTCGATGGATTCGTGCTGCACCAACGGCCGGGTGTACTGGCAATTAGGGTAGTTGTTGCAGCCAACAAAGCTGCCATGTTTGCTGTGACGCACCGACAGCTCGCTGCCGCATTCGGGGCAGAGCTCAAACTCACGCTCCAGGGCGTGCTCGTGGGCACTGAACAGGCTGTGATCTATCTTGGACATGGCGACCTCTACTGCAAACTGCCGCTATTTTAGCAATTGGCTGGCCTGGCCGAAAGCCAGCAAAGTCGAATAACCCAGCCCCATACATGAAGCCAGGTAAACGCCGCGCCTTAGCCAAGGCGTTGCCAGCGAGCGATGGCGAGCACCAGAGCACACAGAATTGTGAGAGGTGAAAACTCACAATAGCAATGTTATATTGTATCCAAAATAACAATAGAGACTTAACGTGAACTCCAAATCCCTCGCCCTCTGCCTGATGCTTGCCATAGCAGGCTGCGCTCAAACGCCCACATCAAACATTGCATTGACCGATACGCTTACGCCCAGGCTTGCCAACATTGAGCATACGCTGACAGCCGATGATGAACTCTACAGCATGGCCAACTTCAATCTGGCGCTGGCACTGCTGCAAAGGCCCGAAACCGATCATGAAAAGCTGCTGGTCTACCTTCGTGCCTACAGTTATTTCGGTGACATGAAGGTAATAGATGCAAAACAAGCCTCACGCCTTGCCGAGATTCTGGCGCAAATTGCGCAGGCCGCTCCTGACAGCAGCCGCGAGCAAATCGCCGTAGTGGGCTATCGCTTCTTTGCCGATAAAGACCGCGGCGCTGAGATTGCACCTTTTACTGAACTGCTGGCGTCGCAGCTGAAGCAATTGGCAGCACAACCTGCATCACTCGAGCGGGACTATGCCCTGTGGGAAACCCTGAGAGCTTATGGCTTTTTACTGTTTGAAAGCCGCAAGCACCCGGATAGCAGCCTAGCCAAAACTATGCTCGCATCAGATGCAAGCACAGTACTGCTGAACTTTGCAGGCAGCGATGCCGCCATCAGTGGCGCGGATGACTGGCCGCGAATGAATGCTTACTGGGCGCTGGCACTCTATCGTCTGGCGCTGCCAGCGGGCGACGATGGTGAAGCCACGCCTGCGGAGCGCAAACTGGATGAAGAGGTGAAAAACATTGCCGCAGCCGATGCCAAAAGTCGCGGCGAAGCGGCCAAAACGGCCTATACCCTGGGTTACCACGTCAACCGCTTTGCCGGCAAAGAAGCCTGCGAGCAGGATGCGCTTTGCGTGATCCCAGAGCTGACGCAGGTACTGCCCCAGCGCCATGAGTGTTCAGACAGCCTGTATATCCTGTCTCAGGATTTGACCGAGGCGGAGTTTGCCGAAAGCTGCACCCGACTGATTTCTCAGGAAGACAGTTTCCATGCCTTGCTGCAAACCGCCCGGGTAGCGACCGCCAACGACTTCAATCAGGCGCTGCAGGTCGTCGCTTTTAAAAACTGGAGCCAATACAACGCTTACGGACAACTGCTGTTTGATATAGGCACAGATAACGGCGGCATGTATATCGAAGGCACACCGTCCAAACCCGGCAATCAGGCCAGCTTTTTCGCCTTCCGCCAATGGTGGATTGCACCCGAATTCGCTATCTGGAATCTGAACCACGAATACGTGCATTACCTCGATGGCCGTTTTGTAAAATACGGCGGTTTTGGCCACTTCCCGGGCAAAATGGTGTGGTGGGCAGAGGGGCTGGCGGAATATGTCTCCAAAAGCAATGACAACCCCGACGCCATCAAGCTGGCGCGGGAAAAGCGCGCTGAAGCGCCCACCCTGGCGGATATCTTCGCAACCGAATACAAAGATGGATTGGACAGGACCTACCGCTGGAGTTATCTCGCCATCCGCTATCTGGCAGAGCAGCGTCCAGCCGCGTTAGTGGAGTTGTCGCGCCTGTTAAAGACCGATTATTTTGAAGGCTATGATGCCTTGCTAAGCCAAGTGGCCAGCGAAGAGCAAAGCGGTTTTGAAACCTGGTTGGATGGGCAAATTGCCCAAGCTGAAGCCCAGCCAAAAGATGCACCAACGCTGCCCCGCAAGCTTAACCGCTATGCCTACCGCGACTACTTAACGCCAGCGCATTTGCAACTGCCCAAGGATAAAACCGGCGTGCATTTCCATTTCTAAAACCGCTTTTGGTCACACTTGGCTTTGCTGAAACAATCCAAGCTAAAGGCACAATGAAAAAAGGAGACCTATGGTCTCCTTTCTTTTGATCAACTCATTTACGCAGCGCTTTTAGACAACTCTTTACGGAAGGAGTCTTGGCTCAGGAATGCAATCGGCCCGGCTGCTCGTCGAACATCATGTTTTCCATCTGGTTGTAGGCCATCTCCTGCCCGGGCGCATTGAACAGTACCATCATCACCACCCATTTGAGGTCGTCGAGGGTTAGGCTGGATTCATCCAGATCCATCACCCTGTCTATCACCATTTCACGGGCTTCGACGTTGAGCACTTTAATTTGTTCCAGAAACAGCAGGAAGCCACGGCATTCAACATCCAGACGTTCCAGCTCTTCCGGCGTATAGACACGGAAAGAGTGCTGTTCGTGACTGCACAGATAAGGCTGTTCACTGTCGCGCAAATCGGCCAGATGCTCGAGCCAATTCAGCGCCTTGATAATTTCCGACTGCCGGAAACCTGCCAGAACCAATTCTTTTTTCAGCTGGTCTTCGTCCACCAGCATATCCACTTCCAGGTCATTCTGAACATAGTTCTCGAATAGGTACATGAGGATGTCAAACATGGCTAATTCCTCCTGATTCTGACGTAACCACCGGGTACTGCAGCAACCCAACCTTGTAACTCCAACTCAAGTATTTGTTCCAGCACAAGATCTATCGGTTTACCACTATGTTCCACCAACCTGTCTAAGGGTGTGGTCTCATATTCTACACTAGCCAAGAGCTCTGGGTATGGCAACTCCTGACCTATTTCAGCCTGGATATGGGGGCGTTGGGGCAACATATCAAGCTGACAACGCAACATGGCGTCCAGTTCCTCCACTATATCGGCCGCCTCACACACAAGTTTTGCCCCCTGACGCAATAAATCGTGGCAGCCCTGATGGCGCTCATCGAGAATATTGCCGGGCACCGCAAACACTTCACGCCCCTCCTCCATTGCCAGCCTCGCACTGATTAACGAGCCACTCTTACGGGCCGCCTCCACCACCACAGTGCCCAGCGCAATCCCGGCGACAATCCGATTGCGCTTGGGAAAATTGCCGGCAAACACGCCAACATCCGGCCATAACTCGCTGACAATACAGCCCTTGGTTTGAATGTCCTGATACAGCCCCAGATGCTTTTTGGGATACACCTGCTCGATACCTGTGCCCAGGATCCCATGGGTTACCCCGCCAACACTCAAACAGCCCTGATGGCAGGCGCCATCGATACCAGCGGCGAGTCCACTGACCACAGCCAGGCCGCGACTGGCAAGATCCGCCGCCAGCTTGCGGGCCGTCTGAAGTCCGGTGTAACTGGCAGTCCTGCTGCCCACCATGGCGACAGCCGGAACGAGCAACGCCTGCGGCTGACCTTTCACAAACAACAAGGGAGGGGGATCGGAGATATTCTTAAGGAGCGGTGGATAGCAATCGCTGTCCGGACATAAAAGATGATGAAGTTCTGAGGTTTCCTGCCACTGGAGCGCAAGGTCAACCTTACGATAATCAATAGTTAAACCGGACCGCAGAGAGGGCGGCAAAGGCAGTGAGCCACTATCGCTTTCAAGCCTTTGCCTTAACTCATCCACATCCATGTGTTCGAGTAACTGTCGGATCCGGGCAGGTCCAAGCCCGGAAACCGCACCGACAATCAGCCAGTCGACCAGCGTCTGACTGATTTACTCCCCCTTAATCTCACTCTGTGAAGGCATAGAGAGTTTGTCATCCATACGAACCGGACGGCTGTTCACCATAATCAGGCCCATACTGACTTTATCAAACACCTTGAATACCATCAGATTACCGTGATAGACGTCAGGCAGCTTGATGGCATCATCACTGCCAAACTTGGCCATCAGGTCGGCATAGGCGTTACGATCTATGGTGGACACAGGGGTGCCATCTCCGTTGATCACCACGGTTTCACCATCGCGATGAATGGCAAATACATCACCGGGTTCAACACCATCGTTCTGACCTTTGCTGATATAGACCACATCCAGCTTACCGGCTTCACGAATTTCATCCTCAGTGCCAAGCACATAGGCATCCTGCACATCGGCAGGTTTAGGCATAAAGTAGGCCGACAACATCGAATCTTCTTCGATAGGCAGCACGCGGTAACCGGCTTTGGTTTCACGTAGATTGGTCAGCAGCTGCACCTTGGAGATCTCACCGGACTCAACTACCCGGCCACTGGCGGTTAAAATCACTTCCTGACCAAGCACCTCATCGGTGGCCTTGTCAGAGAAAGTCCGACCCGCGTTATAAGCGGCGACTTTCATGCCTTTGGGCAACTGCGCCTGCACATAAATAATGTCACTCTCGATATGATGGCGAGAGGGGCTTTCACCACCCAGAATCAGCGGCTGCTGAGCAAACCATTCCGCGTCGACCACACGGTTTTGGCTCAAATAAGGCTGAATAAGCTCCAGACTCACAGCAGGAATGGCGCCGCCCTTGGGCATCACCCGGCCTTCAGGGCTCTTACGCACCTGAGGCTTCACTACCAGCCGGGGTTGGCCGTCAATAAATACCAGTGTCAGGCGATCACCGGGATAAATCAGGTGGGGGTTGGCGATTTGCGGGTTGGCGTTCCACAGAGTGGGCCAACGCCAGGGGTCGTTAAGAAACTGGCCGGAGATATCCCACAGGGTGTCTCCTTTCTCTACGACATAGGTGTCCGGATGGCCTGGCTTAAGAGTCAGGGTATCAGCCAATGCAAACGAACTGGTTACCGACATTAACGCGACTAGAATTAACCGTTTCATGGGTGCATCCATGTTGTTTGGCTCGTTAGGCGAGCTTTTACTGTTATTGATTGTCGCTACGGATTAAAATTGACCCAATAGCAAAGTCAGTATAACCAACTGGCACGGATTTGACAGACTTGTTAAGAGTTTAAGTATGCCCTTACTGAAAGTATTACGCTTCCCCGATGAGAGATTGAGAACTGTTGCCCAGCCGGTAACCGAATTTACTCCTGAACTTCAGACCCAAATCGACAATATGTTCGAGACCATGTACGAAGAAAAGGGAATTGGTCTGGCGGCCACTCAGGTAGATTTTCATCAACGTCTTATCGTGATGGATCTTCAGGATGATATTGAACGCCCTAATGTGTTCATTAACCCTGAAATTGTGGCCAGAAGTGGCGATTTTTGTAATGAAGAAGGCTGCCTTTCGGTACCCGGCGTCTACGCCAAAGTGGATCGCGCCGAATTTGTGACCGTTAAGGCTCTGGATCGCCATGGCAAAGAATTTACCGTTGAAGCCGATGGTCTGTTCGCTATCTGTCTACAGCACGAAATGGATCACCTTATGGGCAAGCTGTTTGTCGACTATCTGTCGCCACTCAAGCGCCAGCGTATCCGTCAAAAGCTGGAAAAAGCCGCTCGTCACGAAAAATAAGATTCAGGTAACGTTTTGAAGCCACTGAAAATCATCTTTGCCGGTACGCCGGATTTTGCAGCGCGCCATCTGCAGGCGCTGCTGGGTTCAGACCATGAGGTCATTGCCGTTTACACCCAACCCGACCGTCCCGCCGGACGGGGGCAAAAACTCACACCCAGCCCGGTGAAGTCACTGGCGCTTGAGCACCAGATCCCTGTTTATCAGCCTAAATCACTGCGCAAAGAAGAGGCGCAGCAGGAACTGGCCGCCCTCGGTGCCGATATCATGGTAGTGGTGGCTTACGGCCTGATCCTGCCAAAGGTGGTGCTGGATACTCCGCGCCTTGGCTGTATCAACGTGCACGGCTCCATTCTGCCGCGCTGGCGCGGTGCGGCGCCCATCCAACGTGCCCTGTGGGCCGGTGACACTGAAACCGGCGTCACCATAATGCAAATGGATGTCGGCCTGGATACCGGCGATATGCTGCTCAAAACCCGCCTGCCCATCGAAGATGAAGACACCTCTGCCAGCCTGTATGAAAAGCTGGCCCAGCAAGGCCCCGAAGCATTACTGGACGCCCTCGCTGCCCTTAGCGAAGGCCGCCTGAGCGCCGAAAAACAGGACGAAGCCCAGGCCAACTATGCCGAGAAGCTCAGCAAAGAAGAGGCCCGTCTCGATTTTGCCAAGCCTGCCAAAAATCTGTGGCAGGAAGTACGCGCCTTTAACCCCTGGCCGGTGAGCTATTTCGAGCATCAGGGTCAGACCATCAAGGTATGGCAGACAAGCGTGCTGGCCGAATCCAGCGCCAAAACGCCCGGCACCATAGTTGCCGCCGGCAAACAAGGCATAGATATCGCGACCACCGATGGCGTGCTGCGTATTCACAAAATGCAGCTACCCGGCAAAAAGCCAATGGACGTGGCCGATATCCTCAATAGCCGCGGCGACTGGTTCGCTCCCGGCACCCTGCTGGCAAGCCCTGAGGCAAGCGAGTAATGAATATCCGAGCCCTCGCCGCCAAGGCGATTTTCGATGTGCTCGAGCGCGGCGTGTCGCTCTCGGTCGCCCTGCCCGCCCAGCAGCAACTGCTGCGTGATGGCAAAGACAAGGCACTGCTGGCCGAGATTTGCTATGGCGTCATGCGCCAACTGCCCCAGCTCGACAAGCTGGTCAGCGGCTACATGCAAAAGCCCCTCAAGGGTAAACAGCGCGTCATTCACCAGCTGCTGTTGGTGGGTGCCTATCAGCTGTATTTCACCCGGGTGCCGGCCCACGCCGCCATTTCCGAAACCGCCGAAGGCTGCCGCGCCCTCAAGTTTGAAAACCTGGTCAAGGTGGTCAACGGAGTACTGCGCAACATTCAGCGTCAGGTGCCGCCGCTGGATGAGTCCAACGACACCTTAAAATACAACTTCCCCGGCTGGATAATCCGCCGCCTTAAAGACGCCTACCCTGAAACCTGGGAAGACATCATTGAGGCGTCACATCAGCGCCCACCGATGTGGCTTAGAAACAACCGCCGCCACCAGAGCCGCGATGCCTATTTGCAGGCGCTTGCCGATGCAGAGATAAGCGCCGATGCGGGTCAGGGCGAAGATGCCATTTGCCTCGAATTTGCCACCGACGTTGCCCGCCTGCCGCATTTTGCCGATGGTGCGAGTTCAGTGCAGGACGGCGCTGCCCAGTGGGCTGCCAGTCTGCTGGCGCCACAAAACGGCGAGCTGGTATTGGATGCCTGCGCCGCCCCCGGCGGTAAGAGCTGCCACCTGCTGGAGCTGGCCGATATCGAGCTGGTCGCTGTGGATTTCGACGAAAAGCGCCTCGAGCGGGTGTCGCAAAACCTCGAGCGTCTCAAGCTCAATGCCAAAGTTATCCACGGCGATGCCGGCGATATCGGCAGTTGGTGGCAGGGCGACAAGTTTGACCGCATCCTGCTGGATGCGCCCTGCTCTGCAACCGGGGTGATCCGTCGCCACCCAGACATCAAATGGCTCAGACAAAACAACGACATTGCCGAGCTTGCCAAACTTCAGCAGCAAATTCTCGACAACTGCTGGCAGTGGCTCAAGCCTGGTGGCACACTGCTGTACGCAACCTGTTCCATTTTGCCTGAAGAAAACCGTGAGCAGATCAAGGCCTTCCTCGAACGCACCGCAGATGCAACCCTGGAAGCCCTGCCCAATCAGGCAGACAATAATGATATCGGCTGGCAAATCCTGCCGGGACAGGACGACATGGACGGGTTTTATTACGCCCGCCTGAAAAAAGCGCTGGTTTAGGGACTAGGCAAAACGCCATGAAAATTATCATCTTGGGCGCAGGTCAAGTCGGGGGAACCCTGGCAGAAAACCTGGTAGGCGAAAACAACGACATCACTATCGTCGACTCCGACAAAAATAAACTGCGCAGCCTGCAGGACAAATATGACCTGCGGGTGGTGGTGGGCCACGGTGCCCACCCGGATGTGCTGCGCGAGGCCGGTGCCGAAGATGCCGATATGCTGATTGCCGTGACCAACAGCGACGAGTGCAATATGTCGGCCTGTCAGATTGCCTACACCCTGTTTGGTACTCCCACCAAGATTGCCCGAATCCGCTCTGAGCAGTACCTGCACATGCAGGAGCGGCTGTTCATCGACAGCGAAACCAAAAACTCCGACAACCGCACCCGCGGCGGCTTTGTGATTGACGAACTGATTGCCCCCGAGCAGCTGGTCACGTCCTACATTCAGCGCCTGGTGGAATACCCAGGTGCCCTGCAGGTGCTGGAGTTTGCCGACGGTAAGCTGAGTCTGGTGGCGGTACGCGCCTACTACGGTGGCCCCCTGGTGGGCAACGCACTGGCGGCGCTGCGTGAGCACATGCCCAATATTGATACGCGGGTGGCGGCCATTTTCCGTCAGGGACGCCCCATCATGCCCCGCGGCACCACCATTATTGAAGCCGACGACGAAGTCTTCTTCGTGGCCGACAGCCGCCACATCCGCGCCGTGATGAGTGAAATGCAAAAGCTCGATAACAGCTACCGCAACATCATGATCGCCGGCGGCGGTAATATCGGTCTGGGTCTGGCGAAAAAGCTCGAGCGCAGCCATTCGGTCAAGTTGATTGAACACAGGGCCGAGCGCGCCGAGGCGCTGTCGGAAAAACTGGAAAACACCACGGTATTCTGCGGTGATGCCTCGGATCAGGAGTTGCTGCTCGAAGAGCACATCGACCAGACCGACGTGTTTATTGCAGTGACCAACGACGATGAAGCCAACATCATGTCGGCACTGCTGGCCAAGCGCATGGGTGCCAAAAAGGTGATGGTGCTTATTCAGCGCGAAGCCTATGTGGACATCGTTCAGGAAGCCAATATCGATATCGCCATTTCACCGCAGCAGGCTACCATTTCAGCGCTGCTGACCCACATTCGTCAGGGCGATATCTGCAACGTGTACTCACTGCGCCGCGGCGCCGCCGAGGCCATCGAAGCCATCGCCCACGGCGACCCCAGCACCTCCAAGGTGGTGGGCAAACAAATCGGGGAAATCCGTCTGCCACCGGGCACCACCATAGGTGCCATAGTGCGCAACGACGAGGTACTGATGGCCCACGACAAAACGGTGATCGAGCAAGGCGACCACGTCATCCTCTTCCTGGTAAACAAGAAGTTTATCGGCGAGGTGGAGAAGCTGTTCCAACCCAGCGCCTTCTTCTTCTGATAACCCAGAAACCGAGCCAGCCATGCTGAATTTCAGGCCCCTGCTCTTCATCCTCGGCACCTTCCTGTCGATGCTGGCAGGGTTCATGCTCATCCCGCTGCTGTTCGCCTTGCTGCACGGCGACGAAACCTCCGGCGCCTTTATGATTTCGGCCATGGTGACCGGGGTAGCTGCCAGTTTCTGCATCAGCGGCGGCAAACAAAAACACATCAAGCTCAATATCCGCGACATGTTTTTGCTGACCAGTATCACCTGGTTTGTCGTCAGCCTGTTCGCGGCGCTGCCCTTTACCCTCTACCACGGCATCAACTATACAGATGCCTTTTTCGAGACCATGTCCGGCATCACCACCACGGGTTCCACCGTGTTGTCGGGGCTCGACAATATGGACCGCAGTATCCTTATCTGGCGCTCGCTGTTGCAGTGGCTCGGAGGTATCGGCTTTATCGTGATGGCGGTGGCTGTGCTGCCGTTCCTCAACGTGGGTGGCATGCGGCTGTTTCGCACCGAATCGTCAGACTGGAGCGACAAGGCCACCCCCCGCACCCAGGACATGGCCAAGCACCTGTTCCAAATCTACATACTCCTGACCATACTTTGCGGTGTGGGCTACCACATGGCGGGCATGGATTGGTTTGAAGCCATCAACCACGCCATGACCACCCTCTCCACCGGCGGCTATTCCACGTCCGATGAATCCATGGCGCACTTCAGCCCCGGCGCCCACTGGGTCGGTACCGCCTTTATGCTGGCGGGTGGTCTGCCGCTGCTGCTGTTTGTACAGATGATCCGTGGCCGCACCCTCAAGGTATGGAACGATGCCCAGGTCAAGGGCTTCTTACTGTTTGTCGGTGCCGTGAGTGTGGCGCTGGCGGTATGGCTTGCACCTGTAAAGGAGCTTGCGTTTATCGATGCCCTGCGCCTGACCTGCTTTAACGTGGTGTCCGTGGTTACCACAACTGGTTACGGTCTCACCGACTACGGCGCCTGGGGACCACTGGCCAACGTGGCCTTTTTGTTTCTGATGTTTGTCGGCGCCTGCTCAGGCTCTACATCGGGCGGGATTAAGATCTTCCGCTTTCAAATCGCCTTCGCCATCATGCGCGAGCAATTAAAGCAGCAAATCCACCCGGCGGGCATCTTCCGTGAGCGCTACAACAACCGCCCCATCAGCGAAGACATCATTCGCTCCCTGGTCACCTTCATTCTGCTGTTTGTGGGTGTAACAGTGGCGCTGGCGGTGTTTCTGGTGGCGGTGGGGGTCGACCCCATGTCGAGCCTGACCGGCGCCATCACGGCGGTGACCAACGTGGGGCCAGGGCTTGGGCCTGTGATTGGCCCGGCGGGTAACTTTGCCGGTCTGCCCGACAGCGCCAAATGGGCACTGTCGCTGGGCATGTTACTTGGACGACTGGAGATCCTCACAGTGGCGGTGCTGTTCCATCCCAAGTTCTGGCAATACTGACGGCAATCAGGTTTTGGAATTGCCTTGCTCAGGCAGAGTCAGTCGGCTTGTGCCAACGTCAGCAAATGCTCCGCGTACTTGTCCACATCCTGCCAGTCGGTGTAGTCGATAACCGCCTTCGGGTCTGTCGGGCCGTTGGTCATCTTCATAATCAGCCGGATCATCAGGGCGTCGTACCAAGGCCATGAGGGGTAATCCACCTTACCGGCAATGATTTTCAGATCCTGGGGCTGCCAGGGCGACAGGCTCAGGAACTTCTGCAGATACTTGTTGTTTTCCAGCACCCGCTTCTCGGGATTACGGGCCACCACATTAATGCAATAGAAGCTTGATGGTCTTGACGCCAGCGCTCCCTGATAGCGGTTAACCAGTTCAAACACCGACTTATGGTAAGTGCCGTACAGCACACAGGCGCCCAGCGCCACCACATCGAAGCGCTGCCAGTCGGGCTCGGCGGCCAGCGCCTCGGCCACCGACATCAGGGTACACTCATGGCCCAGCGCGTTCAGCCTGGCGGCCATGGCTTCAGATATCTTGCGGGTATGGCCGCCACGGGAAAAATAAATGAGCAGGATCTGACGCTTGGCTGATTGAGACATGCTGGGCTCCGCAAACTATGGACACTTTATTGTGACAACCACGGCGGCAACTGTCCTGCCTTGAGGTCACAAACGGACATCATAAATGCGCAATTGCCACCGATGTCACAGTTATGAATGGGGAAATTGCCTTGGACGGCGCAGTCAATTAGAATCATCTAATCAAATGTTCCACTCAGGTTAACGGACAGAGGTTACAGATGCCACAGACTATTGATGTAAACGCCATGGTCGGCAACGCCGAAACCGCCGCAAAATGGCTGAAGGCCATCGCCAACCCCTATCGGTTGATGATCCTCTGTCTGCTGCTGGATAACGAGCTCAGCGTCACTGAGCTCAATGAAATTGTGCCCCTGAGCCAGTCAGCACTGTCTCAGCACCTGGCGGTGCTGCGGGCGGAAGATTTGGTGGATACCCGTAAAAGCTCTCAGCTGGTGTACTACAAGCTCAAAAACGAGCAGGTCACCGACATCATTTCTATCCTGCACAAACGCTATTGCAGCGTGTAACGCAGGCGCTCACGGCTTGCGGGCGGCAAAGGCATCGCCGAAGCCGTCAACCTTATCCCAATCGGTAAACTCAAAGGTGCCCTTCACATCGGTGGGGCCCTTGGTGATCCACATGATGAAACGGATCATGCTGCGGTCGAACAGGCCATAGCGGGGATAATCAATCTTACCGGCAAACACCCCCAACTGCTGTGGCTGCCACTTGGACAGCTGCAAAAACTTCTGCATATAAGGGTTGGTTTGAGGGGTGTTTTTCTCGCTTTTGCGCGCCACCACATTCACGGTGAAAAAGCCGTTTATTTTGCTGGCAAGAATCTCGGCATTCGCCGCGGCAAATTCAAACAGCGCCGGTCTGTGCTTGCCATACCTGATACTCGCACCAACCAGCACCTTGTCGGCCTCCGCCAGCAGCGGCGCCGCCGCACCAATTTCGGCCAGGGTGACTGTCTCACCCGCCGCTTCGCAGCGCGCCTTGATACGCTCGCAAATACGTAAGGTTTGGCCATCGACGGTGGAGTAAAGGATCAGGGTCTTCATTATCAGGTCTTCCAGAAGGTAGGCGTAAAGAGTACCAGCAGGGTAAAGATTTCCAGTCGGCCGAACAGCATGGCCACGACCAGCACCCACTTGGCGCCGTCGCCGATACTGGCATAGTTGCTGGCCACCTCACCCAAACCCGGGCCCAGGTTGTTCAAACAGGCCGCGGTGGCACTGAAGGCGGTAATATCGTCCAGCCCCATGGCCATCAAAATCAGCATACAAATCACGAACACCAGCGCGTAGGCCGAAAAGAAGCCCCATACCGCATCCACGACCCGATCAGGCAGCGCAGTATTACCGATACGAATAGAAAACATTGCCCGCGGATGGATAAGCCGCTTCAGCTCACGACTGCCCTGAAGCAACAGCAAGAGTACCCGGATAACCTTGATACCACCGGCGGTTGAACCGCCGCAGCCGCCGATAAAGCTTGAGAAAATCAGCAGCATCGGCAAAAACAGCGGCCACAGGTGGAAACTCTCGGTACCAAAGCCCGCAGTAGTCGAAATCGACACCGCCTGGAACAGCGCATAGTCCAGGGTTTCTTCGGCAGAATCGTAGATACCGGAGTGCAGCAAGGTGGCAAAACAGATAGCGGTCAACAGCAGTTGGATCACTATCAGGATCTTGAATTCGGTGTCCTTGAAATAGACCTTGAGATTAATGCCACGGCGACTGAACGCGGCAAAGTGGACACTGAAGTTCACCGCTGCAATCAGCAGAAACACCACGCAAATCATGTTGATCATAGGGCTGTCGAAGTAGCCCATGCTGGCGTCGTGGGTCGAGAAGCCACCGATGGCGATGGTGGAAAACGAGTGACAAATGGCATCGAACACCGACATACCGGCGGCCCAGTAGGCCAGCGCACAGGCGGTGGTCAGCAGCAGATAGATGTACCAGAGCGCCTTGGCGGTTTCGGCAATCCGCGGCGTCATCTTGCTGTCTTTCACCGGCCCCGGGATCTCAGCGCGATACAGCTGCATACCCCCGATACCCAGCACCGGCAGAATCGCCACCGCCAATACGATGATCCCCATACCACCGAGCCATTGCAACAAATGGCGGTAGAACAGAATCGCCTTGGGCAGGCTGTCGAGCCCCACAATGACGGTTGCCCCCGTGGTGGTCAGCGCCGAGAATGACTCAAAGAAGGAGTCGGTCCAGCTCAAATCGGGGGTGGAGGAGAAGATAAACGGCAAGGCACCTATGGAGCCCAGTACTGTCCAGAACAGCACCACAATCAGGAAGCCCTCACGGGTGCGCAGCTCAGATTTGTGCTGGCGGTTGGGATACCAGAACAGAAATCCCAAAATAAGGCTCACCACAAACGCCTGAATAAAAGCAGTACCGCCACCATCTTTGTAGTAGATGGCAACCAGCGCCGGTGGCAGCATGGTGATGGAAAAGAGCCCCATCAGCAGGCCGGTGATCCTTATTATTGTTCTGTATTGCATGGAGCTGCTTTTGGCATTCCCTTGTTGTGGGGCACTTTTTCGTTGTTCGAGGAATTGTCGCACAATTCCTTCGCGCTGACACTCATTCGAATTCGTCGAATTTGAGGACGATTTGCCCCTGGGTAAGCGTTGCCAGATCCCGGTTCAAATCCGCCAGATTCGCTTTGGGCAATTGCAGTTGCAGCGTGACCTTGCCGCCAAAATCCCGCTCGAGAATATCGCCGCCGTGTTTGCCCAGCAGATACTCGATATCCGCAAGCTGCCCATAGTCGCAGCAAAGACGGGAAGGATATTTAAGCTCCCGCAGCTGAGTTGGCAAATCAGGCAGTGCCTTTTTGATGCCCGAGGTATAGGCCCGAACCAGACCGCCCACCCCGAGTTTGGTGCCGCCGTAATAACGCACCACCACGGCACAAACCTCTCCCAACCCGGAGCCTTGCAGGGTGGCCAGCATAGGCCGACCGGCACTGCCGGAAGGCTCGCCATCATCGCTGGAACCTATGGCAACGCTGTTATCCGGCGCCGCCGCAATATAAGCCCAGCAGTAATGACTTGCACCAGGGTAGCGGCTTTTCACGTCAGTGAGCACTGACTTCAAATCGATTTCACTGCTGCAATGACTCAGAACCGTGATAAAGCGGCTGGCCTTGATTTCTTCTTCAAACACCAGCTCGCCCGCCGGAATGGGGTACTTCTCTGCCACTATCAGTTAAGTCCCAGATCCCGGGTCATGTTCTCGTTGCGTTCCTGATGCACAATCACATTATCCTCAATGCGAATGCCACCGAAGGGGCGCAGGGTGTCGACCATGTCCCAATTCACCAGGGCGCTGCGTCCATCATTTTTCAGGGCCGCCAGCAAAGAGTCGATGATGTAAAAACCGGGCTCAATGGTCAGCACCTGCCGCGGTGTCAGTATCCGGGTACAGCGCAAAAACGGATGTTCTGCGGGCGCTGCCAGATGGGTGCCTCGCTCGTCGTTGGCAAACCCGGCCACATCATGCACCTGCAGCCCCAGCATATGGCCAAGACCGTGGGGGAAAAACGCCGAGGTAACGCCCTGCTCGACCAGTGCGTCCTTATCTCCGCTGGCGATGTTCATTTCCAACATCAGCGCCGCCAGTTTGTCGTGGGTCGCCAGATGCAGCTCGGTAAAGCGCATGCCGGGGCGGATAAGCTCCACCAGTTCCCGTTGCAGCTTGTCCATGGCTTTGATTAAGTCGTCAAAGGCGTTCTTTTCAAACGCATAGGTACGGGTAATGTCGGAGGCATAGCCGTGGAAAGAGGCACCGGCATCAATCAAAAACGACAGCCGCTGCGCCGGATTGCTGTGCTCAAGCGCGGTGTAATGCAAAATAGCGGCGTTCTGATTGAGGGCGATAATATTGCCGTAGGGCACATCGTTCTCGCCCTGACCTATGGCCGACAGATACTGCTGCTGGATCTCAAACTCACTGGCGCCTTTATAAAAGGCTTCCCGCGCGGCATTGTGACCAATCACCGCAATGCGGTTGGCTTCACGCATACACTCAAGCTCGTAGTCGGTCTTAAAGCTGCGATGCCAGTGCAGGTAGTTCATCACCCCATCGGGGTTACGGCTCTTGAAGCCAAGTACATCGGCCACGTCCAGGTGCTCGCCAATGTAGGCCCAGCCATCGAGGTTTTTCGGCAGCAGGTCGGCCACTTTTTCGGCCTTGGTCAGCAGCTTGATATCAAAATGCTCGGTCCAGAAACTCTCGGGCACATCACTCACCTTGTGCCAAAAATCTTCGGGGCGATAAAACACCAGCACCGGTTTTTCCTGACCGTTGGTCAGAATCCAGCAGTTGGGATTATCCAGCACCGGCAGCCAGGCCTTGAAGTGGGGATTTACCTTGAAGGGATAGTTAATGTCATCGAGAAACTGGCGACGATACTGACCCGAATGAATAGCCAGTCCCTGCAGCTGCTCGCGGGCCAGCACATCGGCTACCCGGCGGGTTTGTTCCTGAATATGGTTGACGTACAGCGGGGCCAAATTTTCCATCATGTTCCATCCTCTGTGCTCATTACACCAACCGGCGGAAATTTGAAAAATCATATCCCAAACACCGTCTTGGCGAACTATTCTGTTTGCTGTGCAGTGTATCACAAAGGGTAAAAATCCTCCTCGCCGCCAAACAATTAAACGATCGTTTTAATTGGGTGTTGTAATTTTTGTTTTTTGGACGCACACTGGCAAACAAATGGTCAAATGATGGCCGCTATTGCTGTGAAAAAAGGAGAGTCCGTCGTCAGATGGATTCCTGACCAAAAAGGAAAGCAAGCACATGATCTACCAAAGCCCTACAATCCAGGTCGAATTGACCGGTGACAAGATTGCCCGGCTGTGTTTTAACGCACCCGGCTCGGTCAACAAGTTCGATCGTGAAACCCTCGCCGCCCTCGACGCTGCTCTTGACGCCATCAAGGCCTCCGACGCCAAAGCTGCCCTGCTGACCTCAGGCAAAGATACCTTTATCGTTGGCGCCGACATTACCGAATTCCTCGCCCTGTTTGCCGAAGAAGACGCCAAGCTGCAAGCATGGCTCGAGCAGGCCAATGTGGTGTTCAACAAGCTTGAAGACTTGCCTTTCCCCACTGCCTCAGCCATCAAGGGCTTTGCCCTGGGCGGCGGCTGTGAAACCATTCTGGCCACCGACTTCCGTATCGCAGATACCACCGCCAAGATTGGTCTGCCCGAGACCAAACTCGGTATCATCCCAGGCTTTGGCGGTACAGTGCGCCTGCCTCGCATCATAGGTGCCGATAACGCGCTGGAATGGATCACCACCGGCAAAGATCAGCGTCCTGAAGATGCCCTGAAAGTTGGCGCCATCGACGCAGTCACAGCGCCGGATGCTCTGGAAGCCGCAGCAACCCAAATGCTGAAAGATGCCATCGATGGCAAGCTCGACTGGCAAGCGCGCCGCGCCCGTAAGCAGTCGCCGCTGACGCTGCCGAAGCTCGAAGCCATGATGTCATTCACCACCGCCAAAGGCATGGTCTACGCCGTGGCCGGTAAGCATTACCCTGCGCCAATGGCCGCCGTGAGTGTGGTTGAAAAGGCTGCCGGCATGAGCCGCGCCGACGCGCTGCAGGTTGAACATCAAGCCTTTATTCAATTGGCCAAAACCGATGTAGCCACCGCGCTGATTGGTATCTTCCTTAACGATCAGGTTGTAAAAGGCAAAGCCAAGAAGGCCGGCAAACTCGCCAAAAACGTGAACCAGGCTGCCGTACTCGGCGCCGGTATCATGGGTGGCGGTATCGCCTATCAAAGTGCCAGCAAGGGCACCCCAATTGTGATGAAAGACATCAACCAGGCCGCTCTGGATCTGGGTCTGAACGAAGCCGCCAAGCTGCTTACCGCTCAGGTTTCCCGTGGTCGCTCCACGCCGGAGAAAATGGCCAAGGTGCTGAATAACATCACCCCTGCGCTGGACTACGCCCCCATTAAAGATGCCGCCGTGGTAGTTGAAGCCGTGGTGGAAAATCCAAAAGTGAAATCTGCGGTGCTGGCCGAGGTAGAAGGTCTGGTGGCTGACGACGCCATCATCGCCTCCAACACCTCGACCATCTCCATCGATTTCCTGGCCAAGAGCCTGAAGAACCCTGCGCGCTTCTGCGGCATGCACTTCTTTAATCCAGTACACAAGATGCCACTGGTGGAAGTGATCCGCGGTAAAGACACCAGCGAAGAAACCGTTGCCACTGTTGTTGCTTACGCCAGCAAGATGGGCAAGACCCCAATCGTGGTGAACGACTGCCCGGGCTTCTTCGTAAACCGCGTGCTGTTCCCCTACTTTGCAGGCTTTAATGGTCTGCTGGCCGACGGTGGCGACTTCGCAGCCATCGATAAGGTGATGGAAAAGCAATTCGGCTGGCCAATGGGCCCGGCTTACCTGCTCGACGTTGTGGGCCTGGACACAGGTCACCACGCTCAGGCGGTGATGGCCGAAGGCTTCCCTGATCGCATGGGCAAGTCCGGCAAAGATGCCATCGACGTCATGTACGAAGCCGGTCGCCTGGGCCAGAAAAATGGCAAGGGCTTCTATCAGTACAGCATCGATAAGCGCGGCAAGCCGAAGAAGGATGTGGACCCGGCTTCCTACGCTATGCTGGCCGAAGCCTTTGGCGAGCAGAAAGCCTTTGATGCCGATGAGATCATCGCCCGCACCATGATCCCCATGATCATCGAAACCGTTCGTTGTCTCGAAGAAGGTATTATCGCCAGCCCGGCCGAAGCCGATATGGGTCTGGTATATGGCCTTGGCTTCCCTCCATTCCGTGGCGGCGTGTTCCGCTATCTGGATACCATGGGCGTAGCCAACTTCGTGGCACTGGCCGATAAATATGCCCATCTGGGCGGCCTGTATCAGGTCACAGACGCCATGCGCGCTCTCGCGAGCAGCAATGGCAGCTACTATCCAAAGGCCTGATTAGGGAAGGAACATCAAAATGAAACAAGCCGTTATCGTAGATTGCATCCGTACCCCCATGGGCCGCTCCAAGGGTGGTGTATTCCGTAATGTTCGTGCCGAGACCCTGTCTGCCGAGCTGATGAAAGCTCTGCTGCTGCGCAATCCCGGTCTGGATCCCAACAGTGTTGAAGACGTGATTTGGGGCTGTGTGCAGCAAACCCTGGAACAGGGCTTTAACATTGCCCGTAACGCCTCGCTGCTGGCCGGCATCCCCAAGACTGCCGGTGCCGTTACCGTTAACCGCCTGTGTGGCTCTTCCATGGAAGCCCTGCATCAGGCCTCCCGCGCCATCATGACCGGCATGGGCGACACCTTTATCATCGGTGGTGTTGAGCACATGGGCCACGTGCCGATGAACCATGGTGTTGACTTCCACCCAGGCCTCGCCGCCAATGTGGCCAAGGCCTCTGGCATGATGGGTCTGACCGCCGAGATGCTGGGCAAGCTGCACGGCATCAGCCGTGAAATGCAGGACCAGTTCGCCGTGCGTTCACACCAGCGCGCCCACGCCGCAACCCTCGAAGGTCGCTTCGCTAAAGAGATTTATGCCATCGAAGGCCACGACGCCAACGGCGGCCTGATCAAAGTCGATTACGACGAAGTTATCCGCCCCGAGACGTCTCTGGAGTCACTGGCCAGCCTGCGCCCTGTGTTCGACCCAGCCAATGGCACAGTGACCGCCGGTACTTCTTCTGCGCTGTCTGACGGTGCTGCCGCCATGCTGGTGATGGAAGAAGAAAAAGCCCGCGCCCTCGGTCTGCCAATTCGCGCCCGCGTGCGCTCCATGGCCGTTGCCGGTTGCGATGCCGCCATCATGGGTTACGGCCCTGTTCCTGCCACCCAAAAAGCATTGGCCCGCGCCGGTCTCAGCATCCAGGACATGGATGTGATTGAGCTGAACGAAGCCTTTGCCGCTCAGTCTCTGCCATGCGTAAAAGACCTTGGGCTGATGGACGTAGTGGAAGATAAGGTGAACCTCAACGGCGGCGCTATCGCCCTGGGCCACCCACTGGGCTGCTCCGGTGCCCGTATCTCCACCACCCTGATCAACCTGATGGAACACAAGGATGCCACCCTCGGTTTGGCGACCATGTGTATCGGTCTGGGTCAGGGTATTGCGACTGTGTTTGAGCGGGTGTAACCCGCACTTTTGCTAACAAAAAGCCGACCATTGGGTCGGCTTTTTTTATGTTTCACGTGAAACCTCGCTTTCAGCTAACTCAGGTTTTGAAGCTTCCGCTGATGGCTTTTAAGTCCAGCGCCAACTCACTCAGCCGCGCCGATGCAACTGCGGTCTGCTCGGAACTGGCGGCATTCACCGAGGCCGAATCACTTATCACCGCCAGGCTCTGGCTTATCTCCTCGGCCGCCAGCGTTTGTTGTCCTGCCGCTGTGGCAATCTGCTCAGCGTTGGCGGCTATGGACTCAATCTCAATATGTGTATTGCGAATCGCCTCGGCGGTCGACTCGGCGCTGCTGACAGTCTGCTTCAGGTGCTCGGTGCTTTGGGCCATCACGCCTACCGCGTTTTGCGTGCCTTGCTGCAGTAACTCAATCATCTGCTCGATGTCCTGGGTAGACTGAGCCGTTTTCTGCGCCAGCTGCCGCACTTCATCGGCTACTACTGCAAAGCCGCGACCCTGCTCACCCGCCCTGGCCGCCTCAATGGCAGCGTTCAGAGCCAGCAGATTGGTCTGGTCGGCAATGCCCCGGATCACCTCAAGCACCTTACTGATGCCCTGGCTTTGGGATTCGGCATTGCGGATAACATCGGTCGCCTCAGTTATCGCCGACGCCAGGCCATTGATGGTGCCTATGTTGCTGCGCACCTGTTGATCGGCGATTTGCGACAACCCATAGGCCGCCTGAGTTGAATCGGCGACCTGACGGGCGTTATTGGCAACCTCGGCAATAGTGGCACTCATCTCGTGAATCGAAGCCGATACCCGCTCGATGTTGGATTGTTGCTGGAACAGGCTTTGATTGGTTTCTTCGCTGGCAACTCGGGTTTGCTCAGAGGCCGCCGAAAGCTGTGCAGTAATACCGACCATCCGCGACACAATATCGCGCAAGTTGTGAGACATGGTCTCCATAGCGAGGTAAACACCTGTCTTGTTACCCTTGCAAAAATCGATGGCCAAATCCCCTTTGGCAACCCGCTCTGAAATATGCTGCATTACCGCCGGTTCGCCCCCCAAAGGACGCAAAACTGAGCGCAGGATCAGCACCGCAAATCCGAGCACCACCAACACAGAAATCCCCAAAGCTATCCACAGGCTATTTTTAATAGCCACAACAGATTCCAGCGCTTCTGCCTCATCGATTTCCACAATCATCGCCCAGCGAATTTTACCGCTGAGATCAGGCGAAATTGGCTTGTATGCTGAGAGCACCTGATTGCCATTGTAATCGACGATAATTTCCATACCCTCTGACCCCCTCAGAGCCGTTTTCGAGGCCTTGGTATTCACGCCATTGGCTTCTACGGTACCGGCGAAGCTCGCCCTTACAGAACGGCCGTGAGAATCCAGAAAGGAGTCAGAACGCATACGGTAATCACTGCCAACCAGATAACTTTCGCCGGAATCACCCATGCCGGCTCTTTGCATCATCAAATGGTTTATCTTATCGATGGAAAGCTGCAGTGCGGCCACAGCAACCAGCTTACCGTTAAGCCAGACAGGCGCGCCGATAAAGGCAGCAGGCTCGCCCCGACTTGGTGCATAGGGCGCGAAGTCCACCATTTCAGCCTGCTGGCTGGCAATGACCCGTTGAAACAAGCTGGCCAGGTTCGAGTCCTGAAACGGCCCCGACACCAAGTTGGTACCATAGTCAGCTTCCCTCGCCTGGGTGTAGACCAGCGTGCCCTGCGGATCGATTACAAATACGTCGTAATAGCCATATTCGGCGGCCATCTTGTCGAAGTATTCATGATGTGTATGGGCAGTAGTTTTAAGCGTCGCACCATTGCTGTAGCTCAGCATGTCCGACACCGCCGTTGATAACATGGCGAGATCGGCGCGGGTGTCATTGAAGTAATCTTCAATCTGGTTTTGTTTGAGTTGTTGAACTGCCACAAGCTTGTTGAAAGCTTGCTCGGTCATGGCTGACTCGGCAAGACGTTGCACAACAAATCCGGTTACTAACAGTGGAACCAGACCTATTGCCAACAGCCCATACCATAAAGTTTTCCTGAAGGAGAGTATTTGCATAAGGTATTGATGATATTGGTTATTATTATTCCGGCGCACCCTAGCACACCGCTTGAGTCTGACAACGAATTTTCTGCTATGCCTTATACAAAGAACTGATTTGGGCTAATTTATAGGCGGAATCCTTCGTTAAACGGCGGCATTTTAGACATTATCCCTTAAGCCGAAATGAAAGTTTTGGAAGGTTCCAATAATGATGTTCCACGTGAAGCATCCAAGCCCACATTTTATGGCTCGCTGACTTGGTGATTCAGTGACCGTGGAGTAACATTAGCGTCGACTGTTACACCCTGAGAAAGAGCAAATGACTGATATTTTCGCCACTGCTAACAAAGAACTGGACGCCCTCGGATTACGATGCCCCGAGCCAGTGATGATGGTGCGTAAAACGGTGCGCCATATGGCTGATGGTGAAACCTTGCTGATCATCGCCGATGACCCGGCTACCACCCGCGATATTCCCAGCTTCTGCGAGTTTATGGATCACACCCTGGTGGCCAGTGATACCTCAGTTACTCCTTACCGCTACCTCATCAAAAAAGGGCTCTAGTCGAGCTCTGATGATTATTATTTGAAACAGAAATGAGGTTTTCCTGATCTGCAATTTGTGAGATAACACAAGCTGTTCCAACCAGCCTTGGGCATTCATTTTCTGCCCGGCCTTATCTCAATAACTATAACGATTAGGAAACCCGAATGTTCAAGACCCGTCTGCACCCCAGCGTGATTGCGGTGGCTTTGGCGTTTACGCCTGCCGCTTTTGCCAGTGACGAAGCCGAAACCTGGCAAGTCAATGCACCCCAAAATGCCCCTCTCGAAAAAGTCAGCGTGGATGTCAACGAAGGCACCTGGATGAACCTGAGCCTTAGCCCGGATGGCAAATACATAGTGTTTGACCTGCTGGGTGATATCTACCGCATCCCCGCCAAAGGTGGCGAGGCCGAAGTACTGGCCAGCGGTATCGCCTGGCAGATGCAGCCTGTTTATAGCCCGGATGGCAAATACATCGCATTCACGTCAGATCAGGATGGCGGCGATAATCTATGGGTAATGGATGCCGATGGCAAAAATGCCCGCGCCGTCACCAAAGAAACCTTCCGGCTAATCAACAGCCCGGCCTGGAGCCCTGACTCTCAATACCTTGTCGGTCGCAAGCATTTTACCGCCAGCCGCAGCCTTGGCGCCGGTGAAGTCTGGCTGTACCACATCACAGGTGGCGAAGGTGTGAAGCTCACTGAGCGTCCAAACGATCAAAAAGACCTGGGCGAACCCGCCTACTCTCCCGATGGCCGCTATATCTATTTCAGCCAGGATGCGACTCCGGGTAAAACCTTCCACTACTCCAAAGACTCAGTGAAAGGTATCTACAAGATTAAACGCTACGATACCCAAACCGGCGATATCGAAGTACTGATTGAAGGCACCGGCGGTGCCATTCGTCCAACACCAAGCCCAGATGGCAAAAAGCTGGCATTTATCCGCCGTGATGGTTTCCAATCTACTCTCTACTTGTTGGATTTAGAGTCTGGTGAGAAGCGTAAGCTTTACGGTGAACTCGACCGCGACATGCAGGAAACCTGGGCGATTCATGGGGTGTACCCCACCATGGCCTGGGATAAAGACAGTGAAGATCTGCTGTTTTGGGCCAAGGGCAAAATCCAGCGACTCAGTGTTGCCAGCAACAAGGTCACTGAAATTCCGTTCCACGTAAAAACCCAGATGGATATCCAGCCTTCGGTGCGATTCACCCAAAATCTGGATCAGGACAAGTTTGATGTGAAAATGCTGCGCATGGCGCAGGTATCACCCGACGGTAAACAGGTAGTGTATGAAGCCCTTGGAAAACTGTGGCTGAAGTCATTACCGGATGGCAAAGTCAGCCGCCTAACCAAACTTGCCGACGAAGTTGCTGAGCTATACCCAACCTGGTCCCGTGATGGCAAGCAATTGGCCTTCACCACCTGGAACGACAAAGATCAGGGTACGGTACAGGTTATTAGCCTTAGTGGCCGCAAGCTCACCAAGATTAGTGAGCACCCAGGTAAATACGTCGAGCCGGTGTTCTCACCCAAGGGTGATACTCTGGTGTACCGCAAAGCTAGTGGTGGCTATATTACCCCTCCCACCTGGTCGAATGATCCAGGCCTTTATAAGGCCGACATCAAATCCAGGAAGAACACGCGCATCAGTGCCATGGGTTTCCAACCTCAGTTTGGCGCCGATAATGAGCGGGTTTACTTTATGGAAAGTGGCGAGACGCCGCAGTTCTCATCCATCAACATGAATGGATTCGAGAAGCGCACTCACTACACCAGCAAGCATGCGACCGAATTCCGAATCTCTCCCGATGGTGAGCAACTGGCCTTTGCCGAGCGCTTCAAGGTTTTTGTTACCCCCTTCGCCAAGCATGGTGAGACCATTGAAATTGGTCCCAAGGCCAGCAACCTGCCAGTGACTCAACTGAGTGTTCGTGCCGGCGAAAGCCTGAGCTGGAACAGCAAGAGCAACCAGCTTTATTGGACCCTTGGTCCAGAGCTATATCAAATGCCGGTTGATCCCAGCTACGCCAAAGTCGAAGACAAAGACGCCAAGGTTGAACCTAAGATCACCCAAATCGGCTTTGAGAAGCAGGCAGATGTTCCACGTGGAACCATTGCCTTTGTCGGCGGCAAGGTAATTACCATGGAAAATGACCAGGTAATCGACAACGGCGTGGTGATAGTAACGGATAACAAAATTTCAGCTGTAGGCAGCAAAGACGCAGTAACCATTCCTGCATCGGCTGAAGTTATCAATATCAGCGGCAAGAGCATTATGCCAGGCCTGTTCGATGCCCACGCCCACGGTTCTCAGGGTGAAGATGAAATCATTCCTCAGCAGAACTGGAACCTCTATGCAGGCCTGTCGCTGGGTGTAACCAGCATCCATGACCCATCAAACGACACTACCGAAATCTTTGCCGCATCTGAGCAGCAAAAGGCCGGTAAGATCGTGGGCCCGAGGATCTTCTCAACCGGTACCATTCTGTACGGCGCCAACCTGCCCGGCTACACCAGCCACATCGACTCGGTTGACGATGCCAAGTTCCACCTGGAACGCCTGAAAAAAGTTGGTGCATTCAGCGTGAAAAGCTACAACCAGCCGCGCCGTAACCAGCGCCAACAGGTGATAGCGGCTGCCCGCGAGTTGGAAATGATGGTAGTGCCGGAAGGCGGCAGCTTGCTGCAGCACAACCTCACCATGATTGCCGATGGCCACACCACCATAGAGCACTCTCTGCCGGCTGGTGCCATCTACAACGACATCAAGCAGTTCTGGAGCCAAACCAAGGTTGCCTACACACCTACTCTGGTCGTGGCCTATGGCGGTATCTCCGGTGAGAACTATTGGTACGACAAGACCGAGGTATGGGCTCATCCACGTCTGTCCAAGTACGTACCGAGCGACCTACTGGAAGCGCGTTCCATGCGTCGCCCTACTGCACCGGATGGGCACTATAACCACTTCAATGTGGCTCGCGTAGCCAAAGAAGTGAATGATTTGGGCATAGTGCCAAACATTGGTGCCCACGGTCAGCGCGAAGGCTTGGCGGCCCATTGGGAAATGTGGATGTTTGCCCAGGGTGGCATGAGCAATATGGACGTGCTGAAAACAGCTACCATCAATCCTGCCAAAACCTTCGCCATGGATCATCAGCTGGGTTCAATCAAGGCTGGCAAACTCGCCGACCTTATCGTTATTGATGGTGACCCGCTGGCCGATATCCGCGTGACCGATAAGGTGACCCATACCATGGTCAACGGTAAGCTGTTTGACGCCGAAACCATGAACCAACTCAATGGTGACAAGCGCAAACGCCAACCCTTCTTCTTTGAGAAAATCTGACGTTAGCGCCTAAAGAAAACGCCTGAACAAAAAAGGTGTTCCACGTGGAACACCTTTTTTATTACCGGAAATCAGCCAGTAGCTTGTGGCACTAAAAATTCTTACTGCGGGTAACAGTGGCAATCTGTGGTGTGGTCATTCACCATGCCGACCGCCTGCATAAAGGCATAGCAAATGGTGGGGCCGACGAAGTTAAAGCCCAGTTTCTTAAGCGCCTTCGACATGGCTTCCGATTCCGCAGTCTGGGCCGGTACCTCTGAAATGGACGCAAACCGATTGACCTTGGGTGCGCCACCAACAAAACTCCACAAAAACGCAGAGAAGTCATTCCCGGCATCAACGTAACTCAGATAGGCGCGGGCGTTGCGGATAATGGAGTTCACCTTGGCACGGTTACGGACTATGCCCGGGTTTTGCAGCAGTTCTTCAACCTTGGCGTCATCGAAGCGAGCAATGATAGCGGGTTCAAAATCGGCGAAGGCAGCCTCGTAACTGGCCTGCTTTCTGAGGATGGTAATCCAGGACAATCCAGCCTGCTGACCATCGAGACAAAGCTTAGCAAACAGCTCTTTGGCATCGTAAACCGGCCTGCCCCATACCTCATCGTGATACTGCTGGTACTGAGCATCATCGCTGACCCAAGCGCATCTCACTTTGTTATCTGCCATTCAAAGTCCCTATTTAGCCGTAAATTCGCTCAAAAATAGCCTACATAAGCACAGATCTACAAGGTATAATCGAACCCATTTTCTATTTTCAGCTGACAGCAGTAGACATGACGACGAAATACGACGTAAAGACATTCCAGGGCTTTATTTTGACCCTGCAGGATTACTGGGCTCAGCAAGGCTGTGCCATTGTCCAACCACTGGATATGGAAGTCGGTGCCGGCACCTTCCACCCTCAGACCTTCCTGCGCGCCCTCGGCCCTGAGCCCATGAGCAGCGCCTATGTGCAGCCTTCACGCCGCCCTACCGATGGTCGCTACGGTGAAAACCCGAACCGCTTGCAACACTACTACCAGTTCCAGGTCGTATTGAAGCCATCCCCTGACAACATTCAGGAACTCTACTTAGGCTCGCTGCAAGCCCTGGGTATCGACACCCAAATCCACGACATCCGCTTCGTTGAAGACAACTGGGAATCGCCAACACTGGGCGCCTGGGGTCTGGGCTGGGAAGTGTGGCTCAACGGCATGGAAGTGACTCAGTTCACCTACTTCCAGCAAGTGGGCGGCATCGAATGCAGCCCAGTGACCGGTGAAATCACCTATGGTCTTGAGCGTCTGGCTATGTACATCCAGGGCGTAGACAGCGTTTACGATCTGGTCTGGACCGATGGCCCCATGGGCCGCATCACCTACGGCGATGTGTTCCACCAGAACGAAGTAGAACAGTCTACCTATAACTTTGAGCACGCCGATGTGGACTTCCTGTTCGGCATGTTCGACCAATGCGAAAAAGCCTGTCAGCATTTGTTGTCATTGGAAACTCCTCTGCCTCTGCCCGCTTACGAGCAAGTCATGAAGGCCTCACACGCGTTCAACCTGCTGGATGCCCGTCACGCAATCTCTGTGACCGAGCGTCAGCGCTACATTCTGCGTGTGCGCACCATGGCCAAGGCAGTTGCCGAAGCCTATTACAAGGCCCGCGAAGCCCTCGGCTTCCCGATGTGCAAATAAGAGGAAGATTAAATGAAATTCGAAAACCTGCTCATCGAAATCGGTACCGAAGAGCTGCCACCGAAGGCGCTGCGCACCCTGGCCGAATCCTTTCAGGCCAACTTCAGCGAAGAACTGACCAAGGCCGAACTGCCATTTGAATCTATCGAATGGTATGCCGCTCCACGTCGTCTGGCCCTGTACGTTAAGGGCCTGGCGACCGCTCAGGAAGACAAAGTCGTTGAAAAGCGAGGCCCTGCCGTGCAGTCCGCTTTCGATGCCGAGGGTAACCCCACCAAGGCCGCCGAAGGCTGGGCCCGTGGTAACGGTATTACCGTAGCCGAAGCTGAGCGTCTGGCCACTGACAAAGGCGAATGGCTGGTTTATCGTGCCAATGTTGCCGGTGAGCCTACAGCTGCTTTGGTGCCTGCCATGACCCAGCGCGCACTCGACAAGCTGCCTATCCCCAAGCCAATGCGCTGGGGCAGCAACAGCACTCAGTTTATCCGCCCCGTGCACACAGTTACCCTGCTGCTTGGCAGCGAACTGATTGCCGGTGAAGTGCTGGGCATCCAGTCTGACCGCATCATTCGCGGCCACCGCTTTATGGGCGAATCCAGCTTTAGCCTGGATCATGCCGATAACTACCTGGCTGCCCTGAAAGAGCGCGGTAAAGTCATCGCCGACTACCAGGCCCGTAAAGCCCTCATCAAGATTGATGCCGAAAAGGCCGCTGCCGAGATTGGTGGCAACGCCGACATCGAAGAAAGCCTGCTTGAAGAGGTGGCTTCACTGGTTGAATGGCCAGTGGTACTCACCGCCCACTTCGAAGACAAGTTCCTGGCCGTTCCTGCCGAAGCGCTGGTGTACACCATGAAGGGCGACCAGAAGTACTTCCCAGTGTTCTCAAACGAAGGCAAGCTGCTGCCAAACTTCATCTTTGTGGCCAATATTGAGTCCAAAGATCCGGCGCAAATCATTGCCGGTAACGAGAAGGTAGTTCGTCCACGTCTGGCCGACGCCGAATTCTTCTTTAACACCGACAAGAAGCACACCCTTGCAAGCCGCCTGGCGAGCCTGGAAACCGTGGTATTCCAAAAGCAACTTGGCACCCTGAAAGACCGCGCCGAGCGTATCTCTGCCCTCGCCGGCTTTATCGCAGGTCAGATTGGCGCCAGCAGCGAAGACGCCGCCCGTGCCGGTCTCCTGTCAAAGTGCGACCTGATGACCAACATGGTGATGGAATTCACCGACACCCAGGGCACCATGGGCATGCACTATGCGCGCCTCGACGGTGAAGCCGAAGCCGTTGCTGTGGCACTGGAAGAGCAATACAAGCCCAAGTTCAGTGGCGACAGCGTGCCTAGCGCCGGTGTTTCCTGCGCCGTGGCGCTGGCCGAGAAGCTCGACACCCTGTCTGGCATCTTCGGTATCGGTCAGGCACCTAAAGGCGCTGCAGACCCGTTCGCACTGCGCCGCGCCGCCATTGGTGTGCTGCGTATTATCGTAGAAAACAAATTGCCGCTGGATCTGGTTGATTTGATTGCCAAAGCAGTCGAATTGCACGGCGCCAACCTCAGCAATGCCCAGGCAGCCGATGAAGTGCTCGAGTTCCTGATGGCCCGCTTCCGCGCCTGGTATCAGGACAAAGGCATCAGCACCGACGTTATCCTCGCCGTGCTGGCCCGTCGTCCAACCCGCCCTGCGGATTTTGATGACCGTATCCTGGCGGTAAGCCACTTCCGCACCCTGGAGCAGGCCGCAGCGCTGGCCGCCGCCAACAAGCGTGTGTCCAACATTCTGGCTAAAGTGGAAGGTGAACTGCCAAGCAGCATCAATGCTGCACTGCTGAGCGAAGCCGCTGAAAAGGCGCTGGCCGCCAAGCTTGCGGAAGTAACACCTGTGATTGCCCCGCTGTTTGCTGCCGGTAACTACCAACAGGCACTGACCGAACTGGCTGCCCTGCGTGAGAGCGTGGATCAGTTCTTCGAAGACGTGATGGTCATGGCCGACGACCAGGCACTGCGTAACAACCGTCTGGCACTGCTTGGCAACCTGCGCGACCAGTTCCTGCACGTCGCCGACATTTCTCTGCTTCAGTAATGCTGCAGTAGCGAATGCCCGTCATAAAAAAACGCGCCTCAGGGCGCGTTTTTTATTGCCAAACTTACTGACAGCTACATTTTGTCAAACCTCAGCTTGCCAGCTGCAACAGCTTTTCGTGCAGGTCATCGAAGGTCTCTCTGTCCATGCCGATTCGCTCCAGCAAAGTAACAAGTTGAGTCTCATCAATACGCTCGGCCTGCCACAGCATGGAACATTCGCTGATATGGTTTGCAGTCCAAATGGCCTTGGGCAAAGGATCTGTGGGCATATTGTGTGGATTGGCCAGCGCCGCCAGAGAGCGGGCAAACAAAGGTGGTAACTGCCAGCTTCGCACCAGCACAGCACTGAGCAGCAGTGACTTTGAAGTCATTACCTGACGAAAGAGCCAGGATCTGGGCTGCTCGCCGGGTTCTGCCTTGGCGAATGCATCAATAAGCATCTGAAATATAGCGATTTTACCAACATCATGTAGCAAGCCGAGCATAAATGCCGTGTCCTGCTCTTCGCGGGTCAGTTCAGACGCCAGATAGGCCACCTGTAATGAATGACGCCATACCTCAGAGCCAAAGCGTCTGTAGTAAATTGGTTTAATTTCAATCACTTCACGCACGCGCACGCTGGTAACAAATCGTCGAAGCTGTTCGCGCCCCAGGGTCACCACGGCCTGCTGTAAACTGGTGATATCCTTGCTGCTGCGTCTGAAGGCGGGGGAATTACAGAGTTTCAGCACTTCGGCGCTCAGCACTGGGTCACGCTTGATGTACTTGAGCACCTCGTCGGTGTCCACCTCAGGATTGGCCAGTTGTTTGTCGAGCTCAATGATATCGTGCGGCAGCTTCAAGACCTTATCGGCAATCACGCTGGGCTGAGCCAATGCCTGTTCGACATTGGCCATCACCTCCTTTTCGAGGTTGTTGGCTATCCCCCCAGTGTCTTTGCCCCCGGCAAACAGCAAGCTGTAAAACAGTGCGGTAACGTCCACTGTTGGGCTATGGGCCTCCTCCCTGGCCTGCTCTGCCACCACGGCCAACGAACTGCGCACCTGCGCTCTGGCCACCGCTTCGGCGGTTTTTGCTGCCAGACCTTCACCACTTAAACTGCGTGGTCGCTCGACGATGGTGTTGTCCCTGATATTAAAGAGCTTATTAAAAAGCCGCATAAAAAAACTGCCCCTGACTTAAATCGCTGAGATTGTCTCGTGGCCCACAGAACCCGGGCTGAAAAAACATTTGGCAGGCATCTATCAATACTAGGCGCTGAGCCCAAATTTGCCAGTTAACCCAAGGCCTTCCTGCCCGGCCAGGCAAATTTGATACACACCTTAATCGCCGCTTAATAAATGGCGAAAACACCAACATTTTCGCAGCAATTCATTGACATGACAGAGGCCATTTTTTAGGGTCGAATGATACCTGTTAATCGGCAAAAACATCATGCCCAATCAGCCATTTCCGGACATTGCCTTACTGGGTGAACATCACCTGCTGCTAACACTGGCAAAGACCGGCTGTTCCGCCTCAACACTTGCCAATCAGGCAAAGATTTGGGCGTTGGCGCAGGAATGCCGCAGCAGAGGCGGGCTGACCGATATAACCCCCGGCATGAACAACCTCACCCTGTGCCTGGATGCCAATCAGGACCCCAACAGCTGGCAGCAGTGGCTGCAGAATATTTGGCCCCGTCTGCCGGTTGAAATTCCGGATGGGCGCCTGCATCGGGTACCCGTGCGTTACGGCAATGACTATGGCCCGGACCTGGAAGCCGTGGCCCGCTTCCACCACACATCCGCCGAAGAGATTATCCGCGCCCACTGTGCCACCGAGTATCGGGTAATGTTTTTAGGGTTTCTGCCGGGGTTTGCCTATTTGTCCGGGCTGCCAAGCCAGTTGCACACACCCAGGCTGGATGTGCCACGGCAACAGGTGCCCGCCGGCAGCGTGGGGATTGGCGGCGCCCAAACCGGCATCTACCCCTGTCAGGCTCCGGGCGGCTGGCAACTGATAGGTCGGACTGAGTTGCCGCTGTTTGATGCCAAACAGGAGCCTCCGTGCCGTTTTGCACCGGGCGACCGGATCCAGTTTGTCAGGGAGGTTTCCTGATCATGTTGGAAGTGCTGCAGGCAGGCATTCAAACCACGGTACAGGATCTCGGCCGCAGCGGCGTTGCCCATCTGGGCCTGCCCCGCAGTGGCGCGCTGGACCGTCAGGCTCTGCTGCTCGCCAACCGGTTGCTGGGGAATCCGGATAACACTGCTGGCCTCGAGTTTGCTCTCGGTCAGTCGAGTCTTAGATTTAATCGCGATGCCTGGATTGCGCTTACAGGTGCCGACTTCGATGCCCGAATCGATGCCAAGCCGGTCTGGAGCGGCTGGCGCAGCCTGATTAAAGCCGGACAGACACTTAGCCTACGCGGCCCAAAGGCAGGAATGCGAGCCTATTTGGCGGTGGACGGCGGTATTCAGGTGCCCCTGTTTATGGGCTCGGCCAGCACAGATTTATCCAGTGGCCTGGGCGGCCTTGAAGGACGAGCACTGAGGTCCGGCGACCGACTTGAGCTTGGGCCAGAACGGCCGCTGAAGCATCAGGTAGGCGCTATGCAAAGCCCCTGGGACAATCAGATAAGGGTGTTGCCAGGGCCGCAATATCCCCTGCTCGCCGAAACCTCAATACTCACAGAGTCAACGTGGCAATTACAGCCAAGCAGCAATCGTATGGGTGCCAGATTGACGGGGCCAGCGCTGCGCCTGAAGGCGCCGCTGGAGATGGCCTCCCAGGGCGTGTTCCCCGGGGTCATTCAACTGCCGCCATCGGGACAACCCATAGTGCTGTTAAACGATGCACAAACCACCGGCGGTTATCCGATTGTGGCCACAGTGATTGAGGCCGATCTGTGGAAACTCGCCCAGGCTCGGCCAGGGCAATCACTGCAATTTGTGTTGGTCGACCGCGCAGAAGCGCTGGCGGCCTGTGAACGCTGGAAACAGTATTTTTATCGCCTCGGCCGTGCCCTGGGCAGCGGAGAAGCCCATGTCTAATCTTCAGTTAAACGCCGATGTGGGCGAAGGTTATCCTTTTGATGCCGAGATTCTCGCGCTGGTGGATGCCGCCAACATTGCCTGTGGTGGCCACGCCGGCGACTCAGACAGCATGCGCGCCACGGTAAAGCTTGCCATGGCAAACGGCTGCCTGATTGGCGCCCATCCGTCATTCCCCGATAGAGTCAACTTTGGCCGCTTGCCGATGAACATGGATGCCACCGAGCTGACCACCAGCCTTATCGCCCAAATCCAGGCCCTGAAGCAGATTTGCGATGAAGAAGGCGCTGCGATGTTTCACGTGAAACCCCATGGCGCACTCTACAATCAGGCCGCTTTCGATAAAGAGTTGGCCACATGCCTTATCGAGGCGATACAGGCCGTCGACTCCGGGCTGGTATTAATGGGGTTGGCGGCAAGCCCGCTGCTGCAATGGGCCAGTGAGGCAGGCCTTAAGGTGCAGGCGGAGGCCTTTGCTGACCGCCGCTACGAGGCCGACGCGACCCTGGTGTCGCGGCAAAAACCGGGGGCCGTGATCCACAACCAAGTCGAAGCGCTGGCACAGGTGCAGGCGCTAATGTCGGGCAAGCTCACCAGTATCGATGGCACCCCACTCAGGCTAAGGGCCGACACCCTGTGCCTGCACGGTGACAATCCCGAGGCGCTGCAGTTTGCCCGCCGCATACGGGCATTGCAGGAGGCAAGCCATGCTGAATGAGCTGCTCGCCCTCAACTACTGGCCGCTGATCGGCATACCCGTGGTGGTGCTGGGCTTCGCATTGAGATTCAACCCCTTGCTGGTTGTTACCCTCGCGGGGCTGATTACCGGCTGGGCCGTTGGCATGGATGCCGCGACTTTGCTGGAGACCTTTGGCGAGAAGTTTCTCTCCAGCCGCCAGTTGGCGTCTTTTTTACTGATCCTGCCGGTGATAGCGCTACTGGAGCGGCACGGCCTCAGGGAGCGTGCCAAGGGCTGGATTGCCACCATCAAAAGCGCCACCACGGCGCGCATTTTGTCGCTCTACTTTGTGGTGCGCGAAGCCAGTGCCGCGCTGGGGCTGTTAAGCCTTGGTGGCCATGCCCAAACGGTGAGACCGCTGCTGGCCCCCATGGCCGAAGCCGCCGCCATCAATGCCTACGGGCCACTGCCCAAACCCATTCGCGACAAAATCGCTGCCCACGCCGCAGCCTGTGACAATGTGGCCATGTTCTTTGGTGAAGACATCTTTATCGCCTTCGGCGCCGTGCTGTTGATGGATGCCTTTCTCAAAGAAAATGGCATCCACGGCATCGAACCTTTGCACATCGGCCTGTGGGCAATCCCCACCGCCGTCGCGGCGCTGATTATTCATCTGTTCCGGCTCTCAAGGCTGGAAGCCGGCATTCGCCGCGATATCGCCCAATGGCAAGCGAAGGAAGATGCCAATCAGCAGGAGGCCGAAGCATGAGCCTTATCAGTATCGACGATATCTATCTGCTGATTGGGCTGGTGGTGGCCATTTTGGTGATACTGACCCTGAAAGACAAACAACATCCCAAACGGCTGACCACGGCCCTGTTTTGGGGTCTGTTTGGCAGCCTGTTCCTGTTTGGCGATCTGGCGGTAGATACCCTGGGCGCCAAACTGGCGCACCAGATTGCCGGCGCCATGGTGATTGGCATCGCCTTGCTGGCAGGAATGGGCTGGGTCAGCCTAGGCAGCTATCAGGAAACCAGCCCGGCGCAGAAAGCGGCCAGCGCCGAGCGGCTGGGTAATCGCATCTTTTTGCCGGCACTGCTTATCCCCCTGCTGACGGTAGCGGCTACCCTGCTGCTTGCTGGAGTCAGCGTCGGTGATGTGCTCCTGCTCGACCCCAAACATCAAACCCTGGCGGCACTGGCGCTGGCATGCGGCATCGCCCTGCTGGTGGGCTGGCGTCTGACCGGCGATAACCCGCTCAAGGCGGTGGCCGAGTCGCGCCGACTGGTAGACAGCATCGGCTGGGCCGCGATTCTGCCACAAATGTTGGCTATGCTTGGTGGAGTGTTTGTCGTGGCGCAAACCGGCGACAGCATCAAGGCGCTGGTCAGTTTGTTTGTAGACCCCAATAATCGCTTTGGACTGGTGGTTATTTACTGTGTGGGCATGGCGCTGTTTACCATGATCATGGGCAATGCCTTTGCCGCCTTCCCGGTGATGACCGCCGGTATCGCCCTGCCGTTTTTGATTGAGGGTCAAGGCGCCAGCCCGGCGCCCCTGATGGCCATTGGCATGTACTCGGGTTATTGTGGCACCCTGATGACGCCCATGGCTGCCAACTTCAATATAGTGCCGGCAGCGCTGCTCGACCTCGACGACAAGTATCAGGTCATCAAGGTGCAGATCCCTACGGCGCTGGCGCTGCTGACAACCAACATATTCCTGATGTATTTCATCGTTTTTGACTGAGCGAGCCCATTATGAAACCCGTGCCACTGATTTTGCTCACCGGATTTGAACCCTTTGGCGGCGAGGTAATTAACCCATCCTGGGAAGCAGTAAAAAACCTCGATGGCGAGCTTATCTGCCGCCACAGGATCAAGGCCATCAAGCTGCCCTGCGTATTCCACGATGCGCTCAGCCAGCTGACCGAGGCCATTGAGTACCACCAGCCAGCTCTGGTGCTGTGTGTTGGTCAGGCAAGCGGACGTAGTGAGCTGACCCTAGAGCGTATCGGCATCAATATCGACGATGCCCGTATTGCCGATAATCGAGGCCAGCAGCCCATCGATGAACCCGTGATAGCCGAGGGTCCGGCGGCCTACTTTGCCACCCTGCCCATCAAGGCCATGGTGCGCGACCTGCGCGAAGCCGGGATCCCTGCGGCCGTGTCCAATACCGCCGGCACCTTTGTCTGCAACCATGTGCTCTATGGCATGCTGCATCAGCTAAGCCAAACCCCTGAATGCCGCGGCGGCTTTTTGCATATTCCGCTGGCACCCGAACAAGCCTCACGGCTGCCGGGCACGCCATCAATGGCGCTGGAAACCGTTATCCACGGCCTGCGACTGATGCTGGCCACAGCCGTCACCACGGCCACCGACATCCACGAGAGCGCAGGACTGACCCACTGATGGCCTTCTTCGGCAAATACTTTTACCTGCTGGCTTTAGGCGCATAAAAAAGGGAAAGCACAGCTTTCCCTTTTTACTCATTAATCCCCTGAGGCTTATGCGCCTTACAGCCGTAGCTGTTCACTGCGGGAGCGGCGCTTGCCGTCGGCACCTATCGCCCGCGCCTCGACGTTTTTCCCACTGACAGCTACGGGTGCGGTCCATGGTTGCCAGTCGCCACCATCGAGCCGAAATTCCAGCCTGGTGCCCGGGTATGGGTGATTCAGGTGTAATTGCGCCGGGGCCGCATTCACGCCCGGTTCAATTTTGATACCCGGCGGCGCGATGCGATAGAAAATACCCGCCTTCTCCAGCTTGGCGAACTCACGCTGACCAAGGGCATTGGCGAAGCCTTGCCAATCACGACTTCTTGCCTGCTGACGTGCCTTGTCAAAGTAGCTGGTTTCACGGCTGAAATGACGGCCGCTTTGATACTCAAGCTCCCAATCCGCTTTGCGCCAGGCGCGTTCGGCCAGCGCCAGCATCCGCGGGTAAATCATGTATTCCGCCATGGCATCGCTGCGGATCATCTCGCTCCACAACTGGCCTTGCAGCCCCGCCGCCTTTTTGCCCGGCAACAAGGGCTCCTTATCATCGGCGCGATAGGCCTGGCCGCGAACGTCGGTCCAGAACTCAGCATGAGCAGGCAGATTGTCCGGCATAAAGCTGAACACCTTAAAACTGTCCAGCGCCCGGGTCGCCCAGTGGTTACCGGTTTCTTCTGGGTGGCTCACATAGGGGAAGTCGAAGTAAGTAACCTGCGGGGTGGAAATCACCACCTGCCAGCCCAGATTCATCTGCCGGTGAGCGACCTGATGCCCCTCTTCTGCCAGCAGGCTCCAGGCATTGGATTGCACCTCGCGCGGCATCAGCTCGGGGCGGGTTTCTCCCATGCCATCATTCCAGCCGGCCACCCGGATATTGCGCCCGGCCAGCATGGCGCTCACCTTCTCAATAAAGTAACCATTGAGGCTGTGGATTTTCGGCTCTTTCGCTCTTAGCGCCTCACAGGCCGGTGACTCAACCCAGGCTCCGGCAGTTTCATCGGCGCCAATATGATACAGCGACAGAGGTGCGCCCTCGGCGCTGTGCATGGCCGCAATCTCATCCACCACCTTGCCAACAAAACGGTAAGTCGACTCAAGACACACATTCAAGGTGTTGTCCCTGTAGTACTGAATCGATTGGTATTGGGTGGTATCGGTAAATTCGGTCAGCAGATACTCGTTGGCCTCAGCGTCCTTTGCCAATGCCATCAGGCGCCGATAACGGGCCTCCATGGCCTGAATCGCCGCCCGTGAATGCCCAGGCATATCCAGCGAGGGAATGAGTTGGATATGGTGCGCGGTGGCCAGGCGCAGCAGGCGCCGATAATCAGCCACACTCAGGTAACCATCCACCTGTGACGAGCCGCTGATGCCACTGCCAAGCTGGGGCAGCAAACAGCGGTTTTCATCCAAATCGAAACAGCGGCGACCGCCTATTTCAGTAAGCTCCGGCAGCCCGGGGATCTCCAGCCGCCAGCCTTCATCATCGGCCAGATGCAGATGCAGTTTGTTGAGCTTGTAAGCGCCCATCTGCACAATCAAACGCTCAAGAAACGCCAGCGAGTGGAAGTTACGCGCCAAATCCACGTGCATGCCGCGAAAGGCGTAGCGCGGGCTGTCGTTAATGCTCACGAGTGGCAGTTTGTCTTCTGCAGGTGTAATCAAACCCGCCAGGCTTTGCAGGCCATAAAAGAGCCCGGCTTCACCGTCGCCCTCAAGGCGAATGCCTGAGGCCTCGATATAGAGCCGATAGCCCTCAGGACTTACAGGCCTGGCACTATCAGCTGCCATGAGGGACACCACCAGCGGCACGCCGGTTGGCGATGGTTTAAACCCCAGCGACGCCAGCCGCGACAGCGCAGCGTCCATGGCAGCTGACATCCGGGCTGCCTCATCGGTGCTGGCGGCCTCAAGCTTGAGCCTAAAGCCGCTGGCGATGGCAATGCCGTCACCCGAATGAGCCTTCATCTGCACCGGCATAGGGATAAGCGCAGGCGTTTGTGATGCTAAAGCCTTCAGGCCATCAAGGCTCGCCAGCCCTGCGTAATAGTCATACAACCACTCGCCGTCAGCCAGCGGGGTCTTGTCCCGATCATCAAGCAGAAACTGGGCAGCAGAATCAAACGGCGCCAGATACGGCTGCCGCTCAAGGCCGGTTTCGGGGTCATGTTGCAACTGAGTGCTGGCAATCACCTTCGCTTCCCCAGCCGCCAGCAACACAAAATTCGGCATAAATTCAGAGCGGGTGATTTGTGAGCCCTTGCTGTAAAAACTCACCCTGTGGCCCTGCCCGGCCTTCAAGCCGTTAAAACCGGGCCCCGGGCTTAACTGATGCAAATCACCGTTGATATGGCGAATAACAAACTCGTCGCCCTCTACCTGATACACGGGGGTGAGCTGGCTGAAGTAGATTGACCAGTCGCTTGCTGCCACCTCGTTTGGCGAGGTCAATGTCACGCTGGAAAGGTAGCAGCGGCGCTGTGCAGCCGGACAGTGCTTGGCCGCGCTGTCTTCGAGCCGATATTGAACACTCAGGGTGTCGGCGGATGGCGCAGCGTACACACTCACACTCAGGCATAAGCCCGCGCCCAGGCATAAATCAGGCCACAGCCATTTCATGGTTGCTCTCTCCTTGATGTTGGAAAAACCAGTGGGCAGCGCCAATCAGCGCGGCATTGGCCTCGGTGGAAGGACGAATGCTCAGGCCCTCGAGGCGACTGACATCGGCGCGTTCAGCAAGCCGCTGCCACAGCGCGTCGTTAAACAGCGAAAAGGCCTGACTGACCGAGCCACCCAGCACGATTTCAGCCGGATCGTAGGCCAGCAGAGTCTGATAAATCAGCTCAGCCAGATGCTCGCCAAAGCGCTGAAACAGCACCAGCGCATCTGTATCCCCCGCCAGCGCCCGTGCCCGCACCTGCTCACCGGGACAATGGGCAAAGCGGCGGAAAAACTGCCCCGAGCAGTAGTGTTCCATAATGCCATCGAGATAGGGAAAGCAGCCAATTTCCCCCGCAGCGCAGTGCTTGCCCGAATACAGGCGTCCATCGAACACCACACCGGCGCCCACCCCTGTGCCCAGGGTAATGCCGAGTAAATTCCGCTTGTTGCCGAGCACCGACTCACCGAGGGCGAACAGGTTGGCATCGTTATTCAAACTCACCGGCAGCTGAAAACGCGCTTCGAGGTCGACAGCCAGTGGCTTGCCAATCAGGCACGGCAGATTCATCACCTCCAGCAAGGTGCCATTTTGCAGCGATACAGTACCCGGCACACCAATCGCAATGCCCCGAACCGAGCCATCAAGCTGCGGCTCAATGGCCTGGATCAGAAACAGCAGCATCCCGGCATAGTCGGCCTGCTGCGGCACGGGCAATCGGGTAATGGCCGCAACCGCATAGGTTTGAGTCTCATGCTTATCGGGGTAAGCCACCCGGCCAATGGCAAGCTTGGTGCCGCCCAAATCCAAACACAGCACACTCATCACGCTTGCTCCCCGGCCGATTGACCACCAAGCAGGGTACGGTTTCGCACCAGCGGCGTGGCGCTCAGACCAACCCAGGCGATATAGCCAAGGGGCAGCAGCAACACCATGAGTCCCAGCCTCAGGCTGACAAACCACTCAGCAACCAGCCCAATCAACGGCGAAATCAGGGCGCCGCCTATGATGCCGGTACAGAGAATACCGGCAAATGCGCCGTGATCCTCCGCCCGCGAGTTGAGTGCCAGCGAGAAGATCACCGACCACATAATAGAAATAAAGAAGCCAACCAATGGGAAACAAAGTACAGCCAGTTGGCTTCCGCCCCAGACAGCGAGCAAGAACGCAGTCGTTGCCCCCAGGGAAAACAAAATCAGTAGTTTCTGGCTGTCCACCAGCTTGAGCAGCAGCAAGCCCAGCACGCAGCCAAGGGTCATATAGAGCCAGAAGTCGCTCACCACAGAGGCGCCCACTGCCACGCTGTCGAGGCCGTGGTAGTGCTCGAGGAACACAGAAATGGCATTGGCCACTCCTTGCTCCAGCGCCACGTAAGCGACAATGGCGAAAAAGAATTTACGCACAGTGGCATCGGCAAACAGCGCCTTGTGTTTGTGCCAGCTGCCGACCCGCTCATCCTGCACCCGTACCACCCGGCTGATGGGCAAAAACCAGGTCAGGCATTGCATCAGCACGGCCACCAACGCAAACAGGGCATACATCCCCAGCCAGGCCATGGTGTCGGGGTTATCGGTCACCAATTGCTGATAGATAAGCGGTGTCAGGGTGGCGGCACCGCCGAATGCCAGCTGGGCTGCCACCGAGAAAAAAGCAAAGTGCTCCGGGCCCGCGGCCTGACGCAGCAGCGGATTAATCGCCACCTGCAGCAGGCTCATGCCTGCCCCGATACAAAACAGACTGACCATGGCCACGGTAAAGCTGGGATACAAATAAAACCCGCTGGCACCCACAAAGGCGAGGCCGAATGCCAATAACATCACCCGCTTTTCGCCCTGCGCTTCCACCAGCATACCGGCGGGAATCGACATCACCCCGTAGGCGATAAAAAAGGCGAAGGGAAACAGCCCGGCCAGGCTCAGGCCAATGTTGTAACTGTCAATCAGCGCAGGGAAAATTGGCCCCATGCTGTTGGTTATCAGTGAGATCACAAAAAAGGTGATCAGGGCATACAGCACTATCCATCGGTTATTCACGGTCAGCTCCTCTGTGGGATTTCAAGCTATTGTGACCGCAGGCATTCGCCACCGGTGATACCCCTGCCACCGGTATCGGTACTTTTCACGCACCCGAAACCGGCGCCGGCGCGGCAATTGCGATAGAAAAGTATCAAGCGTACAGAATCCGGTATTACCGAAAAGGCGAATGGACAGCACAATGGAGTTGGGCTTTCATAGCCATCCCCCTGCGAAAACAAAGGAGTTCAAAGGAATGAAGCCCTTATGTGAAAAAGTCATCCCGGATGAAAACAGTTCCTGGCGTTTTGGGCGCTACGATTGGCTGGAGATGGAATTCAATTGGCACTATCACCCCGAATATGAAATCTGCCTGACGCTGGGGGGCCGCGGGCTGCGCTATATGGGCGATCATATTGGTCGTTATGGCGAGTGGGATCTGGTGCTCATCGGCCCGGATATGCCCCACGCCTGGCAGTCTGAGCTCAGTGGTATCGAGCAGCGGGTGTATGTGGCGCAGCTGCCCGCCAGCTGGTTGCATCAGCAGCTGGCCGATCAGCCCGAGTTTGCCGCGCTGGCACCGCTGTTGAATCAGGCTGGCCGGGGGCTGAAATTCAGTGAAGCCAACGCCAAAGCCGCCCTGCCGCTGTTTGAAGCCATGGAACAGGCCACCCCGCTCAGAAGGCTGATCCTGCTGCTGGAATTGCTGCAACTTATGCTAACCGACCGCAGCGCCCACGCACTTTCCAGTACCCTGTATGCCAATAACAGCAAGCAGGAATACGCGGTGAAAAAGCTCGACCGGGTGATTGAGTACATCTACGAAAACTACACCACTGAACTGAGCGCAGGCGAGCTGGCCAAGCTGGCCCATATGAGCACCAACCATTTTCATCGTTTCTTCAAACAGCGAACCGAAAAAACCCTCACCGAGTTCATCAATCAGCTGCGGATTGCCAAGGCCTGCAAGCTGCTGATCACCCAGCACAGCCCGATTTCGGCCATCAGCGACCAGTGTGGCTTCAACAACCTGTCCAACTTTAACCGGCGCTTTTTGCAGATAAAAGGTATTCAGCCCAGCCTGTTCCGCCAGCGCTTTCGCGGCAAGTCAGTGCCCATTTAACGCCGCACTGACTAACCGGCTTTGGCGGTAAAAAACTGCTGCATCAGGCGCTGACTGAACGCCGATGCCGCCGCGCGCAAGTCTGCCGCCGGAGGCTGGTATGGCATGACCAGTTGGGGATTTCTGTCATCCAGCCCTGCCAGCAGCGCATACCAACTGGGCCTGAAATAGGCCAGTTTGCTGTCATGCTGATGTAAAAAGGCATCCAGATCCCCGCCCGCTCGCCACACGGTCAGCAGCTCGCTGAGCAAAGGCCCTGGCGGTGTTTGGCTGGCCGTCTGCCAGAATTCACTGTCCCGGCGCCGGGCGCACAGATAATGGGCCTGAATGTAGTCCACAATGCCATCCATCAGGGTTCGCCAGGCCTGATTAAAAGCCTGCTGACGGCTTACCAGCGGCGTATCCAGCGCCTCCTGTTGCAGGTACTGCTCCAGGGTATGCTGGGTCACCATCAAGGATGTGGCTTCCAGCGGCTCCACAAATCCCTGCGCCAGGCCGATGGCAAGCACATTGCCTTGCCAGCAGCGGCTGCGCACGCCAACTTTCATCGCCAAGTGTTTTACTGCCACATCGGGCGTCAATCCCAGGCGCGCCCTGAGCCTGAAGGCCGCTTCATCGGCGCTCAAGTGAGCCGAGCTGTAGACATAGCCATTGCCGGTACGGCTGGCCAGCGGAATTTGCCACAGCCAGCCGGCTTCCAACGCCTCTGCGCGGGTGAACGGCATGCCGGACACCGCCTCAGTGGCCACAGTCACGGCGCTGTCGCATAACAGCTTGTCTGCCAGGGATTCAAACGGCACCTGCAGCGCATCGCCAATCAGCAGCGCAGCAAAGCCGCTGGCATCGATAAAACGGCTGGCATCCAGACGCTGACCGTCGGAAAGGCTCAGCCCGGCCAGTGTGTCCGCATCCTGCATGTGCACCTGCACCACCTCGGCGGCGATACGCTGCACACCTGCGCCTTCGGCCACCCGGCGCAGCAGCACCGCCAGTTTGGCAGCATCGAAGTGATAGCCGTATTCCAGTGGCGCCGGCAGCGGCTTTGCCGCGATTGGATCAACACCCGCTCTGGCAAGCCTTGCGGCAATGAAATACTCATCCGGGCCGGTCCAGGGACCACGGCCACGACGCCTGGCGTTGGCGCCAAGGTAAAATACCTCCGCCGCCTTAAGATCCATCGGGCTTAGGAAGGGGTGAAAGTAGCGCTGCTCATCACCACCCCAGCTACCGAAATCAATGCCGGTTTTAAAGCTGGCATCGCACTCGGGCATCCACAGTGACTCCGCCAGCCCCAACGTCGCCATCAGCCGGCCAAAGTGCGGCGTAGAGCCTTCGCCAACACCTATGGTGCCAATCCGCTCCGACTCCACCAGCGCAATACGCCACTGGGGCCGCAAGCGACTGCACAGTGCCGCCGCCATCCAACCGGCGCTGCCACCGCCCACAATCAGCAAGTCGAACTGCTGCATCCTGTCCTCCAACCAAGGCCTTTCCCAAACACAAAGAGCCGATACAGGATCGGCTCTTTTCTTTGGCTCAGATTCAGAAGCGGTAAGCCGCTCCCAGGAAGTAGCGCGAACCAAACTCGATGGTGTTTTGGGTCAGACCGTAGTTCACGTCATAGGACTGAACCACTTCGTTGGTCAGGTTGACACCTTCGAGGCTGATATCGAGGTTTTCCATGGCATGCCAGATGATAGAGGCATCGACCTGCTGATAGCTGTCGTTGAGCACGTTCTGCACGCTGCCTACGCCAATGTACTCAGAGCGCCAGTTGTAGGCGATACGGGTACTGATGTAGTCGTTCTCGAAAAACACCGTGGTGTTGAAGGTATCTTCCGATACGCCCGGCACCATTTGGGTGGTTCCATCCGGAGTCTGGGTTTCGCTGTCGACATAGGTGTAGTTGGCAATAAAACCAAAGCCATTGTCGAAGTTGTGCTGCAGTTGCAGCTCCAGACCCAGCACCTCACCATCGCCGCCACTCTGTGGCTTGGTTACCCGGCACTTGCTCCACTCAGGTTCGCTGGCACCACAACCCTGCACGTATTCCACGGTTTGGGTGTTGAACACCATGTTGCTGATATCTTTGTAGAACAGTGCCGCAGACGCCATGGACGACTCGGTAAAGTACCACTCGATACCCAAGTCGGCCTGGTTTGCCTCGTAAGGCTTGAGGAAGGGGTTACCGCCGCTGGCTGAACCGAAGCTGGCTTCGATGGCCAGACCCGGGTTCAGGTCGCTGTAGTTAACCCTGGACATAACGCTGGATGCCGCAGCACGCAGAATAAGGTCGTCATTCAGGTCGTAGGCAAAGTTGATGCTTGGCAGCCAGTTGTCGTAGCTGGCATCCTCCTCGAACGGAGAAATATCGCCGCCGTTGCGGGTAAAGCCCGATGAGGTCTGGCTGGTATCCACATAGCGCAGGCCCATGTTACCGCGGAAGTTTTCACCGCTGAAATCGGCCTGAACATAGAGCGCCAGCATGTCCTCAGACACGGTAAAGGTGTTGCCGTAGTTGGCCACTTCCACCAGCTCGCCGTTGGCATATTTGTCGCTGATAAAGGCCCACCACTTATCGGCATCCAGATAGGCGTACGAGTTCAGGGTGTGGCCGCTGCTTTGGCTGTGCAGGCCGCTGAATACACCACCGCTCCAGTTGGAGAAGTTGCCGTTGGGCACAAAACCAATCACTTCAGAGGGGTTACGGTTAAAGGCAACGCGCTCGAAGTCGCTGCTGTTGTACTTCACGCCCACATCCAGCTTGTTGAAGAAGTCACCATCCAGCGGCAGGCTCAGATCCAGCTGGGCATAACGCACATCGTGGTCCTGTACTGTGGTTTCGTAGTTGGCTTCCTGGGCAAACTTAAGCTCGCTGGCATTGGTGGCATCCAGGCTGGTCAGCCACACCTGATAAGGTCCGGTGGCATCGTAGCTGAAGCCGCCATCGGTGCCGCCCTGACCATCGGGGAAGGCCGGGTCGCCAATGCGGTCGCCATCGTCAGTCGCCGGGATCCACCAGCTGGACGCGCCGCCCTGGGTGCCACCTTCAGAAGTGGAACGGCCAATCACGCCTGATAAATCAAAGCCATCGCCACTGTACTTGCCCGACAGGTTAAGCACGTCCGACTCCATGTTCACCGCTTGGCGCACCACAGGGTTGTAGATAATGGAGGCATAGCCCGGCGCAATGGTGGCCTGGGCGGTACCGCCCTGAGCATTGTTCACCACGTTGGACGAACCGGCGCCGCGGGCACCTATGGTCAGGAAGTTGTGGTTTACATGGGGGTTATCCAGCTCGAAGCGGAAGTAGTCCAGGCTGAACTCCAGCGCGTCGGTGGGGGCAAATTGCAGGGTCAGCTGAGCACTGCTGCGCTCACGCTCGGCCTTGTAAACCTGAGAGCCAATACCCCAGGCGCCGACGGTAGATTCCTGCCCGGTGGCAGCATCCTCGGCAAAGTATTCGTAATAGCCAGAGAGCGACTCGATCACATGGCGACCATCGACAATTTCTTCCACCGAGTAAGCGGCCAGCACACCCCAACGGGCATCTTCATCTTTCCAGCTGCCAAGGAAAGAGTAGCTGGGCTTGGTGTCATCGTAGAGGCTGCTTTGGGACGCTTCGGCCGACACCTGATAGGTATGGGCATCCAGCTCCAGCGGCTTGCGGGTTTTCAGGTTAACAGTACCACCGAGCGCGCCTTCTTCCATGGCGGCTTCCGGCGTCTTGAACACTTCAACTCCGGCGACCTGTTCGGCAGACAGCAGTTCCATGTTAAAGGTACGGCTGGCTGGGCCAAGGTCATACCAAGAGGTGCTGGCAACTGTCTGACCGTTCAGCAGAATGCGGGTGTGCTCAGGGGCGGTACCGCGAATGGTCACGCCGCTTACTTCACCGTATTGGCGATCCACCGACACGCCGGATATGCGCTGCAGCGCGTCACCTATGTTCTTATCAGGGAACTTGCCGATGTCCTCTGCCGTGACTGCATCCACCACGGCATTGGCAAAGCGCTTGGTGTTCATCGACGCTTCCACCGAGCGGCGAATACCACGTACTTCAATCACTTCCACATTGGCGTTGGCCGCTTCGGCCTCCCCGGTTTCGGCTGCATGCACCTGGGTGCCCGCCAATGCCTGAGCCACACAAACGGCCAGGAGGGAGGTTTTAAATATCCGCTGATTTAACATGTCCTTGCTTCCCTGTTGTTATGGGTGTTGTTTTTTTCTTCAGGCTAACTTACAGGGATAGCCAAGCCTTGGGCGGTACTATTCATCCCGGCATTGGTATTTTTCTCTGCTATTTGACACCCGGATGACAGCGCTGTTGCGGCGAAATGACACTGAGATAACCACATAAAAAGTGGCTGTTTTATAAGAGGTTATACGAAAGGGTTAATAAAAAAAGGGAAAGCAGCTGCTTTCCCTTTTTATTCCGAACCGGACGATTATACGTCGAGGTTGGCCACGTTGAGGGCGTTGGCCTCGATGAAGTCGCGGCGCGGTTCAACCTGATCGCCCATCAGGGTGGTGAACAGCTGGTCAGCAGCGATAGCATCTTCGATGGTTACCTGCAGCATACGGCGGCTTTCAGGATCCATGGTGGTTTCCCACAGCTGCTCTGGGTTCATCTCACCCAGACCCTTATAGCGCTGGATGTAGAGGCCACGCTTGGACTCGCCCACCAGCCAGTCGAGGGCTTCGATAAAGCTGGTCACCGGCTTCACTTTCTCGCCGCGCTGTACGTAACCACCTTCTTCAATCAGGCCATCGAGGGCGTTGGCCAGAGCGCCAAGCTTGCGATAGTCGCTGGACTGGAAGAAGTCGTAGCTGAACAGATACTCATGGTCGATACCGTGGCGACGCAGGGTCACCTTAGGTACGTACACCTGACGCTCTGGGTCGTGCTCGGCCACGGCGTTGTAAAGTACGCCGCTGCTTTCACGCTCAACCAGATCGGCCACAAAGGCATCACACCAGGCCTGTACCTTGGCCTGATCAGCCAGCATGTCGTTGCTCAGCACTGGGTGGTAGAGCATACGATCGGTCAGCACTTCCGGATAACGCAGATCCAGACGGGCGATGATGCCTTCCACTTCGCGGTACTGATTCACCAGTTTTTCCAGTGGCTCGCCGCTCATGCCGGGAGCGCCCTGTGATGGGTGAATAGAAGCGCCGTCGAGTGCGCCTGTGGTCAGGAACTCGGTCAGAGCCGGGTCGTCCTTCAGGTACTGCTCGTGCTTACCCTTTTTCACCTTGTACAGTGGTGGCTGGGCGATATACACGTAGCCGCGCTCAATCAGCTCAGGCATCTGACGGAAGAAGAAGGTCAGCAGCAGGGTACGAATGTGAGAACCGTCCACGTCAGCATCCGTCATGATGATGATGTAGTGGTAGCGGGTCTTGTCCGGGTCGTACTCGTCGCGGCCAATACCACAGCCCAGGGCGGTGATAAGGGTTGCCACTTCCTGAGAAGACAGCATCTTGTCGAAACGGGCTTTTTCTACGTTAAGGATTTTACCCTTCAGTGGCAGAATCGCCTGGTTTTTACGGTTTCGGCCTTGTTTGGCAGAGCCACCGGCCGAATCACCCTCCACTATGTAGATTTCGGAGAGTCCGGGATCTTTTTCCTGACAGTCAGCCAGCTTACCTGGCAGACCACCGAGGTCCAACGCGCCTTTACGACGGGTCATTTCACGGGCCTTACGGGCCGCTTCACGGGCACGGGCCGCGTCGATGATCTTGCCAACAATCAGCTTGGCATCACCCGGGTTTTCCAGCAGGTAATCACCGAGCTTCTCACCCATGGTCTGTTCAACCGCACTTTTTACTTCGCTGGATACCAGCTTGTCTTTGGTCTGGGAGCTGAACTTGGGATCAGGCACCTTCACCGAAATTACGGCGGTCAGACCTTCACGGGCGTCGTCACCGGTGGCGTTGGTCTTGTTCTTCTTGTTGTAACCCTCAGCTTCCATATAGTTGTTGAGGTTACGGGTCAGCGCGCCGCGGAAACCGGCAAGGTGGGTACCACCATCACGCTGGGGAATGTTGTTGGTAAAGCAGTAGATGTTTTCCTGGAAACCATCGTTCCACTGCATGGCCACTTCCACTGTGATACCGTCTTCGCGCTCTTGGGCGAAGTGGAAGATGTCCTTGTTTACCGGGGTCTTGTTGCGGTTCAGGTACTCAACGAAAGCACTGATACCACCTTCATATTTGAAGAATTCATCTTTGTTGTCGCGCTCGTCAACCAGACGAATACCCACACCTGAGTTCAGGAACGACAGCTCACGCACACGCTTGGCGAGAATATCGAAATGGAACAGGGTGTCGGAGAAGGTTTCTTCACTTGGCCAAAAACGCACTTCGGTACCGGTTTTGGTGGCATCACCAACAACCTTGATTGGCGCATCAGGTACACCGTGGGTGTAGAACTGCTCGTGTACCTTGCCGTCACGACGAATGGTCAGCTGCAACTTCTTGGACAGGGCGTTCACCACAGACACACCCACACCGTGCAGACCACCTGACACCTTGTAGGAGTTGTCGTCGAACTTACCACCGGCGTGCAGCACGGTCATGATCACCTCGGCGGCAGACACGCCTTCTTCCGGGTGAATTGCCACAGGAATACCACGGCCATCGTCTTTTACCGATACTGAGCCATCCACGTGAATGGTGATGGTGATTTCACTGCAGTGACCGGCAAGCGCCTCGTCGATAGAGTTATCGACGACTTCAAATACCATGTGATGCAGACCCGTACCATCGTCGGTGTCACCAATGTACATCCCTGGTCTTTTGCGTACTGCATCAAGGCCCTTAAGTACCTTAATACTCGACGAATCGTAAGTATTCTCTGACATATTTCTCTCTCGTCGGTTATGGAAGGGGCAAAATAAGTCCCAAAAAGCACTGCGACGGCACCACGGACTGCCCCGCCTGTGCCGCACCTTCCTTATTTAGTCTCTGTTACCCGGCCGGCCTGTACGTGAAACATCCTGTCGGGGGGCACAGGCAAAGAATCCACAATTGCTGAAGGCTCGATGGCGGTTACAAACAGCTGAGCGCCGGTATCTATAAGCTCTTTCAGCAACAGTTGCCTGTGCTTGGCATCCAACTCGGAGGGCAGATCGTCCACCAAATAGATGCTGTGTTTATCGATTTGTTGCTTGAGCAACTTACCCTGGGCAATGCGCAGGGCACACACCAATAACTTCAATTGTCCACGGGACAGCGCGTCCTGTGCGGGCAAATTGCCAACCCGCAGTCTGAGGTCTGCCTTGTGGGGGCCGCTGACCGTATGGCCTATGGCCAAATCCCGCGAATACTGGGCCTTGAGCAGGTCGGAAAACTCCGTTTTGCTGTCCCAGCCACGGGTGAAAGAAACCCGGATATCCACATCGGGTAAAAACTCCCCGATTATACCCTTAAGCACGCCATTTAACGAGCCTACATAATGGTTTCTTATCTCTGTGACTTCAAGGGCATAGCGAACTAATTCCTGATCCCAGAACGCGATATGTTCGTAACTGGCGCCATCTCTAAGCAGCTGATTTCGCTGCTTTAAAATCCGCCTTGTATTCATCCACGCCAAATGAAACTGTCTTGAGGCATGAAAGGCGCCCCAGTCAATGAACTGACGCCGGGCCGATGGGCCTTCAAACAGCAGCGAAAAGCTCTCGGGAGTGATCACTTGAATAGGCAGCGCCTCGGCGAGTTGCGACAGGCGTTTCACCTTGTCACCATCGATTTTGACTTCGGTATCACCGCTGCGATGACGCCGCAGACCAATGCGGCTTTCCCCTTGCTGACCCGCAGCAATGGCAAACAGGGTCAGGCTGTCGGCGTCGTTCTGAATAACCCGCTGGGACAAATGGCTTCGAAACGAGCGGCCCATGCCCAAAAAGTAAATGGCTTCAAGAATACTGGTTTTGCCACTGCCGTTGTGGCCATAAATGAGATTCAGCCCGGCGCCTGGGGCAAGCTGGGCTGAATCAATATTGCGAAACGCGTCGATGGAAAGACGACTGAGGCTCATACCAACAAAGACTCGTCAGCGACGGTCTTAGAGCCTCATCGGCATAACCACGTACATGGAATCTTCTTCCACGTGGTTTTCAATCAGGGCGCTGGAGTTGCTGTCGATGAGGGTGACACGCACTTCATCGGAACGCAGGCTGTTGAGTACGTCCAGCAGATAGGAGACGTTAAAGCCAATTTCCAGGGTGGTGGAGTTGTAATCCACGTCGATGATTTCTTCCGCTTCTTCCTGCTCTGGGTTGTTGGCGGTGATCTTCAGCAGCCCATCTTCCAGCAGAATACGCACACCACGGAACTTCTCGTTCGACAGAATCGATGCCCGCAGCAGCGCCTGTTTAAGCTGGTTACGGCTGGCAATCACGATTTTATCGCCGCCCTTTGGCAGCACCCGGCGGTAGTCGGGGAAGCGGCCATCCACCAGCTTACTGGTGAATACAGCGCTGGCAGTGGTGGCGCGAATAGCACTCTCACCAATGGCCAGGGTGATGTCCTGATCTTCTGCATCGAGCAGACGTGACATTTCCACCACACCTTTGCGGGGCACAATCACCTGCTTCTCTGGCAGCGAGGCCTCAATCACGCGGTGGCTCAGTGCCAGGCGATGACCATCGGTGGCCACGGCGCGCAGCACACTGCCTTCGGTTTCAATCAATAAACCGTTGAGGTAGTAACGCACGTCCTGGTTAGCCATGGAAAACTGAGTGGCATCGATAAGCGACTTGAGGGTGCCCTGCTTGAGGGTAAATTCGATGTCCGGGCGGAACGCCTCGACATTGGGGTATTCTTCTGCCGGCAGAGTAGCCAGCGAGAAACGGCTGCGGCCGCAGCGCAGCAACCATTTATTTTCCTGTTGCTCAACCTTGAGCTCAGACTGCTCCGGCAGGGACTTGACGATATCCAGCAGCTTCTTGGCAGGCACAGTGGTGCGGCCTTCCTGAACATCGCCGTGCACTGTGGCTTCCCCCACCAGCTCGACTTCCAGATCGGTACCGGTCATCTTAAGTGAGTGACCACTTACTTCCACCAAAAGATTCGCCAGAATAGGCAGGTTGTGGCGACGTTCCACAGCCCCGCTCACCAGTTGCAAGGGTTTTAACAGCGCGTCCCTATCGATAGAAAATTTCATTGTGTCCAAGTCCCTGTCTTTTAGGAAGATAAGGTACGAATCAGGTTGGCGTAATCTTCTTTGATATCGTGGCTCTCTTCACGGAGCTGGGCGATCTTACGACAGGCGTGCAGCACAGTCGTGTGGTCGCGACCACCAAAGGCATCGCCGATTTCCGGCAAACTCTGGTTGGTCAGCTCTTTAGAGAGGGCCATGGCCATCTGTCTTGGACGCGCCACACTGCGTGAGCGGCGCTTGGACAGCATATCAGCCATCTTGATCTTGTAGTATTCGGCCACCGTCTTCTGAATGTTGTCTATAGTGACCAATTTTTCCTGCAGAGCCAAGAGGTCGCGCAGGGCTTCGCGCACAAAATCGATGGTGATGGGTCGTCCGGTGAAGTTGGCGTTGGCAATTACCCGGTTCAGGGCACCTTCCAGCTCACGTACGTTGGAGCGCAGACGCTTGGCAATAAAGAAGGCCACTTCGTCGGGCAGATTGATGCCGCTCTCCTGCGCCTTACGCATCAAAATCGCCACCCGGGTCTCAAGCTCTGGTGGCTCGATGGCGACTGTCAGGCCCCAACCAAAGCGGGACTTGAGCCTGTCTTCTACCCCGTCGATCTCTTTGGGATAGCGATCCGAAGTCAGAATGATTTGATGATTGCCTTCCAGCAGCGCGTTAAAGGTGTGGAAGAATTCTTCCTGAGATCGGTCTTTGTTGGCAAAGAACTGAATGTCATCGATAAAGAGCGCGTCAACACTGCGGTAGTAACGCTTGAACTCTTCGATGGCATTGTTTTGCAGCGCCTTGACCATGTCCTGGACAAAACGCTCGGAATGCATGTACACCACCTTGGCATTGGGTTTGTTTTTAATAATGCCATTGCCCACAGCGTGCAGCAGGTGGGTCTTACCCAGACCGGTACCGCCATACAAAAACAGTGGGTTGTAAGCGCCACCCGGATTTTCGGCAACCTGCAAAGCGGCGGCCTTACCCAGTTGGTTGGACTTACCCTCAACGAAGTTGTCGAACTGGTAGGTGGGGTTGATGTTGCTGCGATGATTGCTCACCGCCGGCTCGGGCTGGCTGGCAAAGGCCGCACCTGGCTTGGGCTGAGACGGGGTGGCTTTGACGGTTGCAGCAGGGGTGGCAACCTGCGGCTTGGCAGAAGGACGGCTGCCAATGTCAAAACGCAGTTTGGGGGCATCGTCGCCCATCTGCTCGGTAAAGAATTGGTTGATGGAGTTGATGTACTTGTCGCGTACCCAATCCAACACGAAGCGGTTCGGTGCGTAGAGCACCAGGGTGTCCCCGTCCATTTCGGCCTGTAACGGTCTGATCCACATGCTGAATTGTTGCGCTGAAAGCTCGTCCTGCAGCCTGCCGATACACTGTTGCCAAAGTGAAACCGCCACGTATTCCGTCCCCAAAAAGATCTATCCAAAGGAGGAGTATTCTATCGGGACTCTGACCGGATCGCTATCCTTTAAATAGATTTATCAACAGGAAGATCGTCAGATCTGAATAACTTGGATCCGTCAAGATCGAATCAGATCTTTTTCTGGCCCATGTTGCACAAATCCTGCTTTCTAAAGGGATCCACCTTGATCTATAATGCGCGACCTTCGATCGGTTTTACGCGGGCTGGATCCACCAGATATTGTGTAGATGCACAGAGTTATCCACATTCTGTAGGGTTCTCTGCTAAGCGAAAGGGGAAAAATATTGGCTGTAATGTGTCGCTGGTGTGCCAGAGTTCTTGACGGATGGCGTTTAGGTGATTACAATTCGGCCTCTTTTTTGTGCCCTTGTCTCTGATTTCAGATTTACTGATACCAGCGTCAAGGAATGTTAACCAGTAAAGACGGATTGCCACCATGAGTAAACGTACTTTTCAACCTAGCAACCTGAAGCGCAAGCGTTCTCACGGCTTCCGCGCTCGCATGGCTACAGCTAACGGCCGTAAGGTACTGGCTCGCCGCCGTGCCAAAGGTCGCGCTCGTCTGTCTGCCTAATTCAGGTCGACGTCTAGGTGACTAGCTACACCTTTACGCGGGAGTTACGTTTGTTAACTCCCGCGCAATTTCAAGCTGTTTTTTCCAATCCCATCAAAGCATCTTCTGCTGAAATCACGCTACTTGCCATTCCCAACACACAGGAACATCCTCGTGTGGGTTTAACCGTACCTAAAAAACAGGTTAAACGGGCCCACGACCGTAACAGGGTCAAGCGCGTCATCCGGGAAAGTTTTAGATTGCAGCAACATGAAATCCCCTCACTGGACATAGTTGTGCTGGTGCGCAAAGGGGTGATGGATTTGGATAATGCTGCCCTTCACAAGCTGGTAGACAAGCTATGGCGCAAACTCAGTCGCCGTTTCAATGGCTAGCCACCAAGCTTATTCGCGGCTATCAAGTCTTTATCAGCCCATTCCTTGGGCCTAAGTGCCGTTTTCATCCCACCTGCTCCCATTACGCCATCGAAGCCATCCAGGTTCACGGAGCTATAAAAGGCAGTTGGTTTGCAATCAAACGCATATTAAAATGTCACCCTTTACATCCGGGCGGCCAAGATCCCGTCCCTCCGAAAAAAGACAGGTGTAATAAATAAGGCTATGGAATCACAACGCAATCTATTGCTCATCGGCCTGCTGTTTGTCAGTTTTTTGATCTGGCAACAGTGGGAATCCGACAAGGCACCCAAGCCAGCCACAGAAGTCACTGCGGCGGCCCAAATCCACGATCAGGCTATCAACAGTGATGTTCCAACAGCCAATACCGGAGTACCGGCCACTGTGGCCAGTAATCAGGACCTGATCCGTGTAACCACAGATCAGCTGGATGTGCAGATTAATCCAGTGGGCGGCGACATCGTTCATGCCGCACTGCTGACCCACAAGCTGGAGCAAAACGAAGATGCTCCTTTCGTACTGCTCGAGCAGAAAAACGGTTTCACCTACATCGCCCAAAGTGGTCTGATTGGTCGTGATGGTATCGACAGCGCCGCCAGTGGCCGCGCCAAGTTCGCTGCCGCTGCCAGCGCCTACAAACTGGCCGAAGGCCAGGACACTCTGGAAGTACCGCTGACCCTGACCAACAGTGAAGGCGTAACCTTCACCAAGGTATTTGTGTTCAAGCGTGGCCAGTTTGATGTGGGCGTGGATTACCGCGTAGCCAACAACTCATCAGCCCCTGTGCAGGTGCAGATGTACGGTCAGATTAAGCAAACCATCACTGCCCATGAAAGCAGCATGATGATGCCAACCTACCGCGGCGCCGCCTTCTCAACTGCCGATGTGCGTTACGAGAAGTACAGCTTCGATGACATGGGCAAGAAAGACCTGGAAGAGCCAACCCTGGGTGGCTGGGTTGCCATGCTGCAACACTACTTCGTGTCTGCCTGGGTACCGGCCGCTTCTGACAAGAACACCCTGTTCTCTTCTGTCAGTGCCGGCGGTATGGCCAACATTGGCTTCAAGGGCGCGGTACATGACGTAGCCCCCGGCGCCACTGAAACCATTTCAGCCACCTTCTACGTAGGTCCAAAAGATCAGGCGGCGCTGTCTGCATTGTCTGACACCCTGAACCTGGTAGTGGATTATGGCTTCCTGTGGTGGCTTGCTGTGCCAATCCACTGGATCCTGATGTTCTTCCAGAGCCTGGTGCACAACTGGGGTGTGGCCATTATTCTGGTAACCCTGACTGTACGTGGTCTCCTGTATCCGCTGACCAAGGCGCAATATGTGTCCATGGCCAAGATGCGTAACCTGCAGCCAAAGTTGCAGGACCTGAAAGACCGCTTCGGTGATGACCGCCAGAAAATGGGTCAGGCCATGATGGAGCTGTACAAGAAGGAAAAGGTAAACCCAATGGGCGGCTGTCTGCCAATCCTGTTGCAGATGCCAATCTTCATCGCCCTGTACTGGGTACTGCTGGAAAGCGTTGAGCTGCGCCATGCGCCATTCATGCTGTGGATCCAGGATTTGTCGGTGCAGGACCCTTACTACGTACTGCCGCTGCTGATGGGCGCCTCCATGTGGATGATGCAGAAGATGCAGCCAATGGCCCCCAACATGGACCCAATGCAACAGAAGATGCTGCAGTGGATGCCGGTGATCTTCACCGTGTTCTTCCTGTGGTTCCCTGCGGGTCTGGTACTCTACTGGCTGGTGGGTAACCTGGTTGCCATCACCCAGCAGAAGATTATTTATGCCCAGCTGGAGAAAAAAGGCTTAAAATAAGCCCATTTTTCAGGCTACACACTAAAAAGGCGACCTGAGGTCGCCTTTTTGTTTCCCTTTTGACTTTGAATAACAAGCGGAAAAACAGGTGACAACAGACACTATCGTGGCACAGGCCACAGCGCCCGGTCGGGGCGGCGTAGGTATCATCCGGGTATCCGGCAAGCTGGCCAGCGATGTGGCCAATGCCCTGCTGGGACACCTGCCCAAACCTCGCTACGCCGATTTCTGCGACTTCAAAGCGGCCGATGGCAGCGTGATTGATCAAGGCATAGCCCTGTTCTTTAAAGGCCCCAACTCCTTTACCGGCGAAGACGTGCTGGAACTGCAGGGCCACGGCGGCCAGGTGGTGATGGATATGCTTATTCGCGCCGTGCTCAAGGTCAAAGGGGTGCGTATTGCCCGCCCCGGCGAGTTCAGCGAGCAGGCGTTTATGAACGACAAGCTGGATTTGACCCAGGCCGAAGCCATTGCCGACCTGATTGATGCCACCAGCGAACAGGCCGCCAAGAGCGCCCTGCACTCACTGCAAGGTGAGTTCTCAACTCAGGTGCATACCCTGGTGGACAAAATCACCAACCTGCGTCTGTATGTGGAAGCCGCCATCGACTTTCCAGATGAAGAAGTGGATTTTTTGAGTGACGGCAAAATTGCCGCCGCGCTTTACGCCATCATCGACCAGCTCGATGAAGTGCAGGCCAGCGCCAAGCAAGGCAGCATTATCCGCGAAGGCATGAAGGTGGTGATTGCCGGGCGCCCCAACGCAGGTAAATCCAGCCTGCTCAATGCCCTGGCAGGTAAAGAATCTGCGATTGTGACCGACATTGCCGGCACCACCCGCGACGTTCTGCGCGAGCATATTCACCTCGACGGTATGCCACTGCACATTATCGATACCGCCGGTCTGCGGGACACCACAGACGAAGTGGAGCGTATTGGTATTGAGCGCGCCTGGAGTGAAATAGCCAGCGCCGATCGGGTGCTGTTTATGGTGGATGGCACAGACACGGCGGCGGTTGACCCACACGAGATCTGGCCCGATTTTATCGACCGCCTGCCCCAGGCTCTGGGTGTTACCGTGGTGCGCAACAAAGCCGATCTGACTGGCGAGCCACTGGAGGCCACCGAAGAGCAAGGCTACAGCGTCTACCGGATTTCGGCCAAGACCGGCCTGGGTGTGGATGCGCTCAAGCAGCACCTTAAATCGCTGATGGGTTATCAAAGTAACCTCGAAGGCGGCTTTATCGCCCGTCGTCGTCACCTGGAAGCGCTTGAGCAAGCCTCAGAGCATCTGCAACTGGGCAAGGTGCAGCTGGAAGTGTATCTGGCGGGCGAACTGCTGGCCGAGGAGCTGCGGATGGCGCAGCAGGCACTGTCTGAAATCACTGGCGAATTTACCTCAGACGATTTGCTCGGCAAGATTTTCAGCTCCTTCTGTATCGGCAAATAAGCCGCTTTTTGCGGCATAAAACGCGGTTGTCGCCCAGCGGCAGTCGCGTTTTTTATCGGCTCAACTGAGCAGCCAAAACAGTGCAATACTCACCATCATCAGCGATGACACACGTCCAAGCCAGGCACCGCGGCCCTTGGTCAGCAGCAGTTGATTCACCCTGTGACCGCCGTAGGCATAAATCAGCAGATTCAGGCATTCAATCAGCGCCACCAGACTCACAAACAGCAGGGTCTGGATCCCAAGCGGCAAGCTTGGGCTGATAAAAGGTGGCAGCAAGGTCATCATAAACAACCACGACTTGGGGTTGGAAATCGCCACCGAAAAGCCCCGCAGCATCAGTTCGCCACTGCGGCTGTCCGCCTGCACCGCCGCCAGACTGGTGGATGCATTGCGCCAGCCATCAATCCCCATCCACAGCAGATAAAGCGCGCCAAGGTATTTAAACAGCTGCATCAACAGCGGCTGTTCAACCAACACCTGGGTGTAACCAAGGAGTGCGGTAAGGGCTATCAAGGACACGCCCGCCACTTCGCCGGCAATTACCCACAGCGAGCGCCTGACTCCCAAACTGGCACCAAAACTCAGCGCCAACATCATGCAAAGCCCCGGCGATACCGAAATAACAAAGAAGGTCGGGATAAACATCAGCAGCAAGATCCACTCAGACATCTGCCCGCCCTCACCCTTGTTGCTCTGAAGGTGCAACCAGTCCGGGGATAGCGCCGAGGTAAGCAAGGCCCGCCTCGGTAAATCCGTGGCCCTGCAGCAAAGTGGCGGCAAAAGGTGGCGTTAACAGCGGCATGTCACTGCTAACCCTATGCACCCAATCCGGATTCCCTATGGCAGCAGTGCCAATGGCGACCAGGTCGCCGCCTGCGTCCAGCACCTGCTGCGCCGCAGCGCCGTCACGGATGTTGCCTGCAAACATCAGCGCGGTTTTGCCAATAAGGGCATTGGTCACTTCGCTAAGCAGCGCTGTCTCTTTGCCGCTGGCCTGCTTGAAGCTGTCGCCCATGGAAAAATGCACGTAATCGATATCCGCTGCCGCCAGTAAATCGGTTACTTCCAGCTGATGCTTAAGTTCTATCCCTTCGACATTGGCATAGCTTTCCGGCGACAACCTCACCCCCAACAGGAAGCTGCGGGGCAGTCGCTGACGTATGCCACGGATGATCTCAATCAGCAGCCGGGCACGATTCTCAAGGCTGCCGCCCCAGCGGTCACTGCGCCGGTTAAGCATGGGATTTAAAAAGTTACACAGCAAAAAGTGATGGGCAGCGTGCAGCTCAACCCCATCCAATCCGGCCTGATAGGCGCGCTCGGCAGAAGCAATAAAGGCGGCTATCAGTTGCTGAATTCCGGCTTCATCAAGCTCGGTCACCCCAAGCGGGTAACGGCCACCCGGCGCCTCGGCGCCTGGACCAACAGGTGCAGTGCCATTCAGCGCAGGCGCAGCGCGCACCCCGCCATGATGAAGTTGCACCAGCGCCAGCGCGTTATTTGCCTTTGCCGCCCGGGCAAACCGGCTGAAGGCCTGCTGCTGATGGTCTGTCATCAAGGCTGGCTGCCCTGCCCAGCAGCGACCGCCCGGCCACACCTGGGTAGCCGCCGCAATCAGCAGCCCAAAACCACCTTTGGCGCAATGCTCGAGCCAGTCGAGTTCTGCCTGACTCGGATTACCATCGGCATCGCTCATGTTATGGGTCAGCGGTGCCAGCACGGCACGATTCTTAAGCCGCACACCCGCCCGGGCAAACTCAAACCCGCTGTTTAATGCCTGACGCATTTGTCTCTCCAATTCATCAATCACAATGGCGACACGATAACTCACGACAAAAAAGATATAATCTATCCTTCAGGAAAGACATTGATGCCCAACAAGACACAATCGGCAGTCAATTTCGAGGATAGAAACATGAGCCAACACAAGCTGGATACCTTATATTTAATGCGACTGCTGGTCTGCATTGTGCGCTTTGGCTCCTTTGCCAGGGCGGCAGAGCACTTGGGCATTACCCCGAGTAAGGCCTCGAAAGATTTACGCTATTTAGAACAAAGCCTCAGCACCGTGTTGCTTAACCGCACCACCCGCCGGCTACAGCTGACCGATGCCGGAGAACTCACCTACCGCCAGGCAGACCAGATGCTTGCCCTGCACGAACAGCTGCTGGACGGGCTGCAAAATCGCCGCGAGTGCCTGAGTGGTGAACTCAGAATAACCGCCCCCATGCTGTGGGGCGAAGTGATGCTCACACCGCTGCTGCTTAAATTCAGGCAACAGCACCCATCGGTGCGGCTGGTCACCGACTTCAGTAATCGCACCTCAGATTTACTGCGGGACAATATTCATGTGGCGTTTCGCAGCACCGAGCTTAACCGCGAGCCCTATCTCGCCCGCTTTATTGCCAAGGATGAGATGGTGCTTTGCGCCAGCAAGGCCTATATGAGTGACAAATCAACCCTTTGCAGGCCGGAAGAATTACATCAGCACAGCCTTATCACCCGCTGCACCGATTATTCACGCCACGAACGCTGGACCTTGATGGATAAGGGAAAGGAACTGCATATGGACGTGGCGGGTGAACTTGCCTTCAGCCACAAGCAGGCGATTTATGCTGCCATGCAGCAGGGCTTTGGCATCGCCATCCTGCCCCGCTATCTGGTGGCCGATGAGCTGCTGGCCGGCACTGTGGTCGAAGTATTGCCCGACTTTAGCCCCAAGGGCGCAAGCTTCTATGCGCTTTACACCCAGCGCCGGGCCGAATCGGCGCTGGTGACTCACTTTATCGACTTTGTGATAGCCGAGATGGCTGCCCGCCCGGCGTTCGACGCAGCCTGAGCGGACTGGAACTTATCAATTGCCCGGTGCTTGCGGACCGTTTAACAGAGCTTCATTCAGTTTGGGAAGCTCAGATATGTTTTGCAGGTCGGTCATTTTTTGCAGGTCGTCGCTTCTTTGCGCCAACACCCGCACTATGTTTTCCAGATTAGCGGCAAGCGCTTTGGCCTTTTCTTCGGGGAACTTGCCCGCCAGAGAGGTTTCCAGCTTCTGACGCAGAGCGGCCAGCACAGCTTCTTTGTCTATATCGTCCACCTTGGTTTTAAGCTCAGCGGCGGCGCCGGCAATCTCCTGCAGTTCGGGCAAAATCCTGGCGTTTTTCAGTGGCGCCAGCAGCTCAAGATCCTTCAGGCTGGCACTGTCGACCTTGTCATCCAGGGTCACCAGCAGGTTATCGACCTTATCCAGGGTCTGCTCGCTGCGCTCAAGGAAGGGCGAAATGGCCGAGTCCTGCACCACGCCGGTCAGCTTATCCACTGTCAGGTACAAAAGCGCGGCCACCACAATCACAGGCATCAGCATGCCGGTTACCAACCCAACCCAGAAATTATTCAAACCGGCTGTAAAATTCTTCATCGCAATTCCCTTTAGTGAAGTCGTACTTAAGCGAGGAGTTTCGGCAAAACGCCCTGCCTGCACCACAGTATGATGTTCCGCCATTTTCAACAAGTTGAAACGAGTTGGATACTGGCGCCAGCTCACACATCAGGCTTTGGGCAACTTGCCAGCCAGCATATTCATCAGATGGCCAATCTTGGGCGACAGTTGCCGATTATGGGGATACAGGCCCCAAATGCCTTCTTTGGGTTCCTGAAATGGCTTCAGCAGCACCAGCAAACGGCCGTCGCGAATCGCTTCATCCACATAATAGCCGGGCAGCTGGGCTATCCCCATGCCTGCCAATGCCGCAGCCAGCAGGGTATTGCCGCTGCTGCAACTTAGCCGCCCTTTCACCTTCAGGCTGCGAAGCTTGCCCTCCTCCTGGAAGCGCCAGAATGGCAGGCTGCCGAGCAAACATTGATGACGACTGAGCTCCGACAGCGAATGGGGCGCACCATGACGGCTGACATACTCAGGCGACGCCACCAGATACTGCACCCGCTCGGCCAGCTTTCGCGCCATCATTGAGGAATCCGGCAACACCCCGAGGCGAATCGCCAAATCAAAACCGCCCTGCACCAAATCCAGCTGTTGATTGGTCAGCTCGCATTGCACTTCCACCTGCGGAAATTGCTGCATGTATTCCAATACAATTGGCATCACGTATTGCTCGCCGTAGGTCACAGGCGCCGTCATACGGATAAGCCCGCGCGGCTCATTTTTAAGGGACGACACCGCCCGCTCGGCTTCATCCAGACCATCGAGTACCTGGCGGCAGTGGCGGTAAAACAGTTGCCCGTCTTCGGTGAGCGACACCTTGCGCGTAGTGCGGTACAAAAGCTTACTGCCGAGGCGCTCTTCAAGCTCGCGCACCTGGCGGCTTACCTGGGCGGTACTGATCCCAAGCCGACCGGCAGCCGTGGTAAAGCTGTGCGCCTCGGCCACGGCCACAAATTCACAAATCCCTTCCCAGCGCATGATTATTTCTATCCAGTAAAAGTCATTTACCAATACAGCCGATTATCAATCATCAGCAAAGAAATACAATCAATCCCATCAAGCTTGCCGCAACGCTGTGCGCGCGGCTGTGCCTTTCGGGCCAATTGCCCCAAACCGACATATCAGGGAGGAACCCCATGTCAGCATCTTTTATTAAATCCCGCGCCGCCATTGCCTGGGGCCCGGGCCAGCCCTTATCCGTTGAAGAAGTGGATGTAATGTTGCCCAAGGCAGGCGAAGTGCTGGTGCGGATTGTCGCCACCGGTGTGTGCCATACAGATGCCTTTACCCTGTCGGGCGATGACCCCGAAGGCGTGTTTCCTGCGATTTTGGGCCACGAAGGCGGCGGCATTGTGGAAATGGTCGGCGAAGGCGTGACCAGCGTGGCAGTGGGCGACCATGTGATCCCGCTTTACACCGCCGAGTGCGGCAAATGTAAGTTCTGCACCTCGGGCAAGACCAACCTGTGCTCGGCGGTGCGTGCCACCCAGGGCAAGGGCCTGATGCCAGACGGCACCACCCGCTTTTATAAAGATGGCGAGCCGATTTATCACTACATGGGCTGCTCCACCTTCAGCGAATACACGGTGCTGCCGGAAATATCCCTCGCCAAAGTTAACCCCGAAGCGCCGCTGGAAGAAGTGTGTCTGCTGGGCTGCGGCGTCACCACCGGCATGGGCGCGGTGCTCAAAACCGCCAAGGTGAAAAAAGGCGACACAGTGGCGATTTTCGGCCTCGGCGGTATTGGTTTGTCGGCTGTGATTGGCGCCACCATGGCCGGTGCCAGCCGGATCATAGGTATAGATATCAACGACAGCAAATTTGAACTGGCCAAAAAGCTCGGCGCCACCGACTGCATCAACCCCAAAGACTACGACAAGCCGATTCAGGACGTGATTGTTGAGATGACCGACGGTGGCGTGGACTTCTCATTTGAGTGCATCGGCAATGTGAATGTGATGCGAAGCGCGCTGGAGTGTTGCCACAAGGGCTGGGGCGAGTCGGTGATCATTGGCGTGGCGGGCGCCGGGCAGGAAATTTCCACCCGTCCGTTCCAGCTGGTCACCGGCCGGGTGTGGCGCGGCAGTGCCTTTGGCGGCGTGAAAGGACGCTCCGAACTGCCGGGCATTGTTGAACAGTATCTGCGTGGCGAATTTGCCCTGAGTGACTTTATCACCCACACCATGGGACTGGATGCGATTAACGAAGCGTTCGATCTGATGCACGAAGGCAAAAGTATCCGCAGCGTGATCCATTACGATCGCAAATAAGGAGCGGCCATGACTCTGGAACTTGTCAGTGCCAATCGCAGCTTCGGCGGATGGCACAAGCAGTACAGCCATCAATCTGCCAGTCTGGATTGCAAAATGCGCTTTGCGATTTTTTTGCCGCCCCAGGCCGAAACCCAAAGCGTCCCTGTACTTTATTGGTTATCTGGGCTGACCTGCAGCGATGAAAACTTTATGCAGAAGGCTGGCGCCCAGCGCCTGGCCGCGACGCTTGGGCTTGCGATTGTGGCCATGGACACCAGCCCGCGCGGCGACGGCGTAGCCGACGATCCCGATGGCGCCTGGGACTTTGGCCTGGGGGCAGGTTTTTATCTCAATGCCACCGAAGCGCCATGGAGTAAGCACTACCGCATGTACGATTATGTGGTGAAAGAGCTGCCGAAGCTGATTGAAGCCAACTTTCCGGTCAGCAACAAACGCAGCATTGCCGGCCACTCCATGGGCGGCCACGGCGCCCTGACCATAGCGCTGAAAAACCCAGGTCGCTACGCCAGCGTGTCGGCGTTCAGCCCCATCTGCAATCCATGCCAAAGCCCCTGGGGTCAAAAGGCCTTTGGCAATTATTTGGGTAAAGACAGGGAAAGCTGGCGCGAATACGACAGCTGCGAACTGATAGGCCGCGGCGCCGATCCTATTCCCATGCTGGTGGATCAGGGCGATGCCGACAGCTTTTTAGAAATTGAACTGATGCCGCAGCGGCTGGTGGACGCAGCCGCCCGGGCGGATTTTCCGTTAAATCTGCGGATGCAGCCTGGCTACGATCACAGCTATTACTTCATCGCGAGCTTTATTGATGAGCACCTGGAGTTCCACCACCACTGGTTGACCAGGGGATAGTAAATTCTGCCAGCAAGGGCGCATGATCCGACAATTCTGTTGCCGGTGACTGCGCCCTTTTCAGCTCAAGGCCACGGTAAAACAACCAATCGAGTGGCATTCCCAAGCCATGACGCCGTTCATCCGGCGCAAAGGTAGCCGAGTTTAATCCTGATGATTCAATTAGTTGCTTAAGCCTTTCGAACCTATCCTGGCCCCAGCTGTTAAAATCGCCGCCAAAAAGAACCGGTCCCTGATGGGCGCCAATTAGGCTGAACAAAGCCGAAAGCTGCGTTTCCCAGTGGCTGAGTGAGAGATCGAAATTGATCCCGTGCAGATTAATCACCAGCAGAGTTTGGCCATTACTCAAACGGTAATAACTGCTCAAGGCGCCCTTGGGGATCCGTAAAAAGGGCTCGCTGGACAGGCTGCCGCACACCCTGGTAGCAGCGGCTTTTGCAGCCGTCATCACGCCATAATCCACGTCTTGAAACCGAAAAGCCGTTAAGTTGGCGTACTCAAAACCCGCGTCGGTGATGGCAGAGTGAAAGCTTTCGGTTTGCCCGGCTTCCTGCAACAGCATCAATTGCCAATGTTTTCCTGTCGACCAAAGTGCCTCAGGCCAGTACCCATCTGCCTGTTTATGGATATTCCACACCAGCACGGCGATTTGGCCGTTATTGTCGACAACGCCACTGGCCTGTTGGTACTCCAGACAGCTGTCGTTCGATGCTATATAAGCAGCGCCTGAGTGCGACAGCTGCGGCAACTGGCCATTTGGGAACTTGGGCAAGTTCTGCCAAACAGTGACAACCAACAGGATTACGGCAAACAAAACGATGCGAAACAACAGCCTTTGCAAAACGGTCATATAAAGGTATCCAATCCATTGAACTTCACCAGGCTGCGTCATGCTATCACAGGCGTGTCGGGCATCGGATCCATTTCACCGGCCGCGCCTTTGGGCTACCATGACGCCAACCCTTTTCGCATCAACGGACGTAACGATGGCAAAGATAGAAATCCTGATTGGTACCACCCTGGGCGGCAGCGAGTACGTGGCCGATGAACTGGCCGCGGTACTGAGCGACGCAGGCCACGAATGCAATACCTATTTGGATCCCTCGCTGGAAGAGCTGGATACCAGCGCCCTGTGGCTGGTGGTGTCGGCTACCCACGGCGCCGGCGATCTGCCCGATAATCTGCAGCCTTTTGCCAAGCAACTGATGCTGGCAATGCCGGATCTGAGTGGTTTGCGCTATGCCCTTTGCGCCATTGGTGATTCCAGCTACGACACCTTCTGTGAAGGCCCGGAAGCCCTTGTCGATTTATTGGACGACGCCGGTGCAAAAGCCTTTGTGGATAAGATCCGGATCGATGTACAGGCCGATCCCGTGCCGGAAGAGCCAGCCATTCAGTGGTTACAATCCTGGATGACCAGTCTTTAAGATCGGCTCATAGATCTTATCCCCACTCACTCACAAGTTAGATCTTTCTTATCCACAAATCTTGTTAGTTAATAATAAATTTGTGGATAAGATATTATTTAGATCTGATCTACCGTTGCATTACTCACTACCCGATCCGCTCAAAGATCCACCCTGTGGATAAAACACCGATCTATCCCCACCTTTTCTGGCAGTAGATCGCCAACAGATCACAGGATCTGGATCGCGCTATTTATTGTATTAAAAGGCTTTTTAGGCTTAACCACAGAAAATGGCGATCCTAATAGAAGATAAATATAAGAAGATCTATATAAAGATCTTAAGATCTATAAGGCGATCCCCTTTGGATCTTTCTGATGAAAGAGATCGTTCAACTCTGGCCTCAGCAGTGTTAAAATGCCCGGCTCGACTGAGGATCCTCTTTTTCGCTTTAAGGTAGTGTCATGCAATTTCATGAACGGTTTGATGTAATAGTTGTCGGCGGTGGTCATGCCGGTACCGAAGCCGCCCTGGCGGCAGCCCGCATGGGTTGCAAGACGCTGCTGCTGACCCATAACGTGGATACGTTGGGGCAAATGTCCTGTAATCCGGCCATCGGTGGCATTGGTAAAGGCCATCTGGTGAAGGAAATCGATGCCCTTGGCGGTGCCATGGCGATCGCAACCGACTTCTCCGGGATCCAGTTCCGTACTCTCAATTCCAGCAAAGGCCCGGCTGTACGTGCTACCCGTGCTCAGGCAGACAGAGCGCTCTACAAAGCCAAGATATTGAATATGCTGCAATTGCAGCCAAACCTGCGTATTTTCCAGCAGGCAGTAGACGATCTGGTGGTAGAGAACGGCCGCGTGGTGGGTGCCATTACCCAAATGGGTCTGGCCTTTGAAGCGCCAGCTGTAGTGCTGACGGCAGGCACCTTCCTGGGTGGCAAAATTCACATTGGTTTGGAAAACTACAGTGGCGGCCGTGCAGGCGATCAACCCGCCATTGCCCTTGCCCATCGATTACGGGAACTGCCACTGCGTGTAGGTCGCTTAAAAACCGGCACCCCACCGCGTATTGATGCCCGTACCATTGATTTTTCGGCCATGACTGAGCAGAAAGGCGACTCGCCGCTGCCGGTGATGTCTTTTATCGGTGAAGTAAGCCAGCACCCTGAGCAGATCTCCTGCTACATCACCCACACCAACGAGCGTACTCACGACATCATCCGTGGCGGGTTGGACAGAAGCCCCATGTACTCCGGGGTGATTGAGGGTATTGGTCCCCGTTACTGCCCGTCCATTGAAGACAAAATCCATCGTTTTTCCGACAAGAACTCGCATCAGATCTTTATCGAGCCAGAAGGCCTGACGACCACAGAAATTTACCCCAACGGCATCTCTACCAGTCTGCCATTCGATGTGCAGATCGAGCTGGTGCGCTCTATCCGCGGTATGGAACAGGCTGAGATCGTTCGTCCCGGTTATGCCATTGAGTACGATTATTTCGATCCACGTGATTTGAAAAACTCTCTGGAAACCAAAGTGATAGATGGTTTGTTCTTTGCCGGACAAATCAACGGCACCACAGGTTACGAAGAAGCCGGTGCTCAGGGATTGCTGGCCGGTATGAACGCCGCACTGCAGGTGCAGGGCAAAGAAGCCTGGGCGCCACGGCGCGATCAGGCTTACCTCGGAGTGTTGGTGGACGATCTGTCGACCCTGGGTACCAAAGAGCCCTACCGCATGTTCACCAGCCGCGCCGAATACCGCCTGCTGCTGCGTGAAGACAATGCCGATCTGCGCCTGACCGAAACCGGCCGTGAACTGGGCCTAGTGGACGACTTCCGCTGGCAGAAATTCAACGAGAAGCGTGAATCCATCGAGACTGAGCAGCAGCGCCTGCGCAGCCAGTGGGTGCACATGAACTCACCGCAACTGGCTGAACTGAATGAAACCCTGAGCGCGCCGCTGTCGCGGGAAGCATCTCTTGAAGATCTGCTGCGCCGTCCGGAAATGGATTACGAATCGCTGATGAAGATCGAGGGCTTCGGCCCAGGTCTTGCCGATCCGCTGGCCGCCGAACAGGTGCAGATTCAGGTGAAATACGCCGGTTACATCCAGCGTCAGCAGGATGAAATTGCCAAGGCCGAGCGTAACGAAAACACCCGTTTGCCTCTGGATCTGGACTACAGCGAAGTGCCGGGCCTGTCCAACGAGGTGACTGCCAAGCTCAATAACCACAAGCCGGAAACCATAGGTCAGGCGTCGCGCATTTCCGGTGTGACTCCGGCGGCCATTTCCATCTTGCTGGTTCACCTCAAAAAGCGTGGTCTGCTCAGAAAGAGCGCCTGAGTCGCTCGAAGCTGAACCAAAGGGAAGGCGCTGCCCTTCCCTTCACTTTTTCTGCCCTTCATAATAGCCCCATCAAACGTGGCATTAACGGAGTATCATCCTGTGTTAGCCGATAAACTCAGCCGGGATCTGGCCAAAGCCGGTCTTGAAATCAGTGCCGAACAGCAAACCAAACTGCTGGCCTTTGTGGCGCTGCTGGACAAGTGGAACAAGGCTTACAACCTGACGTCGGTAAGGGATCCGGGGCAGATGCTGACCCGTCATATCCTCGACAGCCTGGTGGTGTCGCCCCATTTGAGTGGCGATCGTTTTATCGATGTGGGCACAGGCCCTGGTTTGCCGGGGATCCCGCTGGCCATTATCAACCCTGACAAAGAATTTGTGCTGCTGGATAGCCTGGGCAAGCGTATTCGCTTCCAAAAGCAGGTGGCACTGGAGCTTGGGCTGAAAAACATCAGTTCGGTGGAAAGCCGGGTTGAGTTGTACCAGCCGGAGCAAGGGTTTGATGGGGTACTGAGCCGCGCCTTTGCCTCTGTGGGCGACATGCTCAGCTGGTGCCATCATCTGCCTGCTGAGCACGGTAGTTTTTATGCGCTCAAAGGCCAACTCAGCGATGAAGAGATGGCCGGGATCCCGCAAGGCTTTGTGTTAACAGAAACTGTCCGCCTGGACGTGCCGGGTCTGGATGAGCAGCGCCATCTGCTGAAATTGGTTAAAGCGTGAGTCTGCGCCTTGCAATTGGGCGCAACATCAAGCAACTTGTCCAAGGCACTGTGCCTGGAATGAACGACACAACGACAACAGGGTGAGATTGTGGGGAAAGTCATTGCCGTAGCCAACCAGAAAGGTGGCGTAGGAAAAACAACAACTTGCATTAACCTGGCGGCCTCTTTGGCGGCGACCAGACGCAAGGTACTGCTGATTGACCTCGATCCCCAGGGCAACGCCACTATGGGCAGCGGCGTCGATAAGTACGAAGCCGAAAACACCGCCTATGAGCTGCTCGTGGAAGAAAAGCCCTTCGATGAAGTGGTGATCCGAGACACCCAAGGCAAGTACGATCTCATTGCTGCCAACGGTGATGTGACTGCCGCCGAAATCAAGCTGATGGAATTCTTCGCCCGTGAAGTGCGGCTGCGCAATGCGCTGTCTGCCGTCAGGGACGAGTATGATTTTATCTTTATCGACTGCCCGCCTTCGCTGAACATGCTGACGGTAAATGCCATGTCGGCCGCCGACTCTGTGCTGGTGCCCATGCAGTGTGAGTACTTTGCGCTGGAAGGTCTCACCGCCCTTATCGATACCATCGGCAAGCTGGCCTCCATGGTGAATCCGGGGCTTGGCATCGAAGGAATTTTGCGTACCATGTACGATCCTCGCAACCGATTGGCCAATGACGTGTCCGATCAGCTCAAGCAGCATTTTGGCGAGAAGGTTTACCGCACTGTGATCCCCCGTAATATTCGTCTGGCTGAGGCTCCAAGTTTTGGCGCGCCCGCCATGTACTACGACAAATCCAGTGCCGGCGCCAAGGCCTACCTGGCCCTGGCGGGAGAGATTATTCGCCGGGGTGAGCAAACCCAGGCAAAGAAGCAGGCGTAAGGATTAGCAATGACTTTGAAAAAACGGGGCTTGGGTAAGGGACTGGATGCGCTGCTGAGCACCAGCCATGCCGCCAGCAAGAAACTGGAACAGGAAGCCGCGCGGGCCGACAAACAGGACGATTTGGTCCATCTGGACGTGGATTTGCTGCAGCCCGGCAAGTATCAGCCCCGTAAAGACATGTCTCCAGAGGCGCTGGAGGAGTTGGCAGAGTCCATTCGTGCTCAGGGCATCATTCAGCCCATAGTGGTGCGTAAAATCGCCGAGCAAAAGTATGAAATTATCGCCGGTGAACGCCGCTGGCGTGCGTCGCAACTGGCGAAGCTTGAAAAAGTACCTTGTATTATCAAGCAAGTACCCGATGAATCCGCCGTGGCCATCGCGCTGATTGAAAACATTCAGCGCGAAGATTTGAATGCCATGGAAGAGGCGATTGCGCTGCAGCGCCTGCTGGAAGAATTTGAACTCACCCACCAGCAGGTGGCCGATGCTGTGGGCAAATCGCGCACTACGGTCACTAACCTGCTGCGTCTCAACAGTCTGAACGACCCCGTTAAGCGCTTGCTTGAATACGGTGATATCGACATGGGGCATGCCCGTGCACTGCTCGCCGTAGAGGGTGAAGAACAGACAAATCTGGCAAGATTGGTTGCCGCTAAAGAGCTCACCGTTCGGGAAACTGAACGATTAATTAATAGAAGCTTAAATCCTCCCAAAGAAGCTGAAAAAGCTGTCAAAGATCACGATGTAACCCGTCTCGAGCAGCAGTTGATTGAGAAGCTTGGTGCCAAGGTTTCGATAAACCATGGCAGTAAGGGCAAAGGTAAAATTGTAATTAACTACCAAAATCTTGCTGAATTAGACGGGATTCTCAGCAAAATCCGCTGATTTAATGCAGTTAACAGAGTTTCATGTAAATTTGTGACGAATGTTAATCTTTGCATTTTGAATCTTTGGTCGTAGAACCGCTGAAAAGTGGCGATTTTGCGCATCTCAAAGTTGCATTGAAGGCCCGAAAAGGTATACTTTCGCAAGCTTTTTGTACTGTGACTTTTTACGGCATTTTGTTGTCCGGTCACCGAAACAAAAAGTCCGAATGCGGAGAATGAGAATTGAGCAAGGTTTTGGCGCGTCGTGGCCGGTGGTCTGCCTATAAATTGGTGTTGATGCAGGCGGCGGTGGCCGGGGGTGCATCGGTTCTCTTCTTCGTCGTATGGGGAGCGCAATACGGTATATCGGCTTTGGCCGGTACGCTGATAGCTGTGCTCCCTAATTTTGTATTCGCAACCCTCGCTTTTTCCCATTCGGGAGCAAGTGCATCAGGGAAGGTACTGAAAACCTTCTACTGGGGGGAAGCGGTAAAGTTGCTGTTAACCATTGCGCTGTTTTCGCTGGTGTTTATCAAACTTAAGGTCGTCTTTATGCCGCTTTTTGTTTGTTATTCCCTGGCACTGCTGGTGCACTGGACAGCGCCTTTATACTTCAAGCAAAAGTAAAGTGGGATGAATCATGGCTGCAACTGGTGAAGCGTTAACACCGCAGGGCTATATCCAGCATCACCTGACCAACCTTTCCGTTGGTGAAGGATTCTGGACATGGCATATTGATTCGTTGCTCTTTTCGGTTGGTCTTGGTGTTTTGTTTCTGTGGGTTTTCCGCAGCGTTGGCAAAAAGGCAACGACTGGCGTTCCCGGCAAGCTTCAGTGCTTCGTCGAGATGATCGTTGAGTTCGTTGACAACAGCGTGAAAGAAACCTTCCACGGTCGCAATGCCCTGATCGCTCCTCTCGCTCTGACCATCTTCGTTTGGGTTTTCATGATGAACTTCATGGACATGGTGCCAGTTGACTGGCTGCCACACACTGCAGCTCTGCTGGGTGTGCCTTACCTGAAAGTGGTTCCGACGACTGACCTGAACATCACCTTCAGCCTCGCGCTGGGTGTGTTCTTGCTGATTATCTACTACAGCATCAAGGTCAAGGGAGTGTCTGGTTTTGTGAAGGAACTGACACTGCAGCCCTTTAACCACTGGGCAATGATACCCGTCAACCTCCTGCTGGAATCAGTTACCCTGATCGCCAAGCCAATCTCATTGGCTCTGCGTCTATTCGGTAACCTGTATGCGGGTGAGTTGATCTTCATCCTTATTGCGCTGATGTATGGTGCCAACTGGCTGATCGCCTCCCTGGGTGTGACCCTGCAACTGGGCTGGTTGATTTTCCACATTCTGGTTATCACGCTGCAAGCGTTTATCTTCATGATGCTGACTATTGTTTACCTCAGCATGGCTCATGAAGATCATTAAGGATTGCTGAAGAAATTTTTTAACTAAATCATCAACTAATTTAGATTTAGATACTGGAGATACAGATGGAAACTATTCTGGGCTTTACTGCAATCGCTGTTGCTCTGCTGATTGGTATGGGTGCACTGGGTACCGCTATCGGTTTCGGTCTTCTGGGCGGCAAGTTCCTGGAAGGCGCTGCTCGTCAACCAGAAATGGCTCCTATGCTGCAGGTTAAGATGTTCATCGTGGCTGGTCTGCTCGACGCCGTAACCATGATCGGTGTGGGTATTGCTCTGTACATGCTGTTCACCAACCCACTGGGCGCAATGCTGTAATAAAACCGCTTCTGTCTTAACTCATAATAGGAGGCTGTTGTGAATATCAACGCTACCCTAATCGGTCAGACGGTCGCCTTTATTATCTTCGTGTGGTTCTGCATGAAGTATGTATGGCCCCCTTTGATGAATGCCATCGAAGAGCGCCAGAAGAGGATTGCTGACGGTCTTGCCAATGCTGACCGCGCGGCAAAAGACCTGGAGCTCGCTCAGGCCAAGGCCACCGAGCAGCTCAAAGAAGCCAAAGCTACAGCCAATGAAATCATCGAGTCTGCCAATAAGCGCAAGGCTCAGATCGTTGAAGAAGCAAAAGCCGAGGCTGATGCTGAGCGTGCACGTATCATCGCTCAGGGTAAAGCTGAAATTGAAGCTGAACGCAATCGCGTGAAAGAGGAACTGCGCAAGCAGGTTGCAACTCTGGCCCTTGTGGGTGCTGAGAAGATCCTCGAACGTTCGATTGATGCAGCCGCACACAGTGACATAGTTGAAAAGCTTGTCGCTGAAATTTGATAAGGGAGAAGGGGTATGGCTGAGTTAACCACCATTGCTCGCCCTTATGCAAAGGCAGCTTTTGATTTTGCCGTTGAAAAACAGGCCGTGGATAGCTGGGCAGAGATGCTCGGTTTTGCCGCACTGGTGACTGAAAATGAAACCATGCGTCCACTGCTCGCTGGCTCTATGGCCAGCAGCGCGCTCGCCAAACTCTTTATTGATGTTTGTGGTGAGCAGCTCAACGAGCACGGTCAAAACCTGATCAAGGTGATGGCTGAAAACGGTCGTTTGGAAGTACTGCCTGCTGTGACTCAGCTGTTTGCTGAGTACCGTCTGGAATGGGCCAAGGAAGTTGAAGCTGAAGTGGTATCTGCCACTGAGCTTTCCGAAGCACAACAACAGCAGATTAGTGTTTCCCTTGAGAAACGTCTCGCACGCAAAGTTAAGCTGAATTGCAGCGTGGATGCCGGCCTGATCGCCGGTGTAATTATCAAGGCAGGGGACCTCGTGATCGATGGTTCCGTCAGCGGCAAACTTGCCCGTCTGTCTGATAAGCTGCAATCGTAATTGGGAGTTTGAGCATGCAACTGAATTCCACTGAAATCAGCGATCTGATTAAGCAGCGGATCGAGCAGTTCGACGTAGTCAGCGAAGCCCGTAACGAAGGTACTATCGTTGCGGTGAGCGATGGCATCATCCGCGTACACGGCCTGGCCGATGTAATGCAGGGTGAAATGATCGAACTGCCAGGTAACCGTTATGCAATCGCGTTGAACCTCGAGCGCGATTCCGTAGGTGCCGTAGTAATGGGGCCTTACGCCGATCTGGCTGAGGGCGTAAAAGTTAAAACCACTGGCCGTATTCTGGAAGTTCCAGTTGGCCGCGGCCTGCTGGGCCGTGTGGTTAACACTCTGGGTGAGCCTATCGACGGCAAAGGCCCCGTCAACAATGACGGTTTCGCGCCTGTTGAAATGATCGCTCCTGGTGTAATTGACCGTAAGTCAGTTTCCCAGCCTGTACAGACTGGTTATAAAGCCGTTGACTCCATGATCCCAATCGGTCGTGGCCAGCGTGAGCTGATCATCGGTGACCGTCAGACTGGTAAGACTGCGATGGCTATCGACGCCATCATCAACCAGCGCGATTCCGGCATCAAGTGTGTGTACGTTGCAGTAGGCCAGAAGGCTTCTACCATCGCCAACGTAGTGCGCAAGCTGGAAGAGCACGGTGCTCTGGCCAACACCATTGTAGTGGTAGCTTCTGCTTCTGAAGCCGCTGCCCTGCAGTTCCTGGCGCCATACTCTGGTTGTACCATGGGTGAATACTTCCGTGACCGCGGTGAAGATGCCCTGATCGTATACGATGACCTGTCTAAGCAGGCCGTTGCTTACCGTCAGATCTCCCTGCTGCTGCGTCGTCCACCAGGACGTGAAGCTTACCCAGGTGACGTATTCTATTTGCACTCTCGTCTGCTGGAACGTGCTTCCCGCGTGAACGAAGAGTACGTTGAGAAGTTCACCGCCGGTGCTGTGACTGGTAAGACTGGTTCTTTGACCGCTCTGCCTATCATTGAAACTCAGGCTGGTGACGTATCAGCGTTCGTACCGACCAACGTAATTTCTATTACCGATGGTCAGATCTTCCTGGAAACCAACCTGTTTAACTCTGGCCTGCGTCCAGCGGTTAACCCAGGTATCTCGGTATCCCGTGTAGGTGGTGCCGCCCAGACCAAGATCATCAAGAAACTGTCCGGTGGTATCCGTACCGCGCTGGCACAGTATCGTGAGCTTGCTGCGTTCTCTCAGTTTGCATCTGACCTTGACGATGCAACTCGTGCTCAGCTGGAGCACGGTGAGCGTGTTACCGAACTGATGAAGCAGAAGCAATATGCCCCAATGAGCGTAGCCGAACAGGCCGTAGTGATCTTCGCTGCGGAAAAAGGCTTCCTGAAGGGTATTGCTCTGAAGAAGATCGGTGACTTCGAAGCCGCTCTGCTCGCATTCATGAACTCCGAGCACGCTGAGCTGATGAAGCTTATCAACGATACCGGCGACTACAATGCCGAAATCGAAGCTGAGCTGAAAGCTGGTCTCGACAAGTTCGTGGCAACCCAAACCTGGTAAAAATCGTCGAGGTGTCTTAAGGCACCTCAGGTCCAGATTGGAGAGTAGAGATGGCCGGCGCAAAAGAGATTAAAACCAAGATCGCGAGTGTGAAAAACACTCAGAAGATCACGTCCGCCATGGAAATGGTGGCAGCCAGCAAAATGCGCAGAGCGCAGGACCGCATGACTGCCAGCCGTCCATACGCGGAAAGCATGCGTAAGGTGATCGGTCACGTTGCCCAGGGTTCTCTTGAATACAAACACCCCTATTTAGAGGTGAGAGAAGCCAAGCGGGTCGGCTACATCGTTGTAGCGTCTGACCGCGGCCTTTGTGGTGGTCTGAACGTCAACCTGTTCAAAAAGGTTGTGTCAGACGTGAAAAGCTGGAAAGAGCAAGGCGTTGAGGTAGAGTTCTGCCCCATCGGTGCCCGCTCTGTACAGTTCTTCAAAGCTTTTGGCGGTCAGGTGTCAGCCCACGCCTCAGGCCTCGGTGATGCTCCAAAGCTCACTGACCTGATCGGGACTGTACGCGTGATGCTGCAGGCTTACAACGAAGGCAAACTGGATCGTCTGTATGTGGTATTCAACAAGTTTGTGAACACCATGACCCAGACGCCCGTGATCGAGCAGCTGCTGCCTTTGCCTAAATCCGATGATGATGAGATTGCTCATCACTGGGACTACATCTACGAGCAGGATCCGAAAGACCTTCTGGATACTCTGCTGGTGCGTTATGTGGAGTCTCAGGTGTATCAGGGTGTTGTGGAAAACATCGCGTCTGAACAGGCCGCCCGTATGGTGGCAATGAAGGCTGCGACTGACAACGCCGGTACGCTGATCGATGACCTGCAACTGGTATACAACAAGGCCCGTCAGGCTGCGATTACGCAGGAACTGTCGGAAATTGTTTCCGGTGCCGCAGCGGTTTAAGGCTTAGGTAACGAATACAAGTTTTAGAGGATTAATCATGAGCACAGGTACTGTTGTCCAAGTAATTGGCGCGGTTGTGGACGTTGAGTTTCCACAGCAATCCGTACCTCAGGTATATGACGCTCTGAAGATCACAGGTGAAGGTACCTGTAACGGTCTGGTGCTGGAAGTTCAGCAGCAGCTCGGTGGCGGTGTGGTTCGTACCATCGCCATGGGTTCTTCTGACGGTCTGCGTCGTGGTATCGAGGTTGAAAACACTGGTTCCGCTATTGCCGTTCCTGTTGGTAAGGCCACTCTGGGCCGTATCATGAACGTGCTGGGCGAGCCTGTGGATGAAGCGGGTCCTATCGGTGAAGATGAGCGTTATGTAATTCACCGTGAAGCTCCTTCCTATGAAGAGCAGTCAAACACTACTGAACTGCTGGAAACCGGTATCAAGGTAATCGACCTGGTTTGTCCATTCGCCAAGGGTGGTAAAGTAGGTCTGTTCGGTGGTGCGGGCGTTGGTAAGACAGTTAACATGATGGAACTGATCAACAACATCGCCAAGGCCCACTCTGGTCTGTCTGTATTCGCCGGTGTAGGTGAGCGTACCCGTGAAGGTAACGACTTCTACTACGAAATGCAGGAATCAGGCGTACTGGACAAGGTAGCCATGGTGTACGGTCAGATGAACGAACCACCAGGAAACCGTCTGCGTGTAGCTCTGACCGGTCTGACCATGGCTGAGAAGTTCCGTGACGAGGGTAAAGACGTACTGTTGTTCGTAGACAACATCTACCGTTACACCCTGGCCGGTACCGAAGTATCAGCACTGCTGGGTCGTATGCCATCAGCCGTAGGTTATCAGCCTACTCTGGCTGAAGAGATGGGTGTACTCCAGGAGCGTATTACTTCTACCAAGACTGGTTCTATTACCTCCGTACAGGCGGTATACGTACCAGCGGACGACTTGACCGACCCAAGCCCTGCCACCACCTTCGCCCACTTGGATGCGACCGTGGTACTGTCTCGTCAAATCGCTTCTCTGGGTATCTACCCAGCGGTTGACCCACTGGATTCCACCTCTCGTCAGCTGGATCCACTGGTAGTTGGCCAAGAGCACTATGACGTGGCTAACGGCGTTCAAAACGTTCTGCAGCGCTACAAAGAGCTGAAAGACATCATCGCGATTCTGGGTATGGACGAACTGTCAGACGACGACAAGATGACAGTATCCCGTGCCCGTAAGATTGAGCGTTTCCTGTCTCAGCCGTTCCACGTAGCGGAAGTATTTACCGGTTCTCCTGGTAAGTACGTGCCTCTGAAAGACACTATCCGTGGCTTCAAGGGCATTCTGGAAGGTGAGTTCGACCACATTCCAGAGCAAGCGTTCTACATGGTTGGCTCTGTCGACGAAGCCGTTGAGAAAGCCAACAAGAAGTAATTCGGGCCCTGCCTGAGTCTTAAATGGAGAACGCTATGGCCATGACAGTACATCTTGATATCGTAAGTGCAGAAACTCGCATTTTTTCCGGTCTGGTAGAACACCTGCAAGTGACCGGTGGCGAGGGTGAACTGGGCATCATGCCTGGCCACGCCCCTCTGCTGACTTTTATCAAACCTGGCATGGTGCGCATCGTTAAGCAGCACGGTAAAGAAGAGGTTTTCTACCTGTCCGGCGGTTTGCTGGAAGTACAAGCCAATTCTGTGTCTGTGCTGGCTGATGTGGCTTTGCGTGCCGAAGACATTGATGAGCAGGCGGCTCTGGAAGCCAAACGTCGCGCCGAGGCCCATATGGCCGAAGCCGGTGCCGATTTCAACTATGCCGCGGCAGCCATCGAGCTGGCCAAGGCCGTAGCTCAGCTGCGTGTGGTTGAAACCATCAAGAAAAACATTGCCAGATAAGGTGAATGTGTCCCAAAAAAGGCGCCCCAGGGCGCCTTTTTTATTGGGCTAAAATAGCCAGTCCTCTTCTGCACGGCGGTGAATTTTAGGCGGCCATCGGGTACACTTGCGCCAGATAAAAGATAAGGGACCTCCTATGTCGCTCAATGTTGTCATTCTCGCCGCCGGAAAAGGCACCCGCATGCGCTCAGACCTGCCCAAGGTACTGCACAGCGTCGCCCACAAACCCATGGTTCAGCACGTGATAGACACGGCACGTGAACTCAGTGCCGATAACATCAATCTGGTGTATGGCTATGGCGGCGAACTGCTGAAAGCAAAGCTGGGCGAGCAGCCGCTGAACTTTGTGTTGCAGGCCGAGCAGCTGGGTACCGGCCATGCGGTGGCGCAGGCGATTGACCACATCAATGACGAGGACACAGTGCTGGTGCTCTACGGCGACGTGCCGCTGACCCGCAAAGAAACCCTCGAAGCCTTGCTGGCTGCCCGCCAACCCGATGGCGTGGCCGTGCTGACGGTGCATCTTAACAACCCCACAGGCTATGGCCGCATGGTGCGCGAAGGTGGCAAAGTCGTTGGCATCATAGAGCAGAAAGATGCCAGCCCGGAGCAGCTCAAGATTAACGAAATCAACAGCGGCATCATGGCGCTGCCGGGCAAGCGGCTCAAGAGCTGGCTTGGCCGCCTCGAGAACAACAACGCCCAGGGCGAGTTTTACCTTACCGACGTGATAGCCATGGCCCACGCCGACGGTGTGGCAATTGATACCGCCCATCCCGCCAATCCCATCGAGACCGAAGGCGCCAACAACCGGGTGCAGCTGGCGGCACTTGAGCGTGCCTATCAGGCGCGCCGCGCCGAAGAGCTGATGCTTAATGGCGCCAACCTGCGTGACCCGGCCCGTATCGACATTCGCGGCGACGTGACTGTGGGCATGGACGTGATGATCGATGTGAACGTGATTTTTGAAGGCACGGTCAAGCTTGGCAATAACGTTACCATTGGTGCCGGTGCCATCCTTATCGACTGTGAGATTGCCGATAACGCCGAAATTAAGCCGTACAGCATTATCGAAGGTGCCAAGCTCGGTGATAGCGCCAGTGCTGGTCCATTCGCCCGTCTGCGCCCCGGCGCTGAGCTGCACAAAGATGCGCATATAGGCAACTTCGTTGAAATGAAAAAAGCCTTGCTGGGTGAAGGCTCCAAGGCCGGGCATCTGGCGTATCTTGGTGATGCTGAGATTGGTAAGGGCGTTAACATAGGCGCGGGCACCATCACCTGTAACTACGATGGTGCCAACAAGCACCTGACCGTGATTGAAGATGATGTGTTTGTCGGCAGCGATACCCAGCTGGTGGCACCTGTGGTGATCCGTAAGGGGGCGACCTTGGGCGCTGGCTCCACCATCACCCGCGAAGTGGGCGAAAATGAGTTGGTGATCACCCGCGTTAAGCAGCGCCATATTCAGGGCTGGCAACGTCCGGTGAAAAAGCCAAAGTAAAAGTTTTGGCTTAGTCAAAGGCGGCGCATTTGCGCCGCTTTTTCGTTTCTGAGGAACCTTTTGTGATCCCCATCACCTGCAATTGTAAATTACCGTAAAGAAAATCAAATAAGAACTATTCTCAATTATAGTGCTGCCGGTTTCGTAAGACTTTTTGACAGAGTTGGTAAAGAGGTAGGCATGTCACTCAAATTCTCCACCCTGAGCCTGGCCGTCGTGGCCGCGCTGCAATCCCCGTTGGCACTGGCCAATGAGGTATCAAATGGCAACATCGAGCGCATCGAAGTTAAAGGCCGCAGCTTCAACGAATATAAGGTTGGCGCAGCCAATGGCGCCATGCGCGGCGACATGTCCCTGCTGGAGACTCCCCAGTCGGTGAGCGTGATCCCGGACTTCGTGACCGATGAGCAGCTGGCCACAAACCTGGCCGAAGTGCTGGTGAATGACTCCTCCATTACCGCTGGCAGTCAGCGTTGGAACCGTCAGGTGTTTTCATTGCGGGGTTTCGAGCTGGACTCAGGCTCTGGTTACCTCGCCAACGGTCATCAGCTGTTTGCCCATTATGTATTGCCGATTGAAATCTTAAGTCAGGTGGAAGTGCTCAAGGGGCCTTCTTCCATGCTCTATGGTCAGTCTGGCCCCGGTGGCCTGGTGAACATGGTCACCAAGAAGCCCACTTACGACAACCTGTTCGAACTCGGTTTTGATACCGACGATTCAGGCTCGACCCGTTTCCAACTGGATGCCGGTGGCGCCATCAACGAGGCCGAAACCTTAAGATACCGCGCCGTGGGCGTGAAGCAGGACACCGAATACTGGCGCAGTTACTCGCCACTGGCGGGCGAGGCTGCCGAGCAGCAGGAGCGTGACCGCTGGCTTGGCTTTGTGGCTGTCGATTACGACATCAGCGATAACCTGCTGCTGTCGCTGCGCTACGACCGCACCGAAGACAAAACCGGCATCGATGTGGGCGGCTGGCTCGATAAAAGCGGTAACCTGATTGGTGGCCGTGAGCAAATCTGGGACATGCCCTGGGCCTTTACCGATAACAGCATTACCAACCTCGGCGCCGACATTGCCTGGCAGCTGAGCGACAACTGGAACCTGAAGCTTGGCTATAACGACCAGCAGTTCAACCGTCGTCGCTTCGATTCGTTGCCAACCTATAACGAAAACGCCATGACCGAAGGCTACAAGATCAGCCCCTTTGACCGTTTCGATGATTGGAGCCACAAGACGGCTTATGTGGATCTGAACGGCCAGTTTGAGCTGGCAGGTATGGAGCATAAGTTGCTGCTGGGTGCCAACAAGCTCGATTACGGTTATGCCCAGCTGCGGGTCAAGGGGAAAAGCCAAACCGTGATGCCCGGCGTGGCAGCCACCCGTCCGGATATCGACTATCACGACGATGACAGCTGGTACACCAGCGAATACGAGTTCTACGGTGTGTACCTGCAAGACCTTATCAGCATCAACGATCACTGGAAGGTGTTGGCCGGAGTACGTTTCGATGAGCAAAAAGAACAGAGTGGCAACGACAATGCACTGTCACCCAAGTTTGGGGTGATCTGGCAGCCGCAGCAGGATCTGAGCCTCTACGCCAACTACTCAAAGAGTTTTGTGCCTCAGGGTTCGGTAAATAATGAGAATGACCTGAGCGATAAGATGGAGCTCGATCCCGAGTTTGGTACCCAGTATGAACTCGGCGCCAAGTGGGAGCTGATGAATGGCGGCCTGCTGCTGACCGGCGCTCTGTTCGACATCGAAATCGACAACCGGGTGGTGGTGCATACCCTCGACACTCCGGTGGGCAGCGCGACCCAGCAAACCCGTCAGGACGGCGTTCAGCACCACAAGGGCTTTGAGCTGGGCGCTCAGGGTCAGGTGAGTGACAGTCTGTTCGTGACCGCCTCGATGATGTATCTGGATGCTCAGTACAAAACCGCCGATGCACTCAATGGCAAAACGCCTATCGATGCCCCCGAGTGGTCGGCCAATATCTGGAGTCGTTACGAGCTGACCGATAACTTTGCCATGAACTTCGGTGCCGTCTATGTGGGCGAGCGCTTTGCCGATACCCAAAACAGCATCAGTAAAGACGGTTACCTGCGTTTCGATATGGGGGCCGCCTACACCTTCCATATCGGTGGCAGTGAGTTCGATGTGCGTGCCAACGTGCGCAACCTGTTCGACACCGATTACCTCGATGGCGGCAATTACCAGATGGTCACCATAGGTCAGGAGCGCAACTTTAACCTGGCATTGAACGCCCGCTTCTAAGTCGTTCCGCTTTTTCATCAGGGCAGCCGTTTGGCTGCCTTTTTCGTTGCTTAAATTTCATTCTTGGTAAATTTGTTTCGTTTCTATATAATCTATCTTTCGAATCGAAAGTTAAGTTGAACGTAACGGATGACCAAACGCAACACTCAGCAGCGCCGCCGCAGCATTATCGAACTTCTGAATACCCAGGGTGAGGTGAATGTCGACCAGTTGGCGAGCGAGTTTGCCACCTCTGAGGTGACCATTCGCAAGGATTTGGCCGAGCTGGAAAAGGCCGGGCTGCTGTTTCGCCGTTATGGCGGTGCCATCCCACTGCCGCAGGAGCTGAATGCTCAGGCGGTGGCCATCTCCCCGGTGAAGCTCGCCATTGCCAAAGAGGCCGCCGGGCTTATCCGCGACCATAACCGCATCATCATCGACTATGGCAGCACCACTCTGGGGCTTATCCCCGAGCTTGCCCATCGTCGCGGGCTGGTGGTGATGACCAATTCGCTGCAGCTGGCCAATGCCATTCGCGAATTGGAGCAGGAACCGACCCTGCTGATGACCGGCGGCACCTGGGATCCGCACTCTGAAAGCTTTCAGGGGCTGGTGGCTGAGCAGGTGCTGCGTTCTTACGACTTCGATCAACTGTTTATTGGTGCCGATGGCATAGACCTCAGCCGCGGCACCACCACCTTCAACGAACTCGTTGGCCTGTCACGTGTGATGGCCGAAGTGTCGCGGGAGGTGATTGTCATGCTGGAGTCCGACAAGATAGGCCGGCGCATTCCCAATCTCGAACTGCCCTGGAGCCAGGTCAGCTGTGTGGTCACAGACAACAGATTGCCCAAAGAGGCAGTGGCCACTATCGAGTCCTACGGAGTGAAGGTGTATCTGGCAGACGTTCAGTAACCGTTATTTAGACCTTACGGAAAATACAAGCATGTGTGGAATCGTTGGCGCCGTGGCGCAAAGGGATGTGGCCGAAATTTTGCTCGAGGGCCTGCGTCGTCTGGAATATCGTGGTTATGACTCGGCCGGTATGGCCATCATCAACCACAGTGAAATGAACCGTACCCGCCGCGTAGGCAAGGTGCAGGAGCTGGCCGATGCACTGGCCGAAGCGCCGCTTGCCGGTGGTACCGGCATCGCCCACACCCGCTGGGCCACCCATGGTGAGCCAAGCGAGCGCAATGCCCACCCGCACCAGTCCGAGGGCGATATCGCCGTGGTGCACAATGGCATTATCGAAAACCACGCCAAGCTGCGTGAGCGCTTAAAGGGCCTGGGTTATCAGTTCAATTCCGACACCGATACCGAAGTGATTTGCCACCTGGTGCACCATGAACTCAAGAGCCACGACACCCTGCTGGCCGCTGTGCAGGCCACGGTGAAGCAGCTCGAAGGCGCTTACGGCACTGTGGTGATTGACCGCCGTGACGCCGAGCGCATGGTTGTCGCCCGCAGTGGCAGCCCGCTGGTGATTGGCTTTGGTTTGGGCGAAAACTTTGTGGCTTCCGATCAACTGGCACTGCTGCCGGTAACCCGCACTTTTGCCTTCCTCGAAGAAGGGGATGTGGCCGAAGTGATGCGCCGCAGCGTGCGTATCTTCGATGTAAACGGCAATGAAGTTGAGCGCGAAGCCAAAGAGTCAGAAGTAACCCACGATGCCGGCGATAAGGGCGAGTACCGCCACTATATGCTCAAGGAAATCTATGAGCAGCCACGGGCGCTGGCGCGCACCCTCGAAGGCCGTATCGCCAATATGCAGGTGCAGGACAGCGCCTTCGGCGACAAGGCCGCCGAGCTTTTGAAAGATATCAAGCACGTGCAAATCATCGCCTGTGGTACCAGCTACCATGCGGGCATGACTGCCCGTTACTGGCTGGAGCAGTGGGCCGGCGTGTCGTGCAACGTGGAAATCGCCTCCGAGTTTCGCTATCGCAAGTCGCACCTGTTCCCCAACAGCCTGCTGGTGACCATTTCCCAGTCCGGCGAGACCGCCGATACCCTGGCGGCGCTGCGTCTGGCGAAAGAGATGGGCTATCAGGCTACCCTGACCATCTGTAACGTGCCCGGCTCGTCACTGGTGCGTGAATCCGATATGGCTTACATGATGAAAGCCGGTGCTGAAATCGGCGTGGCTTCGACCAAGGCTTTTACCGTGCAGCTGGCGGGTCTGTTGATGCTTACCGCCGTGATTGGCCGCAACAATGGCATGTCTGCTGAGCTGCAATCATCTTTAACCCAAAGCCTGCAATCACTGCCGGCCAAGGTTGAGCAGGCGCTGGGTCTGGATGATGCCATTGCTTCACTGGCCGAAGACTTCGCCGACAAGCACCATGCGCTGTTCCTCGGCCGTGGCGATCAGTACCCCATCGCCATGGAAGGAGCGCTCAAGCTTAAGGAAATCTCCTACATCCACGCCGAAGCCTACGCTTCCGGCGAGCTCAAGCACGGCCCGCTGGCGCTGATTGATGCCGATATGCCGGTGATTGTGGTGGCGCCCAATAACGAGCTTTTGGAAAAATTAAAGTCGAACGTGGAAGAAGTGCGCGCCCGCGGCGGTCTTATGTATGTGTTTGCCGACAAAGACGCTGAATTTGCCTCGGATGAAACCATGAAAGTGATCCCGGTGCCGCATTGTGATGAGTTTATGGCACCGCTCATCTACACCATTCCGCTGCAGCTGCTGTCGTACCACGTGGCCCTGATCAAGGGTACCGACGTCGACCAGCCACGCAACCTGGCAAAGTCAGTGACTGTCGAATAACCAAGTTGTATGTCGAGTATTGCCTCCCCTCGGGGAGGCTTTTTTGTTTATTTCGGGGTGCAGTTTTCAATGGCTAGCTTTGCCAGTGCAGGTTTGTCGGCATTATCTGCTAGCGCAATTAGTTTATTTTGTTGCTCCAAACACTGGGTCTGATTTGCATAAATAGCTGATAATTTTACGGCTTCCGTTAAATGTTGGGAGGCAACACCGGTCGAAAACACTTTACCCACGTTTAAACTGGCATTGTCTTTCGCACCGCCACTTTCTGAACTAAAACTGCCGTATGTCGACATGGCATCTGTACGAGGCGTTTGCAGTAGGCTCACCATATCAATGAAGTCCTTCTCGGATTTGGCTAACTGTGCTTGCTTTAAGATGACATCTTGTTCGGCATTTTGGGTGGCGGGATCCGCTATTCCTTTGGATGATGCCAAAGAATCTCTGTTATTAACTGCTTGTGTAAGGTCTTGTTTGCTTTTAAGCAAGTTGTCGAATTTGGCTTTTGAGCCAGGAACTTGCTCCAGCGTTTGCATTATTGTTTGCTTGCCGTAAGTTGCTTCCAATTTATCAATTGTTGTTTGCCCTTCTTTTGAAACAGCCACGGGTACGTAGGCAGCATCCACAGATTTAACGCCGAGATTGATTGATACACCTTGTGCATCGTTGGCATTGGCGCTTACATCCACGCCGACAATGACTTTTGATGAATACACTAAGGGAGCCTGTTGCAATGGCGTGCAGGCCGTTATCAGCGTCAAAGCTGCAAAGGTTACCAGGGTTGATCTAATTGTCATTTTGAGTCCCTCCATGGGATGCGATACAGATGTTATCTAACGATTGTTGATGCCGTTGCAGCAAAGACAGGAGCAATTCCAATTGCTCCGGATCTTCAAGCCACAGCACTACATGGCACTTGGCGTCTATGGGAACTGAGGCAAGTTGTTCACTTACCCATCCCAAGGTGGTGCCAGTGGGTGTCGAGATAAATCCCAGTCCTTTAGTCTCCACCAATGCGATAGCTCCTATATTGGGAGTCACATTGATGATGGGGAAGCCAAAATAGCGCTCAACACTGACAGTGTTGTCGTCGTAAATCTTGATAGATGTGCAGGCGCTCAGCAGCATCAGCGATACTGATGCTGTTATATACCTGAGGGAAACAGAAAGCGTGCGCGCCAAACCAACCTCCATGTTATTCACACGGAGCTGTCGCTTGTTTCGACTGCAAAGGTCAAATCCATTTCTTTGCAAATGTGAAACATTGGGCTGTGTGAATGTTCTTCACTCAATTGTTAGTTGTATTAGAGATGAATTAACATTCAACTTAAGGTTGATAAGCTATTGGTGGTAATAAGTTTAGTTGGTTTGATATGGCATTGATCTGGCTTACGCCTCAATCAAAAGTACGGACTTTTTTGCTTCAATCCGCTTCCATACCTTTTCGTGGAAGTAAAACACCACTGTGTTGATGGTGGGCTCTATCAGGGCCACAGCACCTCCAACGACAACGCTGCCGGTGAGCAGATAGGTGATGCTGAAGGCCACACCAAAGTGCAGCATGGCAAAGGTCATGGTCTTTAACATAGTGGTTTCCCCCATAGATGAATTAATTTAAATGATAATGGTTATCACTTGCAAGTAAAGTTAAATTGTTCAATTGGGGTAAACGAGCGGGTCGATTAAAACAAAAGACGCAGCGTGGGGCTGCGTCTTGGATGGGATGCTTGGCTGCTATCAGTAGTGCCAGGGGAACTTGCTGTAATCCTGATCGCGCTTTTCCAGGAAGGCATCGCGACCTTCCTGGGCCTCATCGGTGCCGTAGGCCAGGCGGGTTGCTTCACCGGCAAACAGTTGCTGGCCGACCAAGCCGTCATCGGGCAGGTTAAAGCCGTATTTAAGCATGCGCATGGCGGTGGGCGACTTGGAGTTAATCTCTTTGGCCCAGCGCAGTGCTTCCACTTCAAGCTCGGCATGGGGAATGCTGCGATTGACCATACCCATGGCTACCGCTTCATCGGCACTGTAGTTAAAGCCGAGGAAGAAGATTTCCCGCGCCCGCTTTTGCCCCACCATCTTGGCCAGATAAGCGCTGCCGTAGCCGGAGTCGAAGCTGGCCACATCCGGATCCGTTTGTTTGAATACGGCATGTTCTTTGGACGCTAAAGTGAGGTCGCACACCACGTGCAAACTGTGGCCGCCGCCCACGGCCCAGCCCGGCACCACGGCAATGACCACTTTTGGCATAAAGCGGATAAGCCGCTGCACTTCGAGAATGTGCAGTCTGCCCATGCGCGCCACATCTGCACTGCCAGGCTCGGCGCCTTCGTACTTGTAGCCGTCTTTACCACGAATACGCTGATCACCGCCGGAGGAAAACGAATACTGGCCTTTGGCGGACGGGCCATTACCGGTGAGCAGTACGCAGCCTACGTCTGACCATTGGCGGGCATGGTCCAGGGCGGTGTAAAGCTCATCCACGGTTTTGGGGCGGAAGGCATTCAGGCAGTCGGGACGGTTGAAGGCGATACGTACAGTGCCCTGATCTTTGGCTCTGTGGTAGGTAATGTCTTCGAATGCAAAACCGGGTACTTCTGTCCAGAGATCTGGATCAAAATTATCAGAAACTTTTTGGGTCATGACTGAGCCTGCCTGTGTTCAGATTAGTTGCCACAGGCTAGGCTCAAGTCAGTTTTGGGTCAATGCTTTAAGGAAAAAGCTATGGGATGGGCGACAAAAATTATCAGAGGTTGTCGCAAATAAACTGCAGGTTTTCTTTATCAAAAACCGGGTGAGTGGCATTGGCGCTGCCGCAGTATTCGGTTTTGAAATCGATCACACTGTTTTTATCGGTCAGTACAGCATCAAATTCTGAAAGCTCGGCAGAGGACAGGCGCTCGCCTATCTCAGCCTTGAGTTTCTGCAATCTGCCGTCAACCCTGATGATCTGGGTACCGGTCAACGAATCGAGCTTTCGCTCGATTTTTTTCAGCACCGCCTGGGTTTCGGCGATAGGCTCATCAAGCTTGTCGGTTTCGGTATACAGGTAATATAAGCCACCTGCGAGGGCTGCCAGGATAATCCATCCTCTCATCTTTTGGTCCAATCGAGTGAATGTGCACTATAAATATGGCTATAATAAGCCACTTTTCGAGCAATATTAAAGCAGTAATAAAGGCTGTCAGATGAACGCAGATTCGAATAACAAGGACTACTCGAAAGCCGAGCGGATCAAAATCCACCAACCGGATGCCGGTAAGGCGGACCGATTCAACCCGCGAAACCGTATATATGTCCGCGCCGTGGATGGTTTGTGGAGTAAACTGCGCCGCCGCATGGGTTGGGTGGCTATGTTGTTCTTCCTTATCTTGCCCTGGCTCCCATGGGGTGATAGGCAAGCCGTTTGGTTCAACCTGGCCGAACAGAAATTTCATATTTTCGGTTTGACCATCTGGCCTCAGGATCTGACGTTGCTGGCGGCGCTGTTTATGATTGCCGCCTTTGGTCTGTTCTTTGTGACTACCTACCTTGGCCGGGTCTGGTGCGGCTATACCTGTCCGCAAACCGTGTGGACCTTTATCTTTATCTGGTTTGAAGAAAAACTCGAAGGCCCGCGCAACAAGCGGATCAAAATGGACCAGATGCCATGGAACTTCGATAAGACCTGGCGCAAAACCGCCAAGCATGCCAGCTGGCTGCTGATATCCTTCCTCACCGCCACCACGTTTGTTTCCTATTTTGTGCCAACCCGCGAGCTCTATCTCGATGTGCTGACACTCAATGCCAGCGGTGGCGTCTACTTCTGGGTCATCTTCTTTACCTTCGCCACTTACGGTAATGCTGGTTGGATGCGGGAAATCATGTGTATCCACATGTGCCCTTACGCCCGCTTCCAGGCAGCCATGTTCGACAAGAACACCTTTATTGTGGGTTATGACGCGGCCCGAGGCGAAACCCGTGGTCCACGTTCACGTAAAGCTGACCCTAAAGAAATGGGACTGGGCGACTGTATCGACTGTGACCTCTGTGTGCAGGTGTGCCCAACCGGTATCGATATCCGTAATGGCATGCAGTATGAGTGTATTAACTGCGGCGCCTGTATCGATGCCTGCGATCAGACCATGGACCGTATGGGTTACGCCAAAGGCCTTATCAGTTACACCACAGAAAATAAGCTTGAGGGTAAGCAGGAAAAAGTCATGCGGCCCAAGCTGGTGGGCTACGGTGTGGTGCTCACCGCCATGGTGCTGGTATTCGTTGGCCTGGTAGCGACCATCTCGCCACTGCGTATTGATGTTATCCGCGACCGTAATGCGCTTTACCGTCAGGATAGTCGTGGCCTGATTGAAAACACCTTTACCCTGAAGATCCTTAACAAGACAGAAGTGAGCCACGTTTATCGTCTGTCGGTAGAAGGCTTGCCAAACTACCGCTGGATTGGTGAGCAGACTGTTTCGGTCAACGCCGGTGAAGTGCTCACCCTGCCCGTCAGTGTGGCCGTGGACCCGGTGGAGTTGAAACGGCCCATTACCAAAATCAATATCCGGGTAGTGGCAGAAGACGTTCCTGAAGTCGAAGCCGTGCAGGAAACCCGTTTCTTCGGGCCTTAACCAGGTTCGCCAAAAGGTGCCAACAGGCACCAGGGCATGCAACCAACACACAAAAAAGGGGCGAAATGCCCCTTTTTTGTGCTTTTAGTTCGCAAAATAAACGAACGCGATAAAAACCGAAGTTTTCTTCAAAAAAGCCCTTGCGCAAAAGTTTGGTGTCCCTATAATGCGCATCCACTGACACGGCAAGCGGCGCTAAGCGTAGCGGGTTGTGAAGGGAGTTGAGATGAGCGAAAGCGAGTTTCAACGGCGCGAAAAGAAAGTTTGCAAAAACTGCTTGACGCGAAAGCAGGAAAGCGTAGAATACGCAGCCCTGACCCGGTGAGCCAAGCGCGACCGGATG